>CAZGFR010000082.1:0-14913 GCA_964524485.1 uncultured Anaerolineaceae bacterium | reverse complement strand
GGGTTAATTAATTGTAGCACACTGCGCCTATTGCCCTCCTCCCTTATTTTTCGTATACTTAACCCAAATCCGAGTCCCTTGCCCAACTTTTGGAGAGTCCCATGGACCCACGGTCGGCTATTGTCGCGATCAAATCCAACCCGCGTTCCGAGCAGATCCTCGGCACGGGCTTCTTCGTCTCCACGGGGGTGATTCTCACCTGTGCGCACGTCATCGAGGACTATTATCACCCTGAGATGACCGCCTTCTTTCGGCTGGAAGGCTCCGCCGATGTGCTCGGCGCGGACCTGGAGTTTTACAGCCCGAAGGAGGAGTTCGACGTAGCTGTCCTCAAGCCCAAACGCAAAGCGGATTTCACTCCGCTGCGCGTAGCCACTTCGGAGCAAAGCAAATTGCACGAGTTCTCCATCTTCGGCTACCCCGCCCTGGGCGAGATCCACGGGCTGAACGGCGCGGGTAAGATCCTCGGTTGGATCCAGAGTCCCGCGGGTCACAGCCAGCTGCAGCTCGATTCCGATCAGGTCACGCACGGCTTCAGCGGCGCACCCATCTGGGACGAGGAGCTGCAGGCCGTCGTCGGCATGTTGCAGAGCGGGGTGGCGCTCGAAGAGGTGGGCAAGCCCTCCTTCGGGCTGCCGATGGAGGTTCTGAAAGAGATTTATCCCGACCTGCCGCTGGAGAAGGTGGTGGGTGGCAGGCTCCAACCCGCAGGCAAGGTGGTCTCGGCGGGGGAGGGCGGCGCCGCCGTCAACGTCGAAGGCGATGTGACGGGCAATATTGTCATCGGCAGCAACAACATCGTGGTCGGCAAGAACAACGGTACCATCCAATACGGCTCGAAATCCTAGAGGCCTTATGACGAACGTCCAGACAGGATCCACGGCGATCAACGTCGGGGGGAACGTCACAGGGACCATCTTCAACGGCGAGAACAACCTGCTGGTGCATGAGAACCACGGCACCATCATCGTCAATCAGTACGCCAAAAAGCAGCCGCGCGCCCAGCGTCGGAATTTCAAATCGAAGCCGCCGCGCAAACCCACCCTCGTGGGCCGTCAGGCCGAACTGGGGCAGATCGAAGGTTGGATCCAGTCCAACCAGGCCGTCCTTCTGCACGGGGTCGACGGCCTGGGCAAGACCACCCTGGCCAAGGCGGCCGCCAACAGTCCCGCCGCCGCATCGCTGCAAGACGGCGTGGTCTTCCTCGAAGGCGTGGATAAAAAGGGGAACCTGCTCAGCCTGGGCGATATCACCCAGTGCTTGTTCGACACCTTCTTCGAATCCGACCCGCCGCTCAAGGTGGACCTGACCACCGCGGACCCGTACCTGAACGACGTCCACGCCCTGGTGATGCTCAACTCGATGACCCTTTCCCGGGGCGACCTCCAGGACCTGCTCGACCTTTTCCCCGACTCGCCCATCCTGGTGGCGACGGAGGCCGAGGCGTTTGTGGAAAATTACGAGACGTTGGACCTGCCTCCGCTTTCGAGAGAGGACGCCCTGGCCCTGCTGACCGACCGCTCGCGGCTGGCCCTGTCCGAGGAGACGCGTCCCAGCTTTGAGGCGCTGGCCGTCCTGCTGGACGGCGTGCCCGCCGCGCTGGTCATGGCGGCCAACGCCCTGCTCCAAAAGCGGACGACCCTGCCCGCCCTGCTCGACGGCTTGCGCGGCATCGCGCCCAAATCCACCAACCCGATCGAGGCTGCGCTCGAACGCGTCTATACCCTGCTGTGGGACACGCTCTCGCCCGAGGAGCAACAGATGTTGCTGCAAGTGGCGGCCGCGCCTGGCGTGTCGGTCAGCCGCCCGTGGCTGGAACAGGTGGCGGGCGGGAAGGCCGCCAGCGCATCGCTCGAGTCGCTGGAGATGTTGCAGGCCAGCAGTCCGCGCCTGCGGCTGATGCCTGGGATGCTGCCGCTACTGCTCGAACGGGACGGGATCGAATCCGCCCGCCTGCGCCTGCTCGACGTGATGCTGGCCTCCGCCAAAGAGCGCTGGCGTGACTTCGATTTCATGGCCGAGGAACTCGGCAACCTGCTCGGCCTGTTCGATTGGTGTGTGACACAGAAGCGCTGGCCCGACGCCGTTGCCCTGGGCCGCGCCCTCGATCCCTTCCTGACCCTGCGCGGCCTGTGGGACGCCTGGCGTCGCGTGTTGACATCCGTCCTTGAAGCGGCGCGCGCAACGAAAGATGCCGCCCTCGAAGGCTGGTCCCTGCACCAACTCGGCACGCACGATTTCATGACGGGCGACCTGACCTCCGCGCGCACCCTGTTGCAGCAGGCCCGCGACCAGCGCCGCAGGCTGGGTGACGAGGTCGGCGAGGCCTATACCCAGCACAACCTGGACAGGCTCGGCGGCGCGGCACCTGCGCCGCAGGCGGCCAAGTCCAACACGGCCTTCCTGCCCTGGCTGATCGGCGGATTGCTCATCGTGGCCGTTGCGGCGGGAATCCTGCTGAGCGGCGCCTTCCGCTCTTCGCCGCCCGAGCCGACGGAGCTTCCCTCGCTCCCCGCACCCAGCGCCACCCTCTTTGTTGCAACGACCGCTTCGCCGATTCCCCTCACCGAGACGTTCACCCCGCCGCCCGCCAAGTCCACCGACACGTCCACGCCGCTCCCAAGCGATACGCCTACACCCGCTCCTACTGCCACCTTTGCCATTCTAACGGCCGTCGTATCCAGGCAGGATGGCGCGTACTGCTTCTACGGTCCAGGCAGGTTCTACCTGGCGCTGACGGGCCTGAACAAAGGCGCCACCGACATTCAGGTCACGGGCCGCGCGCGCGATCTGAACTGGGTGTACGTCAACTTCCCTGGCGTGAAGCGCGGCGATGTCACCCGCTGTTGGTTCCAGGCCGATGAACTGACCCTGAGCGGTCCCTTCGAAAGTCTGGCGGTGGTGTATCCCGATGGCAGTTACCAGCTTCCGCCCGCGCTCTGGCCGCCCGTCAAGAACGTGGAGGCCAGCCGTTCTGGCGACACGGTCACCGTCACCTGGGAGTCTTCCATCCCCGACCTGGCCCTGGGAGATCGCGAGAGCGCGACCTCGGCGCGCTACCTGGTCGAGGCCTGGCTGTGCAAGGGCGGTGTGGTGATCTTCACGCCTTTGCCCGTCTACCCGTATCAGGGTTACATCCAATTGCACGATGAAGCAGGCTGCACGGAACCTTCGCGCGCCCGCGTGCTGTTTGCCGAGAAGCACGGATACGCCACCCCCGTGGATGTCCCCTGGCCGCCGCATCCGTAAGCCTGTAGGGATTTCGCCCTGAGCATAGTCGAAGGGCGCTCGAAGCAATCTCAAGTTCATCGCTTTTCCTGGCTCCGCTGTCATCCCTGGCGGCGGAGTTTTTTTGAGAATCCCTCTCCCCGTCTCTATGGTGAGAAGATTTCGTGTTCATCAGCATGAAGTACAATGGGCCGATGCGACTCCGTTTATTGGTTCTGACCTTGATCCTCACCGCTTGCACTGCGCCGACCGCCGCCGCGACTCCCACGCCCGCACAGCTCGAAGTTGCCGTCGTCGCAGACACCCCCACGCCCACCCTCATTCCGTCCCCGACGGCCACGCCCAGCGTGGACCAGTGGATTTTCCCCTATACCATCGAAGGCTTGCGCAGCCACGAATTCCAAAGCGGGAAAGTGACCGTCCTCGAAACCCTGGCAAAAACGGACGTCTACACCCGCTATCGCATTTCCTATCCCAGTGACGGACTGACCATCACGGGGGTTTTGCAGATTCCCGCCGAGGGACGCGAGCCGTTTCCCGTCATCGTGATGAACCACGGTTTCTTCCCGCGTTGGGAATATCACTCGGGTGACGGCACTGACCGCGCGGCCGAGTTCCTCAACCGGCGCGGCTACCTGACCGTCTCCTCGGACTATCGCAGTTGGGGCGGCTCGGATGAAGGACCCAGCCTGTTCTACTCGGGCCTGGCCATCGATGTGGTCAACCTGATTCGCGCCCTGCCGTCCATTCCGCAGGCGGATCCGTCGCGGGTTGGGATGTGGGGACACAGCATGGGCGGCGGCGTGACGATGAAGGTGCTGACGCTCGACCTTTCGACAGGCTCGGGACCTGTCCGCGCGGCGGTGCTGTATTCCACCGTCAGCGCCGACAACGCGGACCTGGTCGAGCGCTGGGGCATGGGCTGCGTCGGCGACGTGGCTGCAGGTGAAGCCCGCTATGGCTGTAACTCGTCTGACGTGCTGCCCGAGTCCCTGCCGCAGGGATTGATCCAGGCCTATGAAGTTTCCGCATTGGACCCGCTCATGAACAAGGCGGTCTCGCCGTTTTACCACCTCAGCCTGGTCCAGGTCCCTGTGCAGATTCACTACGGCACCGCCGATGGGGCCGAATACAGTGGCACGCCGCCCGAATGGTCGAGAAAACTCTATCAGGGCCTGATGGATGCCAATCGCCCCGCTGAGATCTTCGCCTACGACGGCGAGAAACATTCCTTCTTTGCCGACGAGTGGTTTGCCTTCATGGAACGCACCGCGGTCTTCTTCGATAAATACGTGAAGGAGGCACCTTAACCTTGAAACGCCTATTGGTATTCCTGATCTTTCTAATGACCCTGTCCGCCT
Source organism: uncultured Anaerolineaceae bacterium (assembly GCA_964524485.1). Lineage (GTDB taxonomy): Bacteria > Chloroflexota > Anaerolineae > Anaerolineales > Villigracilaceae > JACPVF01. The sequence goes on along the minus strand of CAZGFR010000082.1, from coordinate 10,324 downwards.
GTACCGCGCAGGCTGTAACCGCCCCCACGCCGACCGCCATGCTCCCCGCCTCACCCTATGACGGCGAGTGGAAAGGGGAAGCCACCCTGCAGGATGGCCGTCCCTTCACGCTGACCCTCAGCATCGAAGGCGGGCGCCTGCGCGGCGTTGTCTATAAGTTCCCAGGCACGGACGGCATCGACTGCAACGGCATCGAGTACGGATTGATCGACGCGCCGCAGCGCCCCGCCCTGGACGGGTCCCGTCTCGACGCGCCGCTGGGTGAGGACCTGAGCCTGACTGCCGCCTTCGAGGGAGACTCCGCCTCGGGGCATCTGTCCATTTACTGGAGCGGGCACCAGCCGCGCTGCAACGGCACCTACGACCTCGACTGGACCGCCGCGCGACAGGCTCCCCCATCGGCGGCGCAAACGACTCAAACCCCTTCGACCAACCGACCGAATCCGCTTGCCACGTTCTTTCAAATCCTCATCTTCGGTCTTTCGAACGGCGCCGTGCTGGCGCTCAATGCCATCGGTGTGACCATCATCTACAGCACGGTGCGCACGCTCAACCTGGCGCACGGCGACGTCTTCGCGCTGACCACGGCGCTGGTCACCTCCACGGTCAACGCGGTGGGCATCACGCAGAATTGGCCGCCGCTGCAACTGGCTTTCGCGCTCGTCCTCGTGTTGCTGGCCGCGGCGGGCGCGGGCGCGCTGCTCAGCGTGGGCGTGGACCAGTTCGGCTTCAAGCCCTTTCGCGGTTCGTCGCGCCTTGCGCCACTGATCGCCACGCTCGGTCTTTCCTTCATCTTATTCCAGGGTGCCTTGGTCTGGCGCACCTTCCAGGGTTCGTGGATCCCTGGTGAACACCGCAGTGTACCTGGCCTGCCCGAGGTCCCCACCGACGGCATCCCCAGCCTGCTGCCCGAGATCAACCTGGCCGCGAAGCTCGGCATTCCCAACCTGGTCATCCGCTTCAGCGACCTGCTCATGCTGGCTTTGGCGCTGCTTTTTGTGCTGCTGGCGACCTGGTTCTTGAATCGCACCCGCACGGGGCGCGCCATCCAGGCCCTGGCGCAGAACACGCAGGCCGCGCAGATCATCGGCGTGAACATCGACGCCGCCATCCGCCGCGCCTTTGCTGTGGGCGGCGCCTTCGCGGGCACGGCAGGTTTCATCTTCGCGTTGTATTACGCGCGTCCGTTCGGGGCGCACGGCGCACAAAGCGGATTGCTGGCCTTTGCAGCGGCCTTGTTGGGCGGCATCGGTTCGCCCGTCGGCGCGCTGGTCAGCGGCTTGACCATCGGCGTGGTCTCCTCGCTAAGCGACTATTATCTGTCCGCGCAGTGGACGCCCGTGTTGATGCTGACCCTGCTCGTGGCGTTGCTGGCCTGGCGTCCGTATGGGCTGGCCGTTTCGGGTGGGGCGGGGGTGGAGTCCGCTTTGCCGCGCGACTCGGTCCTGGTGACGGGGTCAGGCTCCAGGTCCAGGGTCTGGCTTTGGCTCCTGCTGGCGGTGCTCGGTCTCTTCCCACTTCTGTCGGATGCGCTCGGCTGGGGCGGTCAGGTCATCCTGCGTTCGGTCGAGGTCTTCATCCTGCTGGCGCTCGGCCTCAACCTGGCGCTCGGCCTCTCGGGCCTGCTCGATTTTGGATTTGCGGCGTCCTTCGGCCTCGGCGCCTATGCAGGCGCGCTGCTCAGCCGTCTCGATGCAACTGTGGCTATCCTGGCAGGCGTGCTGCTGGCGGCGGGCCTGGGCGCGTTGAAGGGGATGCTGGCCCATCGGCTGCGCGGGGACTTCCTGGCCGTGGCCACGCTGGCGCTGGGATTGCTCGTCCGACAGGTGGCGATCAACCTGCCGACGCTGACGGGTGGGGCGGGCGGCCTGGGCGGATTCCCCGCCCTGCACTTCCTGGACCTGCGCTTTGCCAGCCCGACGATGAAGTTTTATCTCGTCTTTGGCGTGGTCCTGCTGGCCGCGCTGATGAGCCGCCGCCTCGTGGAGTCGCGCACGGGCCGCGCCTGGCTGGCTTCCAGCGAGGACGAGTCCGCCGCTCTCTCATTGGGCGTAGACGTGAACCGCTCGCGGCTGTGGGCCTTCGTGTTCAGTTCGGCGTTGGCGGGGCTGGCGGGCGTGTTGTACGCAGGTACGCTCTCCTACGTGGATCCTGAGACGATGTCCTTCCATGTTACCTCGATGGTGCTGACGATGGTCATCCTAGGCGGGGCAGGCAGCGTACCTGGCGCCATCCTCGGCGCGGCGGCCATCGTGCTGTACGACAAGGTCTTCGTCCCGCAATTGGCGGATTGGGCCGCGCTGCTCTGGCCCAGCGGACTCGCCATCGGCTCCGCGCCCGATATCCGCGGCGCGAGCTTCTTCAACTTCGGCATTGCGCTGTATCTGACCGTGCTGATCCGCGCGCGGCGGCGCAACAAAAACGCTTGACGCCTTACCCTCTCTGGGCTAGAATCCCGATATCTCACCCGAAAGGAGGCACGTGACATCGATGAAAGTCATCTCAGCGTCTGTCCAGACTTGTTTTCGCGCGCCTCTTTTTGGTGTAGAACTCGCATAGCACTACGAGAGCTTTGTCCTCTACCCGCAGGCGCGTCATGCCCTGCGGTTTTGTTTTAACGCGGGGGTAGGTTGAGACGTTTATTCATTACAAGGCCAATCACCACCATGAATAGAAATCAATGGGTCGAGTTCTTCGAAGACCTCGAAGACTCCGACGAAGAACACCCGCTGTCCTCGCAGAAACATCTACAGCGGAAACGCGAATCGAAGAAGAACGAGACCGACGCCAGACTGTTCGTCCGCGCGCAGGAACTTTCGCGCGAATTCCAGTTCACCTACAAGGCCGCCCGCTTCGAGGAAGCCTGGCTGCTGGATTCGCTGTTCGACATTGCCGAGCATCAGTGGATCTCGGATGTGCTGCGCAAGGTCAAGGGCGGCAAGGAGGCCTCGGTCTACCTGTGCAAGCCAGGCGCGGCCCTCCCCAATGCGGATTATGTGGCCGCCAAGGTCTATCGTCCGCGCATGCTGCGCAACCTGCGCAACGACGGACTCTACCGTCAGGGACGAACCGACCTCGACAGCGAAGGCCGCCAGGTCATCGACGACGGCATGCTGCACGCCATGCAGAAGAAGACCGAGTACGGACGCGAGTTGCTGCACCAATCCTGGATGGCGTACGAGTTCACGTCCATGCAGGATTTGCACGCCGCAGGTGCGGACGTCCCCGAGCCGTACACCCTGTCGAACAACGCCATCCTGATGGAATACATCGGCGGCCTGGACGGTTCCGCGCCGACGTTGAACGAAGTGGACCTGGACCGCGCCGAGGCCAAGCTGTTGTTCGAGCGCGTTCTGCGCAACCTGGACTTGATGCTGGCCCACGAGCGCATCCACGGTGACCTCTCGGCTTATAACATCCTGTACTGGGACGGCGATATCACCCTGATCGACTTTCCGCAAGTGGTTTCGCCCAGGGTCAACCGTCACGCCTTCCGCATCTTTGAACGCGACGTGAAGCGTGTCTGCGACTACTTCACCCAGCAAGGCATCAAGACCAACCCAAAGGGGCTGGCGCAGGAATTGTGGACCTCACGCGGCTACCCCATTCCGCAGACCAAACCCGACCCGCAGGAATAAAGAAGACGGCCAGCGATTAGGCTGGCCGTCTTGAATTGGATGGACAACTTATTCGTACTGCACCGCCTCCAGGATGCGCGTGCGCGCAGCGCGGATGGCGGGTGGAATGGCGGCGATCTGGGAGACCACCAGCGCCATGACCAGGCTGAACGCCACTCCTTCGGGTGGCAGGATGAAGGTCAACTGATAACCCGACATGGTGGTCATGCCGATGAACAGGATGCGGGCCAGGACGACGCCCGTCCCCAGCCCGAGGATGCCCCCGATGACCCCCATCAGCGCGGCCTCCGCCAGCACCATGCGGACGATCTGCCCGCGGGTGGTGCCGATCGCGCGCAGCATGCCGATCTCGCGCGTCCGCTCGATGACGCTCATGGTCAGGGTGTTGATCACGCCCAACGAGCCGACCACGATGGAGATCAGCGCCATCACGTCGAACATGCGGAAGGCCTGGTCCATCAGGTTGAGGGCGCGTCCGCGCACCGACTCGTTCGACTCGAGCGTGAGGTGATAGCGTTCCCCATACAGCTTGTCGATCTCGGCCTGGACCTGCGGCGCGGACCTACCCTCCTGCACCTTGACCAGGAACGTGGAAGCGTCCTTGATGTGGAAATACCTGCGCATGGTCTCCCAATCCCCCTCGACGACCATGCCCTGGTTGTAGAAATCGACCACGATGCCCACGATCTCGAAATCGCGGTAGCCGCTGGCGGTGCGCAAGCGGAGGGTGTCGCCGACCCCCAGGTTGTATTTTTCCGCAAGCACATTCGAGAGGAAGACCGTCCCTTCCTGTTGGAGTCGCTGCAGGGCCAGCTGACGGTCCACCTGCTGCCCGCTGAAGATGAAGTTCGTCACGCGGGTGTAGGCGGCCACGTCCACGGCCATGAAGTTCAATGACTCGGTCTCGCCTGTGGGAGTCTGCCACTTGACGTCGAAGTAGCGGATCGGCGCCACGGCGTACACGCCGTCTACCTCCTGGATGCGCCGTCCGATGTCGCTGCGCATGCGCACCGATGAGGTCACGTAGATGTCCCCGCCGAGATAGGCCTTCATCCAGACCCGCAGGTCGGAGGCAAAGGACTCGGTCATGCCGCGCACCATGATGACCATCGCCACGCCCACCATCAGCGCGGCCACGGTCAGCGTGGTGCGGACGCGCGAACGCTGCACGTTTCGGCTTCCGAGGCTTCCGCTGGCCCCGTACAGCCAGCCCATGATCGGGCGGGTGACCCGTTCCCAGACGCCGACCGTGACGGGGATGAGCAGTGTGGCCCCCGTGAACAGACCGAAGACGGTCAGGCTCCCGAGGCGGAACTGGACGTCGTAGGGGAAGGGATTGATCACAAGCAGCACTACCGACCCGATCAGCAGGAGTGCGCCAAGGATCCAGCCGTAGCGGATCAACCAGCCCTCACGCGACTTCCCGCGCACGCGCAGGGCCTCCATGGGGGAGATGCGCCCCGCCTGCCAGGCGGGCAGACCCGCCGCCAGCAGGGTCACGCCCAGGCCGAGGATCAGGCTGAAGAGGATGTCGGGCGACGCAAAGTCCACGCTGCCCAACCCCTGGTTCATGATGACCTCCATCAGGCGGGTCAATCCGCGCGCGAGCAGGACTCCCAGCCCGACCCCCGCCGCCGAGCCGAAGACCCCCAGGATGCCCGCCTCGACGAAGACCTGCGCCACCACCTGACGCCGCGTCATGCCGATGGTGCGCAGCATGCCGAACTCACGCGTCCGCTCGACGATGGTCATAGCGAAGGCGTTGTAGATGAGAAAAGCGCCCACGAACAGGGCGATCCCGCTCATGAAGTTCAAGCCGATCTGGTAATTTTGCAGCATCTGGGTCATGCGTTCGCCCTGACCCGACGGATAGACCACCGAGTACTTGACCCCGACCTCGCTCTGCAGGGTGGCCCGCAGGCTGGCCAGTTCGGCGGTGTCTGGATTGGGGATGGCGGGGACGATGTCGATCTGGTCCAACTTTCGGGCGCGATTGAAGAGCTCCTGGGCTGTGTCGAGCGGCATGACCCCGAAGGAGCCGTTGTTGGTCTGGCCTGGCCCCTCGCGCGCGATCAGGCCGACCAGCTTGAGGCGCCTGACGCCGTTGGGCGTCAGGATCTCGACCCAATCGCCGAGCGAAAGTTCCTTGTCTCTGGCGTATTCTTCCACCAGGACGATCTCGTATTCCTTGGGCTTTTCTTCGAGGAAGCGGCCTGCGGTGAGGGTGTAGGCGCGCGTCTGGGTCTCGAGCGACGGGACGACGCCATGCAGGGCCAGCCCGCCCGCGTCGGTGCCGAACAGACCCAGGTTTAGGCCTCCCGCAGGACGGTCGTCCGCCAGGTCGGTGCGGATGACGACAAGCGGGTTGGCGAGGGCGACCCCTGGCGTGGATTCTACCCGCTGAAGGACTTCCTCCGAGAAACTTCCCTGGTCGGTTTCGGCGGTGACCAGGGTCAATTTGGCACGCCCTGAGGTGCTCTCGAAGAGCGTCACGATCGAATTCAGCGCTGCCGTGTTCGTGGCGCGGATGGCCAGCAAGCCCGCCACGCCCAGGATGATCCCAAAGGCGCTCAGGGCGAAGCGGGGAAACCGCGCTCGAATCGAGCGGAAGGTCAGCATGCGGGTCAGGCGCATCATACCGCTTCCAGCTGTTCCATGGTCTCGAGGATTCCGCGCAGGCGCGGCCCGAACGCCTCCTCAGGGTCGGCAGTCCGTTCGTGGACGATGCTCCCGTCGCGCAGGAAGATGATGCGGTCGGCGTAGGCGGCGGCGCGCGCGTCGTGCGTCACCGCGATGACAGTCTGCTGGAGTTCGTCGCAGGAGCGGCGCAGGAGTTCCATGATGGCGGTGCCCGTTTTCGTGTCCAGGTTGCCCGTGGGTTCGTCGGCCAGCAGGATGGCGGGCTCTGTGACCAGCGCGCGGGCGATGGCCACGCGCTGCTGTTCGCCGCCCGAGAGTTGGTCGGGCTTGTGGTGACGACGGTCCTGCAGCCCGACCAGTTCGAGCAGGCGGGCGAGGCGCTCCTTGTATTTGCGCGGGTCCTTGCCGTCGATGATGACGGGCAGAAGGATGTTCTCCTCCGCCGACAAGGTGGGGAGCAGGTTGAAGAATTGGAAGACGAAGCCCACGTTGTGACGGCGCACCAAAGTGGCTTTATGCTCGGACAGGCGCGCCAGGTTCTGGTCGGCCAGGGTGATGCCGCCGCTGCTGGGCGAGTCGAGCCCGCCGAGCAGATGCAGCAGCGTGGACTTGCCGCTGCCCGAAGGGCCCATGATGGCGACGAACTCTCCCTTCTCGACCTGAAAGTTGACCCCGTCCAGCGCGTTGACGCGATGCCCGCCCAACTTGTATTCCTTGCGCAGATCCTTGGCTTCCAGAACAGGCATGGGTTCTCCTTACGATGCAGAATGGATCAGCACTTCCCCTGTGTGGCCGTTGACGGTCACCAGGGTGCGGTCGGGCAGGCGGGTGGCGCCTTCCGCCGAGACCACGGCAGGGATGTTGTATTCGCGGGCCACGATGGAGCTGTGCGAAAGCAGCCCGCCCGACTCGGCCACGACGGCGCCCGCCCGCGCGAAGAGCGGAGTCCAGCCCACGTCCGAATACGGGATGACGAGCACGTCTCCCGCCTGGACCTTGGCAAAATCCTGAATGCCCCGCACGACCGCCACCCGACCGGTGTAGTGCCCGAGCGAGGTCGGGATGCCGATCAGCTTTTCCGCGGTGGCGGCGGCGACGGGCGGCGGGTCGTCTCCGTAGATGACGGGGGGCAGGGGGACATCGCGATAGGCATCGATGCCCACACGATGTTCGGCGACAATGGCACGCAGATCGGTCGCGGGGTTTGGCTGGGTCAGGGCGGCGCGGGCTTCGGCGTCGGTCAGGTAGAAGACGTCAGTCGGGTCATCGACCTGTCCGCGTTGGACGAGCCGCCTGCCGAGTTCGAGGTAATAGTAACGGAACAGGCCATACCCGTGGGTGTAGATGAAACTGACCCTCTCCCGCATCAGGCGGAAATTGCGGGCGCGCTGGTGAAGTTCGCGCAGCAGCCAGCGCCGTGGTCCGCGTACGGGCAACTCCTCGAAGCGGACCCGCTGCGCCTGCTCCTTGGGCGCGGGGACGAAGTCTGCGATCAGGCCGAGGATCAGCTCGGGACTTTCGCGCCAGGGCGTGGCGGAGAAGTCGTTGCCGTTGTCGCTCAGGTGGCCGAACTGCTTGAGGAAGTGGCTCACCCTTTCTTGAAATTTGGGAATGCCTTCGAGGCGCAGAAAGTCCTCGTAGCTCGCGTCTGCCAGGATGCGGTTGCGCACATTCCCGTCGAGCAGCAGGAATTCCTGGTGCAGTTGATGCAGGTGCGCCTTGGGGTCGTACTCATCGAGCCCTTCGGCCTTCTCCATCAGGTCAAAATTGGAAAAGTCCACGCCGAGGCGACCCAATTGCAATTTGAGAAATCGGTTGTACATGCCCATCAGAATCGGGCCGACGATGTTGAAGTAGGCGGTGTCCTGCACGGCCTGATACAGGCGGTCGATCTCGGCCAGCAGATGGGCATCGTCCAGGGCGCTGCGCGCCCCAGGCTGGAAGGACTTGAACCGCTGTTCCAGTTCAGGCAAAGCCTTTTTCATCCTGCCGAGGAACCACCACTTGTCCACGCCAAAGGCCAGCATGTTCGGCAGACGCAGCAGGGTGCGGAAGGTCGGCTTCATGCGCGGCTTGTCCGCGTCGGGCGGGGCGAGGTTCATCATGGTCTCGACCGAATCGGCGGGCAGCCCCACTTCTTCGAATAGACGTCCCAGGGTGCCCATGTTGAAATACACCCGATAATAAAAGGAACGCGCCAGTTCCTGCGGAGTGACGCTGGTCCTGCCGATCATCTCGTTCATGAAGCGCACCCACATGGTGCAGACCAGCGGGATGTTGACCGATGCGATCAGCGGCTTGATGATCCCGGGCAACATCTCCTTCGAGATGTGATTCGAGTATACGTTGCGATGGTTGAGCGTGGTGATCTCGCGGACTTGCAGCCAATACAGGGAGCGCCCGTCGTAGGCCCACTCCAGGTCCACATGGGATTTAAGTCGGCGGGAGATCGTGCGGGTCCCGTCCACCACCTGCTTGACCACCTCGAGGGGAATCTCCGCGCCTTCCGCGCGGACGGTCCATCCGCCCCATTTGTTGATCCAGCGGCGGGGCGTGACTCCCGCCTGGACGAGAGCATCGCCCAGCCCAGACACGGCCTCGACCACGACCTCGTCCGCGCCTGTAACGGGGTTGCGGCTCAACGCCACGCCCGAAGCCAGCGGCTGGACCATCTCCTGGATGATTACCGCCATGCGCAATTCCTGTTCGGATAGGCTGCTTTTTGCAAGATAGGATTTCACTGCCGCCGATTGCGCCGTGGCCCAGATGGACCAGATCGCCCCGAAGACATCGTCCACTCCGCACACATTCAGCACCGACTTGAACTGGCCCGCAAAGGAGCGTTCGAGGCTGTCCTCGATATTGGCGGAGGAGCGCACCGCGTAGCGGCGGTCAGGGGATAGCGCGCGGCTGAGTTCGGCGCGCAGATCGTCCACCAGCTGGACGTCGTTGAGCAGATACCGCTGATAGGCATCCCATTTGACCACAAAGGTCTTTGGGATAAGGAAGTTCTCTTCGGCCAGCCGCCGCAGGTTACGGGCTTTGTTTCCCACGGTTGCAGGCGTGCCGCGCGAGGTGAGGGAAACCAGGTGGCCCATGGCTTATCCCTTTTCTTTCATGAACCCCATCATGCGCGCCATCTTCAGCATCCCCCGTCCCATGGGGAAGGACTCCATGGTCTGTCCCATTTCGATCTTGCCTTGTTTGCGGCTCTCAATGTATCGTTTGAGTTCGGGGACCAGCGCCAGGAAGAAGGCCAGGTTGAGCGACAGCGCGTACAGCGCCATGACGGGGTTCCCCGTGCGGATCCACAGCCAGGGGATCATCAGCCAGGTCCAGCCTGTGTAGGCCACGACCAGGTCGCGGACGAGCCCGAACCCGATCAACATGCCGACCGCGTTGCAGGTCAGGGTTCCCACCCAGTCCACGGCGAGCAACCCGCCCAGGGTGGTGGCCATGCCTGAGCCGCCCTTGAATCGGTAATAGACAGGCCAGTTGTGCCCGATGACCGCAAAGACGCTGGCGATCAGGTAATAGTACTCCGTGGGATACAGGAGCTTGAAGGCCAGAGTGGGTACAAAGCCTTTGAGGATATCCAGCAGGCCGATCAGGCAGCCGACCCTTGCTCCATAGCGGACGGAGGCTGTGGTCGCGCCGATGGTGAGCAGGCGGTCTCCCTGCGTTCCATCGGTGTTTTGAAGACGGGTTTGTTCCAGATCAACCTTGGGGTCGAGCAGGCGGGATATCACCCGCGAAAAAGAAATGGCCCCCACGAGATAACTGACAACTGCGCTAAGCAGGGTAAGAGAAATCTCCATGTCGGTTCTCCCAATGATGCTGCAATTTGTGTATGGGAAAAATAATAAAGTTGCTATCATTGTTTCTTTTTTGGGCATGCGAGGTCAAGTGACAATCGACCCCATTGCATGTGACTATTTGTGAAGGTTTCAATTGCACCCTGTGCAAATCCTTTTCTTTTATTTTTCCCATACCTTTGCAAGTTGAATTATCAGTGCAAAACCTATGCAGGCGTTCCATCCCCCAAA
>CAZGFR010000081.1:11193-15141 GCA_964524485.1 uncultured Anaerolineaceae bacterium | reverse complement strand
TTCCTGTGGCCCCAAGGCCACGGAAGTGCCCACCGCCATCCCCAGCGAGACTCCCACCCCCGCCCCCACGCTGACGCCCACCCCCGACACGCCGCTGGCCATCCTCGTCCTCCCCGCAGACATGGACCATGAAGCCTCTAACCTGTACCAGAAGACCGTCTACGACCTGGCCCAGGCCTCGGGATTCCGCTTCCAGGTCCGCAACACGCTTGACCCCGCCGACGTGGCTGACCCAACCCTGAAGGTGGTCATCGTCCTGCCGCCCGACCCGGGCATCGCCGCGCTGGCCGCCGCCGCTCCGCAAGCCCAGTTCCTGACCATCAACATCCCGAACATCACCGCCGGCGGAAACATCAGCGTGCTGGCGAACAACGCCAGCCCGGACATGGCCGCCTTCCTGGCGGGTTATGTCTCGGCCATGCTGACCGATGAATACAAGATCGGCATGATCGTCCCACAGGGCAATACCGCCGCCCAGGAGGCCGCCGTGGCCTTCACCAACGGCAAGGCCTATTTCTGCGGATTGTGCAACACGGTGTACCTCCAGCCGTGGACCTATCCCCAGTTCATCGAGATTCCCACCGACGCCGAAAAATCTACCTACAACGCCTACGCCGACGTGCTCATCATCCAGCGCAAAGTCGGCATGATCTACGTCTACCCCGATGTGGCCACCGACGACCTGTTGACCTACATCGGCACCACGGGCGTGTGGACCATCGCCGACGTCATGCCCGCCCAGCGTCCTGCAGGCTTCGTGATGGCTATGCAGCCCGACACGATCAAGGCCATCCAGTCGGCCTGGCCGAACCTGATCGCAGGCCAGGGCGGAGTCAACGTGCAATCTCCGCTGGGCCTTTCAGGTGTGGACCCCGCGTTGCTGCCCCCGGGCAAACAGCGCCTGGTCGAGCAGGTGCTTGCCGACCTGATCGCAGGCCGCATCGACCCCATCGGTCCAAGGTAATGGGTCGAATCTCTTGACGCCTGTCGAGGCCGCGTGATACACTACGCGGGCTTGAAAAAGCATATTCTACAGAAAGGAGCGCACGAACGATGGTAATGGAACAGTTCTTCATCAGCAAGTCTCTCGCTGGTACCAGCGTCGATCCTTGTCGTAGTGCGCCTGTTCGTCGGTAGATTACACGCAGTGTATTCACGGCCACGGAGCGCACAAGCCCGTGGCCGTTTTTGTTTCTCTTCCCAGGCGGTCATGGGCCCAAAACCCGTGGCCGCTTTTTTTAATATCTGGAGGAAACCATGCTCGACATTCAAACCCAACTCTTTGAGGCGCAGGACATCCGCCTGGGCCCCATCGACCACGAGGCGCACCCCGAGATCGAGTCCAAGTGGACACACGACTCCGACTACATGCGCCTGATGGAACTCAAACCCGTCCGCCCGCTTTCGCCCGCGTTGGTGAAGAAGGAATACGAATCCATCGAGAAGAAGATGGAAGAGGACAAGAACCTGTTCTACTTCACCGTCCGCGCCCGCGAGGACGACCACCTGATCGGCAAAGCCGTCATCGAGTGGGTTGACTGGACCAACGGCAACGGCTGGATCCGCCTGGGCATCGGCGCGGCAGAGGATCGCCGCCGTGGGCTGGGCAGCCAGACCCTCGGTCTGATCCTGCGCTACGCCTTCGCGGAGTTGAACCTGTTCCGCGTCTCGGCCATGGTTCCTGAGTACAACGAGGGCGCCATCCGCCTGCTGAAGAAATTCGGCTTCGTGGAAGAGGTCCGCCGCCGACAAGCCGTCCAGCGCGACGGCCGTACCTGGGACCTGCTCACCTTCGGGCAGCTACGCTCGGAGTGGGAAGCCAACGCCAAAGGCGGGTAACGCGATGAAAGACTTATATCGCGGCACCCTCGTCCGCCTGGCGACCGAGTCGCCGGAAGATTATGCAAAAGCCTTCACCCGCTGGGGGCGGGACACTGAATACCATCGTCTGGCAGACAGTGACCCCTCCCAGTTGTGGTCGGAGAAAAAATTCAAAGAATGGATGGAGAAGGATGACGAGAAGGATAGGATCAACCTCGTCCGCTTCTCCATCCGCACCCTGGCCGAGGACAAGTTCATCGGCGAAGTCACCCTGTGGTTCAACTGGCAGCAGGGGGATGCCTGGGTCGGGATCGTCATCGGCGAGCGCGACTACTGGGGCAAGGGCTATGGCACAGACGCCATGCGCCTGATCGTCCAGTATGGATTCCTCGAGGCCAACCTGCGGCGCGTGTCGCTGGCCCTGCATGCCTATAATCCGCGCGCGCTGAAGTCCTACGAGAAGGTCGGCTTCAAGATGGAAGGCGCCGTGCGCGGAGAGACCTTCCGCGAAGGCCGTCACACCGACGCCTACTACATGGGCATCCTGCGGGAAGAGTGGATGTCCCTGTATGGAGGCGGGTTATGAAGGACCTGTTGAAAGGTCAACTGGTGCACCTGGCCGCCGTAGACCCCGAGGAGGTCAGCAAACACTTCGCCTCGTGGAACCGCGACTCGGAGTTCAAGCGTCTGCTCGACAGCGACCCGCCGCGTCTGCGCTCGGCCAAGACCATCAAGGATTGGCTGGATAAGGAACTTGGCGAACAAGGCGACGACATGGCCTGGTTCACCATCCGCACCGTCGCCGACGACCAATTACTCGGCGATATCAACCTGGGCCTGACCCGATGGAACTCCCGCGACGCGTTCGTGGGCCTCGGCATCGGTCCGCGCGATTTCTGGGGCAGGGGTTACGGCACGGAGGCGATGCAGTTGATCCTGCAATATGCCTTCCTCGAACTGAACCTGGACCGCGTGACCTTGAACGTGTTCGAATACAACCAGCGCGCAATCCGCTCCTACGAGAAGGCGGGCTTTCAACACGAAGGCCGTCAGCGTGGGGCGCTTCTGCGCGAAGGCAAACGCTGGGACATGCTTTACATGAGTGTCCTGCGCAAAGAATGGATGGAACAACATGACCGCTCTTGATCGACCCACCCCCGCCCTTCTGGACCCGAGCTTGACTCTGCGCCCCGCAGCCTGGACCGACCTCGAAGGCGTGACCCAACTCATCCTCGACGTCTGCACCCACGACGGCGATGCCACCGTGGCCGTCACCTCCGAGGAACTGGCCCGCGGATGGAAGACCGAAGGCTTCACCCTCGAGACCGACTCTTGGGTGGTGGAAGCACCCAACGGACAGATCGTCGGCTATGAAGAATTCAGCAATCGCCATGCCCACGCCAAATACGATGGCGACGGTTACGTCCACCCCGATTTCATGGGACGCGGCGTCGGCACCGCCATGCTGCGCGCCATGGACGAACGCGCCCGTGAAGAGATGAAGTTGGCCGAACCCGACCTGCGCGTCTATATCCGCAATGGCATGTCCATCGGAGACACGGTCAGCCGCGAGATGCATCAGGCCGAAGGCTACCAGCCGATCCGCTTCTCGTGGCGCATGGAGATCAACCTGACCGAAGCGCCGCCTGCGCCCGTCTGGCCGAAGGGCGTGGAACTGCGTCCGTTCGTGCTGGCCGACCACAATCAGGCCGTCTTCGAGGCTCACGAGGAAGCCTTCAGCGATCACTGGGGTCACACCCCGGGCACCTTCGCCAACTGGCAAAATCGCATGACCAACCGCGAGGCCTTCGAACCGTCGCTGTGGTTCATCGCCTGGGACGGAGACCAGATCGCAGGCTACTCGTTGTGCCGCTACCGCATGGGCATCGGCTGGGTCGGCTCGCTCGGAGTCCGCCGCCCATGGCGCAAACACGGGTTGGGCATGGCCCTGCTGCTGCACTCCTTCGGCGAGTTCCACAAGCGCAGCATGAACACCATCGGCCTGGGCGTGGACGCCTCGAATCCCACCGGCGCCACGCGCCTGTACCAGAAGGCTGGCATGCAGATCGCCGCCGAGTACGTCATCTACGAAAAGGAATTCCGTCCCGGCCGCGATATCGAAGAAGA
>CAZGFR010000081.1:6193-11093 GCA_964524485.1 uncultured Anaerolineaceae bacterium | reverse complement strand
TACGTCGAAGTGTGGACCACCGTCAAGCCCGTCGTCCACCCGTGGATCTGGGGCCGCGTCGACCCCGATTACGAAAACCTCGGCATCGGCACCTGGATGCTGACCTGGGCCGAAGAGCGCGCGCGCCAGTCGATAACCGAGACTCCCGCCGAGTTGCGTTTTGCGCCGCGCGTGGCAAACTATCGCCAGTCCGAGAGCGCGAAGCGGCTGTTCGAAGAACTCGGCTATCACTACATCCGTAGCACGTACCAGATGCGCATCGATCTCGACACACCGCCGACTGCGCCCGTCCTGCCTGAAGGCATCACCGTCCGCACGTACACGCCCGCCGACCTCGAAGCCATCTATCAGGCCGACGAGGAAGCCTTCCGCGATCACTTCGGCCACGTGGACCAACCCTACGAGGAAGGCCTGGCGCGCTTCAAACACTTTATGATCGACCGCGCGGACTTCGACCCAACCCTGTATTTCCTCGCCATGGACGGCGACGAAGTGGCGGGCATCTGCCTGTGCCGCCCGCATTCCTACGATGACCCCGAAATGGGCTACGTCGGCACTTTGGGCGTGCGCCGCGCCTGGCGCAAACGCGGCGTCGGCCTGGCCCTGTTGCAACACTCCTTTGGCGAGTTCCATCGCCGCGGCAAACCCCGCGCCGCCCTGCACGTGGACGCCAGCAACCTGACGGGCGCCCTGCGCCTGTACGAAAACGCGGGCATGCACGTCCATCTGGCCTCCGACATGTACGAAAAGGAGATTCGCCCCGGCAGGGAAATCAGTGTAGAATCCTTAAGTAGCTAACCTTGGAAAAGCCCTCACCCTGGCCCTTTCCCATTGGGAGACGGGTTGGGAGTGAGGGTTCGACCGACCTCTTCGCGAAAGGACTCCCTATGAATCTACGCTGTGCATTTTGCCAGACCCCCTACGCCATCGGCCGCAATGAGACCCTGTCCGCCCTGCAAATGATGGAAGCGGAAAACCTCACCCATTACGATGCCCACTGCCCGCGCTGCCGCCGCGCCACCCAGGTGCCGCGCCAGAAGCTGGAATTATCCATGCCGAACTGGAAGGCCGCCCTGTCCGCCGCGCAGCCCGAGCCCGAACCTGCTCCCGCGCCGAAGGCGGCTCCCGCCAAAAAAGCCGCGGCCAAGCCTGCCGCCAAACCCGCCGCAAAGAAAAGCGCCGCCAAGTAACACCGGCGCATCAAATCGAAATCCAACATCAGAAAAGGAGTAATGAACATGGACATTCTCGAACTGAAATGCTGGAGCTGCGGAAAGACCACCATGCTGGAGGAAGGCGTCGTCGCCCAGGCCCTCAAGCACATGGACGAGACCAAGCAGGAATTCTTCGATGTGCCCTGCCCGCACTGTGAAAAGGTCAACCGCACCAAGAAGGAAGTCTTCGTCAACGCCTACGTCAACCGTCACGAAGCCGCCAAGGAACGCAAGAAGAAGAAAGACTAATTTCCCAGGGCGTCCCGCGGGTGACTGGTTCGCCTGCGGGACGCTTTGCGTCTGAAGCGACCCATCGTGAACATTCAAGCAGTCTTCTTTGACCTCGGCGGCGTGATCCTGCGCACCGAACATCAGTCGCCGCGCCAGCACCTGGCCGAGCGGCTCGGCATGGAATACGAGGATCTCGACCGCCTCGTCTTCGCCAGCGACTCGGCCTACAAGGCCTCCATCGGCAAGATCACCGAGGAGGAGCATTGGGCCGAGATGGCCAAGCGCCTGCGCCGTCCGCCCGCCGAGGCGAACGCCCTGCGCGACGAATTCTTCGGCGGCGACGCCCTCGACCTGACGCTGATCGCCTTCCTGCGTTCGCTCAAGCCGCGCCTGCACACAGGCCTGATCTCGAACGCCTGGAGCGGGCTGCGCGCCTACATCGTCCACCACAAATTCGACGACGCCTTCCACAGCCTGACCATCTCGGCAGAGGTGGGTGTGACCAAGCCCGAGGCGAAGATCTACCGCCTCGCGCTGGAACAAGCCGGGGTCCAGGCCGAGAACGCCGTCTTCGTGGACGACTTCATCGAGAACGTCGATGGCGCGCGCGCGGTCGGGATGTCCGCCATCCACTTCCGCGATACCGAATCTGCCTTGCGCGAATTGAATCAAATGTTGTAAATGGCGCTGCCTGTCGGGCCGCGCCCGATAGGAGAGCCATGAACTCAACCACGACCCATCAGCCCATCCTGCGCGATCTCGGGGATGGGCTGATTCTTCGCCGATCTTCGCCCGCCGATGCGGACGCCCTGGCCGATTTCTGCGGACGCATCCACAGTGACGAGGGGTTCGATCATCCCGATCTGCGCATCGCCGCCTGGACCCGCGACCTGCTCACCAAACCCCACCCCACCTTCCAACCTGACGATTTCAGCGTGGTGGCCGAAGCCGCCACGGGACGCATCGTCTCGACCCTCAACCTGATCTCACAAACCTGGACCTACGAGGGCATCCCGTTCGGCGTGGGGCGGCCCGAGCTGGTGGGAACGCTGCCCGAATACCGCAACCGCGGACTGGTCCGCCTGCAAATGGACGAGGTTCATCGCTGGAGCGCCGCGCGCGGACAGATGGTCCAGGCCATCACGGGCATCCCGTATTACTATCGCCTGTTCGGCTACGAAATGGGCCTCGACCTGGACGGCGGCCGCGGCGGATTCGCGCCCAGCGTCCCCGCCCTGAATGACGGGGAACTCGAACCATTCTTCATTCGTCCAGCAACCGAAGCGGACATCCCATTCCTGATGGACCTGTATCAACAGGCAGCTGCCCGCAGCGAAGTCTACGCCGTGCGGCCCGAGGCCATGTGGCGCTATGACCTGCTCGAACGCTCACCATCCAGCCTGGGAAACGGAGCCTGGGAGATCATCGAGCGCGCGGCGGACGGCGAACCCGTTGGCGCATTGATGCGGCCCAATTACGGCTCACGCGACACATTGTTCGTAATGCGCTACGAATTGAAGACAGGCGTCTCATGGCTGGAGGTGAATCCCAGCGTGTTGCGCCATCTCTGGTCTATCTGTCAGACGCCCGATCC
Source organism: uncultured Anaerolineaceae bacterium (assembly GCA_964524485.1). Classification (GTDB taxonomy): domain Bacteria; phylum Chloroflexota; class Anaerolineae; order Anaerolineales; family Villigracilaceae; genus JACPVF01. Next base: position 8,054 of record CAZGFR010000081.1, on the reverse strand, counting down.
AGAAACGGGCAAGGCCAAGACGGCTTACACCTTCCTGCTCGGTCAGGATCACCCCGTCTATGCGCTGATGGGCGCCAGCCTGCCGCAGATCCGCAAGCCGTATGCCTGGTATGTGCGCGTCTCCGACCTGCCCGCCTTCCTCCGACATATCGCGCCCGCCCTTGAAGCACGGCTGGAACGATCCATCGCGTTCGGCTACAGCGGCGAGGTCAAGCTCAGTTTCTACAAGACAGGGCTGCGCCTGGTCTTCGAGCGCGGAAAACTTGTCACCGCTGAAGGCTGGCGTCCCACCCCCGAGGATGACGGGCACGCGGCCTTCCCTGACCTGACCTTCCTGCAGCTGCTCTTTGGTTATCGCTCGCTGCAGGAATTGCGCCTGTCCTTCGCCGATTGCTGGTGGCAGACCGAGACTGTCCGCGCGCTGTTGGAGATTCTCTTCCCGAAGAAAAACTCCAGCGTGCTGGGAATCATGTAAGGAACTCAGACTATCAGACCTCGGAGGTCTGGGAGACCTCCGAGGTCTCTTTATCTATAAGGAGACCAAAATGCAAACCACCATTATCTTTACCCACATCATCTGGCAGAAGGGAGAGTTGCTCCCCGCCTGATCGTGACCGTTGTCCATTCGGCAACGGTCCCTGCAAGAAACTTTACAAAGGTAAATCATGTTTCGAAACTTAAAGTTGGATGCAAGCAAAGTCTATCTGTTCATCGAGTTCACCGCCTCGGCCTTCTTCAGCATGATGTTCGTTTCGATGTCGCTGTACGAAGCCACCGTGGCGGGACTCAGCCCGATGCAGCTCGTGCTGGTCGGCACGGCGCTGGAGGTCTCAGCCTTCGTGTTCGAAATTCCCACCGGTGTGGTGGCCGACGCCTACTCGCGTCGGCTCTCGATCATCATCGGCTACCTGCTGATGGGCGCAGGCTTCCTGGTCGAAGGGCTGTTTCCCGCCTTTCTGCCCATCCTGCTGGCGCAGGTCATCTGGGGATTAGGCTACACCTTCACCAGCGGCGCCACCCAGGCCTGGATCACCGACGAGATCGGCGAGGAACCCGCCAACAAACTCTTCCTGCGCGCCACCCAGGTCGGCCTGACCGCCTCCCTGTTCGGCATGGGCGCGGCAGCCCTGATCGGCGGCTCGAACGTAGCCCTGCCCATCATCGTCGGCGCGATTGGCGTGATCCTGATCAGCGTAACGTTGATCTTCATCATGCCCGAGACAGGGTTCCATCCTACGCCCAAGGAGAATCGCAACAACTGGCAGCATATGTGGCATACCTTCAACCAGGGCATGAAGGTCGTACGCTCGCAGCCGCGCCTGATGAACATCGTCGGCGTAGGGTTATTCTACGGCCTGTACAGCGAAGGCTTCGACCGCCTGTGGGTCAAGCACATCCTCGACACCTTCCCCATCCCCGCCTTCTTTGGCGGCAATCAGGTGGCCTTCTTTGCGGCCCTACGCGTGACGGGCTCACTGCTCACCATCCTGGCGATGCGCGTCGTGGAAAAACGCGTGGACACGGGCAGCCCGTTGGCCATCGGCCGCTCCATGCTGACCGTGACGGGTCTGATCTCCGCCGCGCTGATCGGCTTTGCCGTCTCGCCGTGGCTGGCCCTGACCCTTGGCCTGTACCTGACCATCTACGTGCTGCGCAATGTGGCGGGACCGCTGCAATCGGCCTGGGTCAACCAGAAGTTGCCGTCAAGCGTGCGCGCCACCGTCCACTCGATGTTCAGTCAGGTGGACGCCTTCGGCCAGATGGCGGGCGGACCCGTGGTGGCCGTCATCGCCCGCTTTGCCTCGGTCATCGCCGCCCTCTCGACCTCGGGCCTGCTCCTGACCCCCGCGCTGTTCCTCGT
>CAZGFR010000081.1:0-6093 GCA_964524485.1 uncultured Anaerolineaceae bacterium | reverse complement strand
CCATTCCACTTCATGTTCATGTATACGCCGCCGCGCTCGAGTTCGTCCAGCATTTGCTTGAGGCGCTTCTGCTTCGTGACTTCCTGTTGAGCGCGGTTGATCCAGCCGATGTAATCGTTCTGCTGGTAGGGCGGACGGGCCAGATACTCCTCCATCAGCCCGCGTTCGAGCAGGGCCTCGCGAAAGAATTCGGGCATTGGGTAGCGGGGACGGGTGGGCATGAATTTCTCCGATCGCTATGACTTGAGCGTGCACAACGCCTGGCGGATCTCGCCCAGATGATAGGCGGTGTGGACAACGCAGGCCAGTGAGCCGCCAATCGAGTCATCATCCCAGGTTGGGTTGTCCTGGAAAAGCTTGAAGATGCGACGATAAGTGGCTTCGAGCCTGGCCTTGAGCGCCGTCCACTCATCGGGCGTGACCGCGCTCACCGTGCGCCAGACCTCGCCCCAATCCACGGGCGAGGTGTCGTGTTGGACGACGTAGCGTTCGAGCACTTCCAGGTAGAAGATGACGTGGGTCACCTGGGCGGCCAGAGTAGCGCACTTTCCGCCCACGGGGATGGAGGCTTCTTGCGCGGAGACCGATTCGAGGGTCCGAAACAGGCTCGTATCGCGGTCAAGATAGATTCCGTGATGGTTTTCGAAGGTCTCGTCCAGCAGGGCGAACAGGTTGTTACGAAAGGCCTCAGGTTGGATCAGGTCAGTCATGGTCAGTTGGTCTTTTCGGGTGTGGGGTCGAAGATGGCCGAGACGACAGCCTTGGCGTCATAATAGCCCAGTCCATACTCGCGGACCAGCATGGCGCGGATGGCGTCGTGGCGGGTCAGTTTGGTGCGCTTGATGATGTCGGCCAGTTCGGCCAGGGGCATGCCGAGTTTGTCCTGGATGGTCTCGATCTGAGTTTGCAGGGTGGCGTCCAGACTGTTCATGAGATAAGGCTCCTTTTGTGTATGGGGGATGGACAGTCGCATTATAGAACAAGCGTTCTAATTTTTCAAGTCCCACTTTTTTCCCATGCACGGGATCAAACCTGGAGTTCGCCCTCCATCGGGTCACCCTGCCAGACCACCACCCGATTCCGCCCGAGGGCCTTGGCCTGGTACATGGCGCGGTCGGCCATGGTGATCAACTCATCGCCCGTCCCGCCGTGATGCGGAAACTCGGCAATTCCGCAGGAGATGGTGGACATGGCCTCGCCGTATTGCAGCGGCAGGGTCGAGCCGAGGAACAGTTTGCGCCAGCGCTCGGCCACCTGCTGGGCAGCCTCCGCGCGGATGTTGGGCAGGATGGCCAGAAACTCCTCACCGCCATAACGGCAGATGATGTCCGCCACACGGGATTGGCTGAGCAATTGGGCCGCCAGTTTCTTCAGAACCGCATCGCCCGCGCCGTGCCCGAACTTGTCATTCAGAGATTTGAAATGGTCGATGTCGATCATCACGAAACTGATCGGCGTCCCGTCCCGCCGCGCGCGGGCGAATTCGTGGTCGAGCACCTCGTCGAGATAGCGGCGGTTGTACAGCCCCGTCAGCGGGTCGCGGATGGCCTGTTCGCGCAGTTCATCCTGCAGCAGGCGGATCTCGTCCAGTTGCAGCTGCAACTGTTGGTTGACCTGGCGGATCTCCTCCTCGACCTGTTTGCGCCCGGTGATGTCCTCTTTGACGGCCACGAAGTGCGTCATCACCCCGCGCGAATCGATGATCGGCGAGATGCTGACCGCCTCGAAGTATTCCTCGCCGTCCTTTTTGCGGTTGACCAACTCGCCGCGCCACTCCCCGCCTGACATGATCGTCTCCCACAGCTGACGATAGGTCTCGGGCGGATTCTTCCCCGACTTCAGGATGCGCGGATTCCGCCCGAGGACCTCCTCCAGGCTGTAGCCTGTGATCTGCGAAAAGCGCGGGTTGACGTATTCGATGTTGCCCTGCGTATCGGTGATGACGATGGAGGACGGGCTTTGCTCGACCGCGCGGGACAACTGACGCAGGCGCCGGTCCACGTGGCGGCGCTCTTCGATCTCGCGCTCGGCGGCGGCATACAGACGCGAGTTTTCCACGGCCACGGCCACCTGGTCCGCGAATGCGCGCAGGTTGTCGATGTGCCGGGGCGTGTAGAATCCGATCGAGCGGCTGTCGAGGTTGAGGAAGCCGACCACCTTGTCCTTGATGCGGATGGGCATGTTGGCATAGGAGCGGATCCATCCACCGCTCTTGGTATGAATCCAATCAGGGTGGCTATGTGTGTCGGGGATGATGATGGGCTGACCCGTTTCATAGACCTGATTGAAGATGGGAGCCGTTTGCAGGAAAAACCTGGAAGTATCGGCCTTGATCTGCGCGATTTGCTCGGGCGGATATCCGTGAAAGCGGACGTATTGCAGCCCGCCGATTTCGTCCAGCAGGGCGATGTTGGCAGCGTCGATGGGAACCACCCGCCCTACATTCTCGAGAATCTTTTCGAGTACACCGTCAAAATCGAGAGTGCTGGTGAGGGCTTCGGCGGTATCGCGCAGGGCTTCGGCCAGGATGCGCTGTTCGCGCTCGGCCGCCTCGAAGCGTTTTCGTTTGGCGATGTCGTGGAGGAGGAAGAACCTGCCCAGGATCTGTCCCTGTTCGTCCTGGATCGGGGAGATGGTCAACTCGTAGGCGGCGTCTCGCCCGTCCACGCTGAAAAGCACTTCTTCCTTGCAGGCAGTGGTCTCGGCATAGCGTTGGAAGATTCCACCCCAGGGCGGTGACAGCGCCGTCGGCGCGGAACCGATCGCGGACGGGGACAATCCAAGCGCGGTCTGGGCGGCGCGGTTGAAGTCGAGGATCAGGCCCGCAGGGTTGAGTACAACCATCAGGTCTTCCAGGTTCTCGACCACTGTGTTGCGCGCCACGGGGATGACGTCGAACAGGCGCCCGCGCAGGAGAGCCCAGCCGAAGAAGATTCCCAACCAGATGAAGGAGACTGGAGTCCAGTCGAAGCCGCGGACCGGCAGGAGTTTCATCACGTACAGGAATCCCACCACAATGGGCAGAGTCAAGCCGACGGTCAGGATGAGGGTGTTGCGAAAATACAGGGTGCGGTATCGAAAGGCGGTGGTGAGGATTGCGATGGTGGTGATCGAGACCAGCATCATGTAGCCAATATACATCCAGTAGACCGGGCCCATGGAGGAGACCACCAGGGGCAGGGAACCGTTCCAGACCACCTCGTAGTCATACCGCCAGAGTTCGTGCCACGAACTCGTGAAGGCGCAGACCAGGAAAAGCGCCGACAGGATCACGAACAGGTTCAGGCGGCCACGGGTGAGCCACTGCCCGTTGCCCGTGTATTGGAGAGCCAGGTCGAGCGAAGCCAGGGCGGCAAAGACGGATGGGGCGTAGATGAAATTGAGGATCAGGATACGGAACGCAAGGTCTGGCACCGAGATGCCCAGCGCATATAACAATGACCAGGCCGTAACCAACCCCATCAGCAGGCGGAAGGAACGGATCATGGGAGTGTCCTGATATCGCCGTGAATAGAAGACCACCCCTCCCGTGATCAGGGCGGAAATCAGCAGGGGCCAGATGAAGGGCGTGTAACTCATTCGTTGGCTTGGCAGAGAAAGCGAATCACCAGATACGAATTATAGCATTTGGCGCGTTGAAGAGGACCAAAAGATGTAAAATACCTTGGAATCTTCAGCAAAAGAGGTCAGATGAACGAAGTTATGCAGGTGTTGATGCAACGCAAATCGGTGCGGGCCTACGAAGACCGCCCCATTGCCGCCGAGGTGCGGGAGTCCATCCTGCTGGCCACGCTGCGTGCTCCCACAGCAGGGAACCTGATGCTGTACTCCATCCTGGACGTGACCGACCAGGCGCTCAAGGACCGTCTGGCCGTCAGCTGCGACAATCAACCCTTCATCGCCCGCGCGCCGATGGTCTGGCTGTTCCTGGCGGACTATCAGCGCTGGTACGACTTTTTCCTCGCCAGCGGCGTGGAGGAGGCCTGCGCCCAGCGGGGCGAGCCCATGCGCAAGCCCGCAGAGGGCGACCTGTTCCTGGCGTGCTGCGATGCGCTCATCGCCGCGCAGAATGCCGTCGTCGCGGCTGAGTCCTTCGGGGTCGGCTCGTGCTACATCGGCGACATCATGGAGCAGTACGAAGTCCACAAGGAATTGCTCGGGCTGCCGCAATACGTCTTCCCGATCTGCATGTTGGTCTTCGGTTACCCCACCCAGCAGCAAAGGGACAGGGAGTTGACCAGCCGTTTCGACCCGAAGTTCATCGTCTTCGAGAACCGCTATCGACGGCTCGGCCAGCCCGAGTTCGAGGAGATGTTCGCGGAACGCGAGGCGGCACGTCCCAAAGGCCGCACGGCCGACGGCGCGAAAAACGTGGGACAGGCCACCTATCTGCGCAAGTTCAACGCGGACTTCGCGAAGGAAATGACCCGTTCGGTCCAATTGATTTTGCAGGAATGGCTGAAATAGCCAGTACAATTCGCACAAAGGAAAATTCACACAGGAGGCACGTATGGAAGTTCTCGGCATCGACGTCGGAGGATCGGGCATCAAGGGCGCGCCCGTCGACATCAAGACAGGCAGGCTGCTGGCGGAGCGGTACCGCATCAAGACCCCCAAAAGCGCGGAACCCAAACCCGTGGCCGACGTGGTGGACAAGATCGCCAAGTCCTTCAACTGGAAGGGACCGATCGGGATCGGCTTCCCCGCGCCGATCAAGAGCGGGGTGGCCATGATGGCCGCCAACGTCTCGCCCGAATGGGTCGGCTTGAACGCAGACGCCCTGTTCACCAAGGTCACGGGCTGCGACTGCACCCTGGTCAACGACGCCGACGCGGCGGGGCTGGCCGAGATGGCCTTCGGCGCAGGACGCGGCCAAAACGGGACCGTCATCCTGCTCACGCTCGGGACGGGCATCGGCACGGCCATCTTCCACCGCGGGAACCTGCTGCCCAACACCGAGTTCGGCCACCTCGACATGAAGGGCCGCGACGCCGAACACCGTGCCTCGGACGCCGCCCGTCAGCGCGAGGACCTTTCGTGGAAGAAATATGCCAAGCGCCTGAACCGATACCTACAGGAGATGGAAAAACTCTTCTGGCCCGACCTGTTCGTCGTCGGCGGCGGCATCAGCAAACAGTCCGAGAAGTTCCTGCCGCTGCTGACCATCGAAACGCCCATCGTCCCTGCCGAGTTGCTCAACGACGCGGGCATCGTCGGCGCGGCGCTGGCCGTCAAACGCTGATCCCACACCTTGACAAAAGTCAACCCGCCGAGACGGAGGAGTTGTCTCGGCGGGTTTTGTTTCCTTTCTACGTCAGGGATGTTTACTGGGTCGGCTGGGCGGGCGGCTGGCCGTGAGGGCCGCCCTGCGGAGCGGGCATCATACTGTGGATGGCGTCCATCACGTCCTTGAAGTCCACGCCCGCGGCGGTCGCCAGGTCTTGCAGGGTCTTGCCCGAGCTGAGGGCGGAGGAGACTTCGTCGGCGGTCATGCCGAGGATCTTGGCCGCGGCGGCAATGGCGTCATCGGTGAGGGGCATGTCGCCATGCCTGCCATCGCGTCCGCCGAAGTCCAGGCCGAAGCCGTGCCCGTCGATGTAACCCTTGTCGAGGCCTTCCAGCAGCCAGTCGGCTTTCTCCTGGGTCATGGTGCCGTCGGTGACGGCCTGCGCGATCTGGGTGCGCATCTCTTCGACGCGGGCCGCGCTGATCGCTTCCTGCACATCCTGGATGTCCACGCCCGCGGCGGTGGCCAGGTCCTCGAGGGTCTTGCCGCTCTGCAGTGCGGACGAGAGTTCATCGGCCGTCATGCCGAGCACCTTGGCGGCGGCTTCCAGTTCGGCCTGGCCGAGGAAGCCGCGCCCGCCGTCCGGGGGCAGATTTCCCTGCTGGCCCGTGGGAGCGTTGGGCGTGCTCGTCTGCGCATACGCGTTGGTGACGGCCACGGCTCCGAAGACCATCATCACAGCCAGCAGGCCGCCGATCAGGAGCATGATCTTGTTTTTCATCGTTGTACCTCTTTTCTCTGAATTGGTTGAAGCGCCTTCAACCTTGACGCCATGATATTCCCCCCGTGTTAGCGCCTTGTGACCG
>CAZGFR010000080.1:12809-15630 GCA_964524485.1 uncultured Anaerolineaceae bacterium | reverse complement strand
CAGAGCGCGCGGCTGTTAACCGCTAGGTTCGAGGTTCAAGTCCTCGGCCAGGAGCTAATAAAAAGAGTCCTCCCTGCGGAGGACTCTTTTTTAGTTCGAGGTCCCCATGGAGAGGATGATATTCAAGTCCTCGGTCAGGAGCTAAAGATCAAGAAACCCTCCATTTCGGAGGGCTTCTTTTGAATTTGATTTCGAGGCTTACTGGTCCGTTCCGCTGCGGCCGATCTTGCGTCCTGCCGCCGAGCCGACCTTGCCACTCGCCTTCGGCGCAGTTGCAACCTGTTGCGCCGTCCCGCCGAGCAGGCTGAAGGCGGCGTCCAGGCTGCGGGTGGCGGCCTGGTCGTTCATGCCCGTGGCCTTAGCCAATTCCTTGACCATGCCGCTCGACTGGAGAGTCTCTGCGCTGAGCGAGCCTTTGCTGAGCAGTTCATCCAGGTTGAACTGGGTCGAGTCACGGCCTGAGGTGGGATGATGCGAGAGCATCTTGTGCACCACGAACGAGATCACGATGGTGGCCAACGCAGGCGAAATTTTGACCTTCTCTGCCAGTTGGTTGATGAAGGGTTGCAGCATAGACATGATTGGGTCGTTGCTCACGCCCTGGCTGGCGATGCCCGACTGCCCTGAGCCGATGACCGTCTCCAGCAGGCCGAGCATGTTGCCCAGGCCGCCTTGTCCGCCCGTGGGGGTAGACGCAGGGGTGGAGGACTGTCCGCCGAGCAAGCCGCCCACGAGGTCCGCCATTTGATTGGCCTGACCCGAGCTGCCCTGTCCACCGAGCAGACCACCCACCAGGTCGGCCACCTGGCCCGCCTGGCTCGATCCACCCTGGCCGCCCAGCAAACCGCCGATGATTTGGGCCATCGGGTCCTGCCCGGCCGAGGGGCTGGCACCGCCTTGCTGGCGGGAGTCCGCTAGTACTTTGAAGATGTCTTCCAATGACATGGAATGCTCCTTGAAAAAAATGGAATCGATGACAAGATTATAAACCCCATCGATGACATTTGTGTGACAATACGCTGGAATGCCCCCAATAAAAAACCGCAGGCCGAAAACCTGCGGTGTCCTTTTGGTGATTGCGCTTATTCCGCCGAGTCGCTTGCGGGGGTGTCTTTCTTGCTCTCGCTCTTGCCGGTGCGCGAGACGTTGCCCGAAGGCGATTTGTGGTCGTTGGCATAGAAGCCCGAACCTTTGAAGATGATCTTGGTTGGGGTGATCACCTTCTTGAGCGCCTTCTTACGGCATTCGGGGCAGGTCTTGAGCGGGGCATCCTGGAAGGACTGCTGGCGCTCGAACTGGACGCCACAATTCTCACAGCGGTAGGTGTAAACTGGCATACTGACTTTCTCCTTCTGTACGGTTGCAACGCTGGGCATTATAGCCTTCAAGCGGGTCAAAGGCAAGCCTGCGGGGCGGCATGTTATAATTTTCTAACAATTAAATTGAATGTAATTACGAGGAGAAGCGGAGCGGCGACGAAGCAATCCCGTGTAATTATGAGATTGCTTCGCGCGAAGAGCACCGCCCTCGCAATGACATAACAAAAGGAACCTTCACCCATGCTGACCATCGAGATCGTCTACTGCGCGGTCTGACACTACACCAGTCGGGCCGTGAGCCTGGCAGACCAATTGCTCAAGGAGTACGAGCACACCGTCGAGAAGATCGTGCTGGTTCCCTCGGAAGGAGGGCGCTTTGAGGTGACCGTCAACGGGCAATTGCTGTACTCGAAGTTGCAGACGAAACGTCACGCTGAGCCAGGGGAGGTGCTCGGTCTGGTGCGGAAGATGGTCGAAGGGTAGATCGAAGCAAACATAACGGAGACAGGACCAATGTCAAAAAAAGGACGCGTTTTTTCGGGCGCCCGCCCCACGGGCCGTCAGCATCTTGGCAATTACCTGGGCGCCATCCAGAACTATGTTGCCCTGCAGGATGAGTACGAATGCGTGTACTGCATCGTGGACATCCATGCGCTGACCACGGTGGAGGATACGATCAACCTCAGGCAGAATGCCTACGAAATGGCGCTCGACTGGCTCGCGGCGGGTATCCGCCCCGAGGAGTCGATCGTTTTCATTCAGTCGCATGTGCCGCAGGTGATGGAGCTTCACACCCTGCTCTCGATGGTCACCCCGCTCGGCAAGCTGACCGACCTGCCGACCTTCAAGGAGAAGGTGCGCCAGCAGCCCGATAACGTCAACTATGGGCTGGTCGGCTATCCCGTGCTGATGACCGCCGACATCGTCCTCTACAAAACGGATGTGGTGCCCGTCGGCATCGACCAGGCGCCGCACATCGAGTTCGCGCGTGAGATCGTACGCTCGTTCAATTATCGTTACGGCAAGCAGGTGTTGATCGAGCCGCAGATGAAGAACACCAAGATCCTCAAGGTGCTCGGACTCGACGGCAAAGAGAAGATGGGCAAGAGCCTCAATAACCACATCGAGATCGCGTCCACGCCCGAAGAGACGAGCAAGCGCGTCATGCAGATGGTGACCGACCCCCAGCGCCTGCGCCGCAATGACCCGGGCAATCCCGACGTGTGCAACGTCTTCTCGATGCACAAGATTTTCTCCACTGAAGAGGAAGTGGCCCAGATCAACGCCGACTGCCGTACAGCCGCCCTCGGCTGCGTGGACTGCAAGAAGCGTCTGGCCGCCAACATGAACAAGGGCCTCGAACCCTTCCGCGCCAAACGCGCCGAGTTGGACGCCAAGCCGCAGTATGTCCACGATGTGCTCGAAGACGGCGCCAAGCGTGCCCGCGCCATCGCCGAAAGGACGATGGAAGAGGTCCGCGAGGCGATTCAACTGCCATAATC
>CAZGFR010000080.1:0-12709 GCA_964524485.1 uncultured Anaerolineaceae bacterium | reverse complement strand
CCATCGCCGAAAGGACGATGGAAGAGGTCCGCGAGGCGATTCAACTGCCATAATCAATTTATGTAGGGGCGGGTGACCCGCCCACCCCTACCATATCCATGCGCGCCATCCTCCAACGAGTTTCCAAAGCCAGCGTTACCGTCGAAGGCCAGGCCATTTCCAGCATCGGACCTGGCCTGTTGATTTTGCTTGGCGTCGGTCACGGCGACGGCGAAGAGCAGGCCGCCTTCCTGGCCGATAAGATCGCCAACCTGCGCATCTTTGAAGACGAAGCGGGCAAGACCAACCTCTCCGTGTTGGACGTTGGTGGCGCGGCCATCGTCGTCTCGCAGTTCACGCTCTACGCCGACACGCGCAAAGGCCGTCGTCCCTCTTTCACCGACGCCGCCTTGCCCGACGTGGCCGCTCCGTTGGTCGAACGCTTCGTCGAGTTGTTGCGCGCTCAGGGCGTGCCCACCCAGACGGGACAGTTCGGCGCGCACATGCAAGTCGAGATTCACAACAACGGTCCCGTCACCATCTGGCTCGAACGATGATCCGCCGCATTCCTTACATCGCGCTGTTTGCGCTCTATGTGGTCGCGCGTCTGCTTTATGCGCAGCCTGCTCTGGCCAAGCCGCGCGTGATGGACGACACGCAGGCCTACCTGCGCATTTCCAATCAGCCGTTGCTGGACGTGAAATTTTGGGGCGACTCGCGTCCGCTGGTTTTTCCCTTATTGCTGAAAATCGCTGGTCAGGATGTTTCGACTGCTGCCGCCCTTCAGCTTGGATTCTACACCCTGGTCTGGACCCTGCTCGGGCTGTCGGTCGCCGCTTCCCTGCGGACCCGTGGCCTGGCTCCGTTCGCCTTTGGCTTGATCCTCGCCTTGAGTCTGGTCCGCCCCCTGGCGGGCTGGGACTTCACCATGCTGACCGAGTCGCTTTCGGTCTCGTGGTTCGTGCTCTTCCTCGCGGCGGGACTCTGGCTGCTGCGTGGCTGGCGCATCGAGCGCGTCCTCGCGTTGATTGTCGTCGGTCTGTTCCTGGCCTTCACACGCGACACGAACGCCTATCTGCTGCTCATGCTGGCGGGGTTGCTGGTTTTGGCGGTCATCTTGCGTTGGACTGAACCACGTACGTTGATCCTCAGTGCTGCCTTCGTCGGTATTTTTCTGCTCAACAACGCGGACGCCGACCTCGGTGGGCGCTGGGTCTTTCCCTTCCTCAACGTGATGGGACGCCGCATCCTGCCCAATCCGCAGGCGGTCGATTTCTTTGAATCCAACTGCGACCTGGTCGTCACCTCCGACCTGATGGCGCTCGAAGGTGAGTTCGCCAATGGTCAGTCGCGCGCCTTCTACAACGACCCCGACCTGGCTGACTTCCGCTCCTGGACCTATCAACGTGGCAAGACCTGCTACATGCGCTGGCTGGTCTCGAACCCGATGCACAGCGGGGCCGAGGCCTTCGAGCAATTCGGTCCGCTGGTGGCCTTCCCTGATGTAGATAATTACTTTACGCGCTTTTACAAACCCATCCTGCCCGCTTTCATCGAGCGCATTTTGTATCCCGACCGCTTCATTTTGTGGATTTTCGTCGCTGTGACCGCCGTTGCGCTGATTGCCATCCTAATCCGCGCCTGGCGGGACAATCCGCTGTGGGCGGCCTTCATTCTGCTCGTCCTCCCGATCTTTCCGCATCTCTTCATCACCTGGCACGGAGATGCCATGGCCCCCGCCCGCCACGCCCTTTCTGTGGGCCTCGAACTTTACCTCAGCACCTGGCTGCTTTTCCTTCTTTGTGTGGATCGAATTGCTTTCCGTGTAGCGAAATAAGACGGGAAATAATCGTGATTCTCAGCCAATAAAAAGGCCGCTCTCATCGAGCAGCCTTTTTTCTATCCTTCGCCTAGCAATGGCGTGACATATTTTTCCAGCATATCTCTCGTGATCTCGCCCGTCCACATCAAGCGGACAGTGCCCGTGCGGTCGATCACATAGGAATTCGGCAGGGTCCCGTTCTGGAAGGCTTGTAGGGCCCTCCCGTCGGGGTCGAGCCACACCGAAAACGGGAGCTGGTATTGGTCCGCGAATGCCTTGACCTGGTCGAACGGTTCGCCCGCTTCCACGGCCACGATCATGAAGCCTTCGTCGGCGTGATCCTTGTAGTAGGCCGCCAGGGTCGGCATCTCGGCTTTGCAGGGCGGACACCAGGTGGCCCAGTTGTTGACCAGCACCACCTTGTCGCGGTAATCTGTCAGCGCCTCGGTCCCGCCTGCCACACTTTCCAACGCGAGTTCAGGCGCGGGGTAGTTGACTTCCGCAGGGATGGTCGAGTAGCCGTCTTGCGGGATGTTCGATGCGGTTTTTGCCAGGGAGGCGAAGACGCCTGCCAGCACGGCGACCACGCCCAGGCCGATCAGCACCGAGATCAGGATCTGTTGCTGTTTGCGCTTTTCGATCTGTCTGCGTCGTTCGCTGCGATTGGACATGGCTTTTCTAGTTCAACAGCGCGCGCTTGATCTCGTCTAGCAGATGACTTTCGGGCACCGCGCCGACGACCGTCCCGCGGCCCGCGTTGATGGTCGTTTGCGGCACGCCGCTGACGTTGAAGCGGTTCGCCAGGTCGGGGAACTCGGTGGCTTCCACGCCTTCCGCGCGGATCATGGTGGGATTCTCCATTGCCATCTGGTGGGCCAGCAGCACGGCGCGCGGGCAGTACGGGCAGGTGGGCGTCACGAAGACCTGCATGTGCAGGGGCGTCTCCAGTCCCTTGAGGTAGGCGCGGGTGGCCTCATCCAGACCCGAGTCACGGCCTGAGACCAGCAGGATGTCGTTGATCAACGTGCTGAATTCATGACCCGAGGGGATGCCCGAATACTGGATGCCGTAATTCACCACCTCGTCGCCGTTCTTCGCAGCGATGATCAGGACAGGCGCCTTGTCCACGTTGAATCTGGCTGCCATATCGGCGTCCTGTTCGAGGTTGTAGTAGGCCGCGCCGATGTCCGCGTGTGTGTCGGCTACTTCTTCCACGAGCTGGCGCGTCTCGGCGCAGTAGTCGCATTGTTCACTGCCGAAGAACAGGATTTGGACGGGCTCCTTCATCCCACTGAAGACTTCCTTCACCTGGCCGACGATCTGGTCGTTGAGTAGTTTTTCCATTTTTTTCGCTCCTGATACCGTTTCATTGATTTCCTCTTTTGGATGACTCAGAGGCGAAAAAGTTTCAACTTGTGAGGCCACCGCTCAGGTAATTTTAACCTTGACTTCCAAAGGGTTAGCGGTAGAATCCCGTTCGCAAGATGCAAGTGGTTTCGTTGGAAGGAAGAACGACGGCTCATGCACTGCATGGGCCGTGTTTTTTACCGCCGATGAAAGGCTTTGCGTCACCTATTTTTTCTTTTTTGTCTTAAGGAGGCAAAATGTCTGAGCGTATCATCGGCACCGTGAAGTGGTTCAACGGAACCAAGGGCTATGGCTTCATCGAACGCGAAGGCGGCCCGGATGTCTTCGTCCACTATTCGGCGATCGAAGGCAATGGTTTCCGCAACCTGAACGAGGGCCAGAAGGTGGAATTCACCATCGAACAGGGTCCCAAGGGCCCGCAAGCTGCCGCCGTCCGCCTCGTGGATTAACCCACTCGACTCATATAAAGACCCCGTCGGTATGACGGGGTCTTTATGTTTGTGGAAGCCACAGGCTGGCATCCACCTGGACGGCCAGCGCGCCCGCCGCGATCATCGCCTCGGCCTGGTCCCGTTTCCAGACGCCGCCCGCGCCGATGACCGGCAGCCCCATGCGCGCCGACGTGTGGACCAACTCCAACGCCTGGGGGAACAGCGATGGGCCATAGAGCCTGCCCATCGTCAATGATTCGCCGTCCACACTTGGGATGGCTCCCCTCGGAGCGGACAGGCTGATGGCTGCTGCGCCCGCCTGCATCAGCCGCGCGCCAATGCGGGTCACCTGCTCAGCCGTTAGCGAGACGACCAGCGGCAGTTCGCCCTGGCACATCTTCAGCGCCACGTGGAGGATGTCATCCGAAAGCAGGGGTGCGAATCCAAGTTCCACGGCCATCACGTTCTCCTGACGTTCCAGCATCTGTACCATTTTTGCCGTCTCTTCGGGGCGATCCGCCATCAGGTGGACGATCACGGGCAGGTTGGCGCGCGCCCAACGGGCTGATTCTTTTTTTATAACGGCAGGCAGCCCGGGGTTCGGCAGTCCTGTGTGGAGCAGGAATCCGCCCGGGTATTCGACCGCGGCCGGTCGGGCGGCGGGCAGGCGCGGGCGCAGGGAGACCGGGTTGGTCACGAACGCGCCCAAATCCTCCCAAGCCACGGGCGCGCGCGGGTCGGGAGAAAATCCCAGGGTTCCCGCCACGTTCATCAGCGGCTTGCGGAAGTACAGGTCGCGCTTGGACATTTACTCGAAAACGACGTCCCGCGCGCCGGCCAGCAGGCCTGCGTATTGCAGGATGCCGTAGTGATAACCGAGCAATTCCTTTTGCAGCGTCTCCGCGCCCTTGAAGATAACCAGGGGCTTGAGGGCGGGGAAAGTGCGTTTCTCGAAGGTCTTGCCAATGCCATATTCGAGGAAGAGGCGCAGGAAGCCGAACTTGTCGATGTCCGCGCCTGATGCGGGGTCGAACAGACGCAGCAGGGTGGTGTCGGGGATTTCCTGGCTTTCGCCGATGGCCACGGGTACGGGTTCGCCATCTTGCAATTTGTAGTTGATGCAGGTCTCGAAGACGTATTTGACGTCGTCGTTGATGAACACGAAGTAGTCGGGTTTGACTTCGATGGTGATGGTTGGGGATAGTTTCATGGATTCTCCGAATGAACGGGCCGCGCTGGGGGATTCGGTGTCGGCTGGCCCCAATTGTACGCTGGTTTTAGACCCGCGGACGAGTCCGCCGCCGTGTGGGTTTTTGACGCCGATGGAGGGGTTTGCGTTCCCTCGTGAACAAAAAGGCCAGGCGTGGGCCTGACCTACGTCTTCTGGGTGTGATACATCGTCAGCAGCGGGGTCCACTGTCGGCGGCGGACGGTCAGTCTGCGCGTGGGCAGGTACTCCTCCAGCGCGCGCAAGCCAAAGTCCGAGTCGGGATGCCCCCAACGGAAGAAGAAGTCGAACAGCTTGAGGTCCACGCCGCGCGGTTCTTCGAGGAAGAGACTCCCGCCTGGCTTGAGGACGCGCGCAATCTCGTCGATGGTCTTGCGCCAGTCGGGGATGTGATGCAGCACGCCGAAGATGATGACCACGTCCAGGCTGGCCTCGGCGAAGGAGCCCAAGTCGGTGGCGTCCTGCACGCGGAACTCGAACTGCGGATAGGCTTTCCGTGCCAGTGCAATCTGCTCCTCCATCACGTCCAGGCCGACGTAACTCTTCGGGCTCAACGCGTTCAGCAAGGATGCGCCATAGCCCGAGCCGCAGCCGATCTCCAGCACATCCTTGCCGCACGGATCGAGTCCCATGCGGCAAAAGAGAGGCAGTTCGAAATAACGCTGTCCCAGCCGTCGGGGCAGGGATTGCATGGCGCGGAATTCGGGGTTCGAGAGTCGCATAAGAAATCCCCTCTCCTGATGGGGGAGAGGGGATGAAACTTACGCTGTTTCGATCATTCCGATGGCCGCCAGCATTTCTTCGTTGCTGGCAAACTTGAACTCTTCCAGCCCGCGCTTTTGGGCTTCGGCCGCTTCGGCCGCCTCCAGCCGCTTGATGTCGTCCTTGGTGATGACGGGCTTGCTGAGGGCCAGCAACCTGGCGGAGACCGCCTCGGTGCTCGTGGCGGACGGGGCCTTGGTCTGCAGGTATTGCCAGACCGCCCTGGCGGCGTTGGTGCCATCCTTGCGGGCGTAGCCGACCAGACCGTGACTGGCCTGGCGCGACCAGCCGCCGACGAAGATGCCTTCGATGGTCGACTCGTACGAGATGCCGTCCACTGGGAACCTGGGTTCCTTGCTCTTGACGAACTCGTTCCATTCGACAGGCAGGCCGAAGGAGGCATCCACCTTATCGCCGATGGCGAAGATGACCGTCTCCACATCGATGTAGCGCTTGACACCCGTGCCGCGGGCCTTGGTCTCGCCGTCCTTGAGCACGAGAGTGTTGTCCTCGACCTCGAGCTGGGTCAGCACGCCGTCCTGACCGAGCATCTGTACGGGCGAAGCCAGGAACTCGAAGCGGAACTTCGTCTCGGATGTCTTGGGATCCGCCTTCGGCAGGGCCTCCAAGATCGAGGCGCGAGCCGCCGCCGGGTCCTGACCGACCGCCTGCATAACCGGCGTCGAGCGGGCCAGCTCCTCATCCAACGCGGAGAGGTCCAGGTTGGCGATGACGTGTTCCATTTCCTTCTTGTCGAACTTGACCTCGGCGGGGCCGCGGCGCACGACCGCGATGACCTGCTCCACTTTCTGCTCGTGGATCAGGAAATGCGCGATGTCCACCATCACGTTGCCCGCGCCGACGATGGCGCAGCGTTTCCCGAAGCGGAACTGCTTCTGCGAGAAGGGCGGCAGCTTGTTGTAGGAATAGACTACGTCCTTGGCGTGATATACGCCTTCCAGGTCTTCGCCCGGCAGGCCCAGCCACTTGGTGCCCTGTGCGCCCGCCGTCACGAGGACGGCGTCGAAGCCCAACGCGCGCAGGTCGTCGAGGCTCAGATCACCCTGGGCGCCGACGGTCACGTTGCCGAAGTAATCGATGTTCGGGTTATCGAGCACGCCGCGAAACTGCCGACGCAGTCCCTCCTTCATGGTGTGCTTGTTCGGATAGATGCCGTATTCGGCCAGGCCGCCCGGCTTCAGATCACGGTTGAACAGGGCTACGCGTGCGCCCAGGTTGGCTAATTCACGCGCCCCAAAAAGACCGGCTGGGCCAGCGCCCACCACGGCGATCAGATACTGAGAACTCACTCTTCCTCCTTCGATATAAATAAGACCAAGGCGGTGCGATTATAGCCAAAAAGAAGAAACCATACAAGCGGCCTCTCATGGCCTATGATTCCACAAGTCGTAGCTCAGCCTAAAAGGGTACTGCCTTTGGTTGAGAATTTGATGAGAACCTGGAAGCGCGTCTTTTTTCATATCTATGCTAAGATTAAGCACGCACATTTCAAGGAGGCAAGATGACCACCGACCCGAAGAACGATCCAGGTTCCCGTTTGCGGAATATCCTCTCCAGTGGGGAGGAAGAGCCCGCCCCCAAAACAGAGGAAGCATCGCCGATTGCGCGCCTACCCAGGCGGGCCCAGGCGGGCGGCTCCGCCCCGTCGACGCCTGAGCCTGTTCCCGCACCCCAGCCGTCCTCGCCTCCCGAGTCCACGTCGCGTCAGACCCATTCCCGCGTCGAACGAACCTATCGCGCCTTCTGGACCGTCACGGGCCTCATGTCGCTGTTGGTGAACGGGATCCTGCTGGGCATCGTCGTTTACCTGGGGATGTCGCTCAACAGTTTGAAGACACTCAGCGACAACAAGGATCTGATGATCCTTTCAGGCTTGTACACCAACTTCCAGCGCATGGAGCGGGCCAGCATCGTGACCTCGATCACTGTACAAGACTCGATCCCAATTGACTTGACCGTGCCAATCCAGAAGACCACCCAGATCAGGCTGGCCTCCGACACGACCATCCCCAACGCGCGGGTGCGCATCAATACGGCCACCCTGAACATTGATGCGCCTGCCCAGGTGATTCTTCCCTCGGGCACGGTGCTGGAGGTGGCGCTCGACTTCAACGTCCCCGTGCAGGGATCGGTCCCGATCAACCTGACTGTGCCGGTCAACATCCCATTGGCGCAGACCGAATTGCAGACACCGTTCTCGAACCTCCAAAAAGTGGTCAAGCCCTTCTTGTGCATCATCGAGCCGTTGTCCGTCGACCTGGACAACAAGTCCATTTGCCAGTGACATCCCCATCGTCCGCCCGGAGGCCCATGCCTGAAAAGATCAAGCAAGTAACCCTGTCGAACGGATTGAAGGTCCTGCTCAAGGAGATCCATACCGCGCCGCTGGTTTCGTCGTGGATGTGGTACCGCGTCGGCTCGCGAGACGAGGTCACCGGCGCGACCGGCCTCTCGCACTGGACCGAGCACATGCAGTTCAAGGGCACGCCGCGCTACCCGGCCACCGTGCTCGACCGCGCCATCTCGCGCGAGGGCGGCGTCTGGAACGCGATGACCTTCCTCGACTGGACCACCTACTACGAGACCATGCCGTCCGACCGCTTCGACCTGGCCCTCAGCCTCGAAGCCGATCGCATGGTCAACAGCCTCTTCGATGAAAAGGACGTGGCCTCCGAACGCACCGTCATCATCTCGGAGCGCGAAGGCAACGAGAACGAGCCGCTCTTCCAGTTGGGCGAGGCCATCCAGCAGACGTCCTTTCGCGTGCACCCGTATCATCATGAAGTCATCGGCGATATGGCCGACCTGCAGACCATCACCCGCGATATGCTACACGTGCATTATCGAAAATACTACATCCCGAACAATGCGGTCCTGGCCGTGGCTGGGGACTTCGAGACCCGCTCCATGCTGGCGCGCATCCGTGAGTTGTTCGAGCCGATCCCCGCGGGACCCGTCCCGCCGCGGCTGGCTCGCCCCGAGCCGCCTCAACGCGGCGAGATCAGGCTGACGGTCGAGGGCCCGGGTGAGACGGCCTACCTCCAGGTTGGCTACCGCTTCCCGTCCGCGTCCCATCCTGATTTCTTCCCGCTGTCCGTGTTGGACAGCCTGTTGGCGGGGCCGTCGAATCCCAATCTGTTCGGCGGCGGCATCTCGAACAAGACTTCGCGCCTGTATCGCGCCCTCGTGGACAAGGAGTTGGCGGTCAGCGTTTCGGGCGGGTCCAGCCTCACGGTCGACCCTTTCCTATATTTCTTCACGCTCACCGTGCATCCCGAACGCAGCCCCGAACAGGTCCTCGCTGCGCTGGATGCCGAGATCGAGCGCGTCCAGACCGAGTTGGTGTCGCGGCAGGAGATTGCGCGCGCCATCAAACAGGCGCGGGCCATCTTTGCGTATGGCAGCGAGAACATCACCAACCAGGCCTTTTGGTTGGGCTTCGCTGAAATGTTCGCCGACCTCGACTGGTTCCTGACCTACCTCGACCGCCTGGCGGCCGTCACTCCGCGCGATGTGCGGCGCGTGGCGCGCGAGTACCTGCGCCCGCAGAGCCGCATCATCGGCGCGTATCTTCCGTCGGGGGAGGGGGCATGAAGATGAAATCCATCCACCCCCTGCCCGGCGCGGACGATATCTATCGCCGCGTCCTGCCTAACGGCATCACCATTCTGGCGCGGCCCAATTTCAACTCGGCTGCCGTCACGCTCAGCGGATATTTCGCAGCGGGCGCATTGGCCGAACCGCAGGAAAAACTCGGGCTGGCCGACTTCGTCGCATCGGCGCTGATGCGCGGCTCACAGAAACATTCCTTCGACGAGATCTACAATCGGCTTGAATCGGTCGGCGCGTCGCTTGGGTACGACTCGGGCGTTCACACCACCAGTTTCGGCGGGCGTTCCCTGGCCGAGGATTTGCCCCTCTTGATCGATCTGCTATCCGAGACTCTTCGTCTGCCCGATTTCCCCGCCGACGAGGTGGAACGCTTGCGCGCCCAACTGCTCACGGGCCTGTCCCTGCGTGCGCAGGATACGTCCGACATGGCCGACCTGACCTTCGATCAGATCATGTATGCGGGACATCCCTACAGCCGACCCGGGGACGGCTGGCCCGAGACGATCCGCGCTATCACCCGCGAGGACCTGTTCGATTTCCACCGTTCCTTTTTTGGACCCCGCGGGCTGGTCCTGTCCATCGTGGGCGGCATCGACCCGAAACGCGCCGCCGACATCGTTGAGCATGCCTTGGGCTCCTGGCGGGCGGACGAGCAAAAGGACATGCCGCCCCTGCCGCCTTTGAAGCCCATCAAAAAAACGATCCAGAAGAAGTACAGGATTTCGGGCAAGTCCCAATCGGATGTTGTCATCGGCACGGTGGGGCCGCGCCGCAAGGACGCCGAATATGTGGCGGCTTCTTTGGGAAATTCGGTGCTCGGCCAGTTTGGCATGATGGGCCGCATCGGTGATGTGGTCCGCGAGAGATCGGGCCTGGCTTACTACGCCTACTCGAATCTGAGTGCGGGCGTTGGCCCCGGCGCATGGACCGTCAGCGCGGGCGTCAACCCGTCCAACGTCAAAAAGACCGTCGACCTGGTCACGCGGGAACTCGAGCGCTTTGTGAGCAAGGGCGTGACCAAATCCGAGCTGGCCGACAGCCAGGCGAATTTCATTGGCCGCCTGCCGCTCTCGCTCGAGTCGAACGGCGGCGTGGCGAACGCCTTGCTCAACATCGAGCGCTACGATCTCGGGCTGGATTATTATCGCGGTTATGTCGAGCGCATCCGCGCCGTCACTCCGCGCGACGTTCTGGCTGCGGTGCAAAAGTACATCGATCCCGAACGGCTGGGGATCTCGATTGCGGGACCGTGACATGAACCTGTCCACCGGTGTCGACATCCTCGAGATCAGCCGCATGACAGCCGCCGCCGAGCGTCATGGTGGACGCCTCTTGACGCGTGTCTTCACGCCCGCCGAGTTGGAAGCCTGCCAGGGTCGGCCCGAATCCCTGGCGGTGCGCTTCGCCGCCAAGGAAGCGGCCGCCAAGGCCCTGGGGCATGGGTTCGGCGAGATCGGCTGGCAGGACATCGAGATTCTCAACGATGATCTCAAAGCTCCATTCCTGGTGTTGCGGGGCAAAGCGTTGCGGATTGCTCAGGAAAAGGGATTCACGACCTGGTCGGTCAGCCTCAGCCACGAGCAACAGTATGCGGTAGCCTTTGTTGTAGCGATGGGATAGTCCGACGAAAATGCAATCGCCTCCCGCAGGCCAGTTCTGCGGGAGGCGATTCGAATTAAGTAGGGGACGGGTGCCGGGCCGCCCTACGAATTCTGTTCTTCTGTGCCGATCCACAGGTGACCGGGCAGGACGGGGCGGTACGCGCGGACGGTGATGGGCTGTTCTTGGGTCAGGTCCGCTTGGGCGGCGTCGAGCGCTTCGGGCGGGACCAGGCAGAGGTCTGGGAGCCGACCAAACTTTTGTTGGTAATATCGGCTGGCCTTTTGGATCTTTGCGGCCAGCGTCGTGCGGGGGTCATTGTCGAACCACATCATACCGATATGCATGTCGTCTCCTAGTCGAAGGCGGGGATCCAGAACTTGAGCCAGTCCTCGCCTTCGCGCATCATGAACTCGAAACCGGGCGCCAGGTCACCCAGCATGATGTTGGCGTTTGCCAACTTTACGGTGTCACTTATGTTTTGCATCCTGCCGAACAGGCGCGTATGGAAAAAATCCATCCACGGGCGCGCCTCAGTCAATCGGTTCGGGTTGAGCGTCACGATGGGCCAGACCCGCCGCGCGGGTCCGCGCAGGAGCAGCCATCGCAGACTTTGCCGCGCCTCGAAGTCCATGCTCGCAATGACGGACAAATCATCGATCAGCAGCAGCACGGATTGTCGTTCACCGCGATTGACATGCGTCCAACTGGAAAGCGAATTCAGGAAATCCTGGGCATCGTTCTTGTAGGTGGGGAAGATGTCCACGCAGTTGGGCGCGCCGCTGACCCGATTCCACTCTTCGGGATATGCCGTGATCACGCCGTATTGCACCGCATTGGCTTGGTGGACCTGGTCCACGCCGCGGGCGATAACTTGAAGAAAGGCCGTCTTGCCGCTCCCTTGATCGCCCGTGATTAGGAGCGGACCCGGAACCGGGTCCAGCAAATTGAGCAGGACCGGCAGCTGGTCCGTGGCCACACCCAGGAAGAGCGCTTCGGGGGGCAGTGGCAGATAATCGACCAATACGCGGCTCAGCGGCGGTCGGGACGGATTTATCGGTAAAGAGGCGGACCGCGCCGCTTCGATCTCAGGCTGGAGTTCGGCCATGACCTCCAACATCAATTCTTTTCGAGTCATTTCATCCATGGTCACCACCGATCGGCGTGCCCAAGGTCAAAGGTTGGGCACGGCCATATAAACAGAACATATGTTCTATTTTAATCAGAATCCCGCTTTCGTCAATACCTGGCGGCCCCATTTTTTTCACTTCGTCCTGACAGGTGGACGAACCTCTTTCCCTAGAAGATTCGTCCAAGGGTTGACTAGGGCCCTATTCCCTGATAAACTTTCGACCCGTGCTCCTGCGTGTTGGGAGCAATTTAATTGTCAAAACCTTGCGGCCGATTGTGTGGTTTGGTATAATCCGCACGCTTAAGCGCCGACGTAGCTCAATCGGCAGAGCACCCGCCTTGTAAGCGGGCGGTTACGAGTTCGATTCTCGTCGTCGGCTCCAGTTAGGTTGTTGGTCGGTTCGCCTCTCCCGTTTGAGCGGCGAAGCGACTAGTAGACTAACTACTAGAAAATACAATTTACCCCCGGGCGGTTACCCAAGTGGCCAAAGGGGACTGACTGTAAATCAGTTGTCAGAAGACTTCGAAGGTTCGAATCCTCCACCGCCCACTTGTGACTGGAAATCCGGTCATACAGCACGTCAAGCCCACGTAGCTCAGTCGGCAGAGCACGTTCTTGGTAAGAACGGGGTCATGGGTTCAAATCCCATCGTGGGCTCAGATGCTGACTCAAGTATTTGTCAGAAAAAGGAGAACGAGACATGGCGAAGGCAAAATTTGATCGCAGCAAGCCGCATCTGAACGTGGGGACGATGG
>CAZGFR010000079.1:0-15722 GCA_964524485.1 uncultured Anaerolineaceae bacterium | reverse complement strand
GTAGAGACCCTTCGCTTCGCTCAGGGAATCACGGCTAAGTGCGTAAGGTGAGTTAATAAATTGAGAAGTATCGCCCGCCTTTCGGCGGGCTTTTTCTTTGCTCAAGTGTTCTAATAACTTGGCAATGTAAAGATTATGGTTTAAATTCGCGCGCAGACACAGCCGCCCCCGCCTAGCTCCCAGCCTGCCACGGCAGCTTTCCCAGGTCCACATTCCCGCCGCTCAGGATCACGCCGACCTTCAAGCCCGTCAGGTCGATCTTGCGCTCCCACAGCACGCCGACCGCCACGGCCGACGACGGCTCGATGATGATCTTGGCGCGTTCCCAGACGAACTTCATGCATGCGACGATGCCTGCTTCGCTGACCGTGACGATCTGCTCCACGTTCTCGCGGATGATAGGGAAGGTCAGCGCGCCGAGCGAGGTCAGCAGGCCGTCGGCCAGGGTCCTGGGATTCTCGGAGGGCAGGATGCGGCCCGCCTGCAGGGAGCGGTAGGCGTCGTCGGCGTTTTCGGGTTCGCCCGCGATGACGCGCACGCGCGGGGCCACGCCCTTGACCGTCAGACTGGTGCCGCTCAACAGGCCGCCGCCGCCCACGGGGGTGATGACCACGTCCAGGTCGGGGACATCCGCCAGCAGTTCCAGGGCCGCGGTGCCTTGTCCCGCGATGACGCGCTCGTCGTTGTAGGGGTGGACCACTTCCGCGCCTGTCTCCTCCACGATCCGTGCCAGGGTCGACTCGCGCGCTGCCAGGGTCGGCTCGCAGAAGGTGATGCGCCCGCCGTAGCCCGCCACCGCGTCCTTCTTGACCTGCGGGGCATTGCTCGGCATGACGATGTAGGCGGGGATGCCGCGCAGGCGCGCCGCCAGCGCCAAGGCCTGGGCGTGGTTGCCCGAGGAATGTGTGGCCACGCCGCGCGCCGCCTGCGCTTCGGTCAGCGAGTAGACGGCGTTACACGCGCCGCGGAATTTGAACGCGCCGACCTTCTGGAAGTTCTCGCATTTCAGGAAGACCCGCGCCCCGACCTGCTCGTCGAGACTCTGGCAGGTGAGGACGGGCGTGCGATGCGCGTACGGGCGGATGCGTTCCGCTGCGGCGTGGATGTCTGCAAGGGTGGGGGACATGGCGGCTCCTCGAAGTGGAATATCCCCATGATACTACGCCGCCAACACGGAGGGGGTCACTGATGGGTTTTGTCCAGCTTCCTCGTAGCGACCAGGATCAGGATCGAGACCGCCACCAGCAGCACCGAGAGGGCCACGGCCACGCCCAGGTCACGCTCGAAGCCGAGGTAGATGGCCAGCGGCATGGTCTGGGTGACGCCCTCCAGGTTGCCCGCGAACATGATGGTCGCGCCGAACTCGCCCAGGGCGCGCGTCCAGGTGAGGATGGCTCCGCTGACCAGGGAACGCCCCGCCAGCGGGAACATCACCTCGCGGAACATCTGCCACTGGTCCGCGCCCTCCACGTGGGCGGCCTCCTCCAACTGCACGTCGATCTCGTTGAAGCCGATGCGCGCCGCACGGATATAAAGCGGCGCGGACACGAACAACTGCGCGATGACCACCGCCGCCGTGGTGAACGGCAACTGGATTCCCAGCCCGCTCAGCGCCGCCCCGAAGAGTCCGCGCCTGCCGAAGGCCACCAGCAGGGCCAGCCCCGCCACCGAGGGCGGCAGGATGACGGGCAGGTCGATCAACGTCCCCACCCAGGATTTGAGCGGGAACTGCCAGCGCGCCAGCACATAGGCCAGCGGCGTGCCCAGCGCGACCGTGACCGCCACGGTCAGCAGGCTGGTGACCAGGCTCAGGCGCAGCGCCTCCAACGCCCATGGCGACAGGGCCTGCGAGAAGAAGTCCGCGTTGAAGGCGCGCCCGAACAGGGCCAGCAGGGGCAGCCCCAACAGGCAAAGCAACAGGAGACTCGGGACGATGAACAGCCAGTCCCGAGTCCCGTTGGTGCTGATGTGTTCGATGAATCGGCGCAGGCCAGACATCGTTATCGGATCGGGCTGAAGCCCCACTTCGCCAGGATGCCCTGTCCCTCGGCGGAGAGCACGTAGGCGATAAACTCGGCGGCCAACTCGGGCTGCGGAGCCTGGGTCAGCGCGGCGATGGGATATTTGGCGACCACGTTGAATTCAGCGGGGACCTCGATGGTCTTCAACTCGGGCGCGGCGACCGCGTCGGATACGTACACGATGCCCGCGTCCGCTTCGCCCAACTGGACCTTGGCCACCACCTGTTTGACGTCGTTCTCGTTCGAGACCACGTTGGCCAGCACCTTCGCGCCGAAGTCCGAGCCGAAGGCGGGATCCTGGCTCAACTTGTCGAGGATCTGGCGGGCGTACTTGCCAGCGGGGACGGTGTCGGCGGCCAGCACCACCTTGACGCCCGAGCGGGCCAGGTCTTGCAGCGACTCGAGGCCCGCAGGGTTGTCCGCCGGCAGGATGACCAGCAGTTGGTTGGTCAGGAAGTCCTGGGCGGCGCCGTCCTGGACCAACCCCGCCTTGACGGCGTTATCCATCTCGGTATGGTTGGCCGAGGCGAATACGTCCGCCGACGCGCCTTCTTCCAGTTGGGTACGCAAGGTCTGCGAGCCCGCGAAGTTGAGGCTCACGGTCACGCCAGGGTGAGCGGCCTCGAAGTTCCTGCCGATCTCGCCGAAGGCATCCTTCAACGAGGCGGCCGCAAAGACGGTCAACGTGCGCGGTTCGGGCGCGGCGGTGGGAGGGACGGCCGTAGCCGTCTCGGTGGGGGCGGGAGCGGGAGGCTGTGTCGGCGCGGCGGTCGGCGTGACGGCAGGGGCGCAGCCCGCGGCGAGCCATGTGGACAGGAACAGGAGGGTCAACAAGCGTTTCATCAAAATGCCTCGATGGATGGAAGGATGGTCTCGTCTTTTTTGGAAAAGGCGGATTTCACAAGGATGGGACTCAACGCCCGGGCCCGAACTTCCAACTCTGCAGGATGGTCTGCCCGCCGCTGGAGAAGACGAAGGCCACGAATTGCTGAGCCAGGCCGAGGTTGGGAGACTGGGTCAACGCCGCGATGGTGAACTCCGCTTTGGCGTTGGCGTCGTCGGGGATGGGCAGCGTCACCAGGCTGGGCGCGGTGATCAGGTCCGAGAAGTACACGATGCCCGCGTCCGCCTCGCCCGATTTCACCCGCTCCACCACCAGGCGGACGTTCTCCTCGTTGAAGGCTGCGTTGGCGATGACCTTCTGATTGAACCCGTCGCCATACGCGGCGTTCAGATTCTTGAGCGCGATGCGGGTGTATTTCCCTGCGGGGTCGGTCTCGGCAGGCAGGGACAGTTTGAGGCCAGGCGCGGCCAGCCCATCGATGGACTGGAGGTTGGCGGGATTCCCAGGCGGCAGGACCACCACCATCTTGTCGGTGGCAAAGGCCCGCTGGACGGCTTCCTTGCCGACCAACAGCGCGGCTATCAGGGCGGTCATCTCGCGCACGCTGGCCGAGGCGAACACGTCGGCCCCTCCGCTTTGGATGATCTGGTCCCGCAGGGTCTGCGTGCCGCCGAATTGAAACTGGACCGTCACGCCCGGGTTGGCCGCCTCGAACTGGGCGCCGATCTCGGTGAAGGCCTCGGTCAAGGCGCTGTCGGCGAAGACGGTCAGTGTGCGCGGCTCGGGGGAGGGGGCGACCGTCGGCGCGGGCGTGGCAGCGGGGGCGCAGCCCGCCGCCAGGATGGAAAGCGCGAACAGGGCCGATAAAAATTTCTTCATGCGGGAACCTCGATTTGGAATTGGGTTTGAATCTCGTCCAGCCAGTTGCAGATGAGACGCATCTGGCGCAGGCGCAGGTCCAGGCTGAGGCGGTTGTACTCCTGCTCGGGCGGCAGGTGCGCCAGCAGGTCGGTGAGGCGCTGGAGGCTGGTCTGCACCTGGTCGCGTTGGGCGGTGTAGATGTCCGCCGTCTTTTCGGGCTGGCGCTTCTGGACGAAGTACAATCGTGTGAGGAACTCCAGGCGGATCGAGCGCGCGTTGCTGGCCGCGGTTCCATCCAGCCACTCCTGAAAGCGGCGGCGTCCCTGGGCCGTGAGTTGCAGCTTCTGGCGGGCGGGCAGTTTTTCCTGCTCCACCGTATGCGAGCGGACGTCCCCGCGCGCTTCGAGGCGCTTGAGGATGGCGTAGGCCTGGCTCTGGCTCAGGTGCCAGACGTGGCCCAGGTCCATCCCCAGGCGCTGATGCAGGTCATAGCCGTGGCTCGGGCCTTCGGCCAGCAATCCCAGCAGGGCGAATTCGGGGGAGAGGTTGCTCATGCTCTGGATGTCCTCGATATACTCACTGGATGAGTATATCAGGCCGCGCCGCGGAAGGCAAGGATGCTTTGTCCCCGCGCTATGGTCTTCTCAAAGTTATTTTTTGCCACAGATTGACACAGATTTTCACCGATTGTTTAAAAAAATCCGTGCGAATCTGTGAAATCCGTGGCTGGCTGTTGGACTTTGAGAAAGCCATAGTCCCCGCGCCCATTTTTGACTATAATGCCCGCATGGATTTTCTCACCCGACTTGCCCAACCTGCCCCGATCCTGCTGGATGGCGCGACTGGCACCGAACTGCACCGCCGCGGTGTGGATACGGGCCTGCCGCTCTGGTCTGCCAACGCCTTGCTCAGCGACGAAGGCGCACGCGTGCTCAAGGAGATTCACCTCGACTACCTGCGGGCGGGCGCGGAGATCCTGACCACCGATACCTTCCGCGCCCACCGCCGCGCCCTGGCTCCCGCAGGCTATGCGGACCGCGCCCTCGAGCTGACCCGCCGCGCGACGGAGATCGCCCGCGAGGCGATCCGCGAGTTTGGTTCCGCCGAGCCGCGCTTCGTGGCGGGGTCCATCTCCACGCTGGAGGATTGTTACCAGCCCGCGCTTGTCCCGCCCGACGACCAACTGCGCGCGGAGCACAGCGAGCGGGTCCATCACCTGGTCGAGTGCGGCGTGGACCTGATCCTGATCGAGACCATGAACAGCATTCGCGAGGCGGTCGTTGCCGCCAAACTGGCGGTGAGCACGGGCACGCCCGCCGTCGTCAGCTTCGTGTGCGACCCGATGGGCAATATCCTCTCGGGCGAAAGCCTGACCGAGGCGGCGCGCGAGTTGCTGCCGCTGGGCATCGCGGCGATCGGGGTCAACTGCGGCCCGACGCCTTACCTCTCCACGCCGCTGGAGGAATTGCGCGCGGCCTGCCCGCCGAACTTCCCGTTGATCGCCTACGGCAACATCGGCTACGCCGACGCAAAGGTCGGCTGGGTCAACACCGACGCGGAAGCGCCCGAGGCGTATTGCCGTCATGCCGCGCACTGGCCCGCCAGGATCGTGGGTGGCTGCTGCGGCACCACGCCCGCGCACATTGAACAACTCAAGACCACCCTGTTTCCTTCCATCTGATTCCTTATGTCTGTGTATCTGCACGATATTCCGCTCGCCCAGGCCCAGGCGCGTTTCCGACAAGCCCTGGAGGAGGCGGGACTCTGGCGCGTGTTGGGCGCAGAAACCCTGTCCCTGGACGATACCCTGCTCGACCGCGTGCTGGCCGAGCCGGTGTGGGCCAAGGTCTCCTCGCCGAATTATCACGCCTCGGCCATGGACGGCTTCGCCGTCCGCGCGCAGGACACCCAGGGTGCAGGCCCCTCGGACCCGATCACGCTGCAGGTCGGACCCTCGGCTTATTACCTCGACACGGGCGACGCCTTGCCCGCCGGGTTCGATTCCGTCATCCCCATCGAGAATGTGGAGGCGCTGGATGGCGCGGGCCGAACCACGGAGTCGATCCGCAAGCCGGCTTTCATCCGCATCCGCGCGGCCGTGGCCCCCTGGAGTCACGTCCGCCCGCTGGGGGAGGACATCGTCGCCACGCAGCTCGTCCTGCCCGCGGGACACGCCCTGCGCCCCGCCGACCTGGGCGCGATCGCTGCGTCGGGCCATACCGAGGTGATGGTGGCGCGCAGGCCGCGCGTCGCCATCCTGCCGACCGGCAGCGAACTGGTGCCGCTCGGCAGCGCGTTGAAGCCAGGCGACATCCTCGAATACAACTCGCTGGTGCTGGCGGCGCAGGTGCGGGCCATGGGCGCCGTACCGACCCGCTACCCGATCACCATCGACAACTTCGACGTGATCTGCGAGCGGGTGAAAGAAGCCGCCCGCGAGCATGACCTGATCCTGTTGAACGCGGGCTCCTCGGCAGGCGCGGAGGATTTCTCTTCCAAGGTGGTGGAGACGCTGGGCACGCTGTATGTGCATGGCGTGGCGGTGCGGCCCGGGCACCCCGTCATTTTGGGGATGGTGGCGCGCGAGGATTCGTCCGTGGTTCCCATCATCGGCGTGCCAGGTTATCCCGTCTCGGCTGCGCTGACGGTGGACATCTTCGCCGAGCCGATCCTGGCTCAATGGCAGGGACGCCGTCCGCTGGAACTGATCGAGCAGCAGGCCACGCTCACGCGCAAGATCGTCTCGCCGCCCGGTGACGATGATTACGTGCGGGTGGCGGTGGGGCGGGTGGGCGAAAAATTGCTGGCCGCGCCGCTCGCGCGCGGGGCGGGGGTCATCACCTCGCTGGTCCGCGCGGATGGGCTGGTGGTCGTGCCGCGCGGCGAACAAGGCGTGGAGGCGGGCCAGCCCGTGCGTGTGCGCCTGTACCGCAGCCCCTCAGACCTGGACCGTACCATTTTCTGCATCGGCTCCCACGATGTGATCCTCGACCTGCTGGCGCAATTCCTGTCGAACCACGACCGACGTTTCGTCTCGGCCAACGTCGGCTCGCAGGGCGGGTTGGTGGCCTTGCGGCGCGGCGAGGCCCACCTGGCGGGGTCGCATCTGCTCGACCCCGAAACAGGCGAGTACAACGTCTCTTATCTTGGACAATACCTGCCCGGTGTGCCCGTCAGACTGGTGACGCTGGTGGGGCGCAAACAGGGCCTGCTGGTGAGGCGGGGCAACCCGAAGGGCCTGCAAAACCTGGGCGACCTGGCCCGCCCCGGGGTCCAGTTCGTGAACCGTCAGCGCGGAGCGGGCACGCGCGTCCTGCTGGATTATCATTTGAACCGATTGGGGATAGCCGCCGAAACCATCCTCGGCTACAATCAAGATGAATACACCCACCTGGGTGTGGCGGCGGCGGTGGCTTCGGGCCGCGCCGATTGCGGATTGGGCATCCCCGCTGCGGCGCAAGCCCTCGACCTGGACTTCGTCCCGTTGTTCGATGAGCGCTACGACCTGGTCATCCCCACCCTCCAGGCCGAAAGCAGCCTGCTGGCTCCGCTCTTTTCCGTGCTGGCCGACCCCGCGTTTCGACAGGCGGTGGCGGCCCTGCCAGGATACGATATCACCCCCATGGGTAATTTATTATTGGAGACATCATGAAACAAGCGCTTGTCATTGACGATAACCGAAACACGGCCGACGCCCTGCACCAGATGTTGAGCGTGTTGGGGGTGCCTGCGCGCACGGCGTACGGTTCCAGCCCGGCCATGGCGCTGTTGAAGGGCGGCATCCCCGGGGTGATTCTGCTGGATATCAACATGCCCGGCGTGGACGGGACCGAGATCCTCTCCTACGTCAAGCGCGAGCCGCGCCTCTCGGCCGTGCCCGTCATCATCATCACCTCCGACGACCAGCCCGAGACCCGTCAGCGTGTGTTGAAGGGCGGGGCGCTGGCCATCCTGATCAAGCCCGTCACCATCGACTCGCTGGAAGGCGCGTTGAGAAAAGCAGGCATCTTGTAGTCCCGATGGCCGCTGGAGTTCCAGCGGCCTTTTTTTGACATTCATCAGGGGGGATTGTATAATCTGCGGCGCATTTCAACCTTCATAAGAGAGTACCATGCGAAACACGTTCCTTCTGCTTGTCCTTCTGGCGGGGCTGCTTGCGGGCTGCGGTGCGCCGCAGTCCACGCAAAGCGCGGACCCCTCCGTTTTGGCAACCGCCACTGTCCCGCCCGAATATGCGGGGCTGACCAACCCCCTTGGCGCGGACGCGGCCGAGGCGGGGGCAAAGGTCTTCGCCACCAACTGCGCCTCCTGTCACGGTGAAACGGGACATGGGGATGGCCCCGTGGCGGCCTCCCTGACGCCGCGCCCCGTCAACCTGGCGGCCCTGCAAGCGACCTCGGCGGATGATTACCTGTTCTGGCGCATCGACACGGGCAGGCCGGGCACGGCCATGGTCGGCTGGAAGGGCATCCTCGCGGACGAGCAGGTCTGGCAGGTGGTCGCCTTTCTGCGCACGTTGAAATAGGGTCTGGCAGAAACTTCCGTACGGCGGGCAGTGCGGGTATAATGCGCTCCGACCAACGCTCGAGGAGGAGCCTGTGCCTATATCTGCTGGGATTCCCGCACCCGATTTCGAACTGCTCGACGATTCCAACCAGACCCGACGCCTGACCGATTTCCGCGGCCAGCGCGTCGTGTTGTATTTCTATCCCAAGGACGACACGCCCGGCTGCACCAAGGAAGCCTGCAACTTCCGCGACGACTATTCCGCGTACGAGCAGGCAGGCATCACCGTTTTGGGCATCAGCCCCGATTCGGTCGAGTCGCACCAGAAGTTCAAGGCCAAGTTTCAGCTGCCGTTCGCCCTGCTGGCAGACGAGGGTCACAAGGTCTGCGACGCCTATGGGACCTGGGGCCCCAAGAAGTTCATGGGCAAGGAGTATGAGGGCGTGTTGCGGACGACCTTCCTGATCGGCCCGCAGGGGACGATCGTGCGCGTCTTCGAGAACGTCCGTCCCGCCGAACACAGCGCCGAAGTGCTGGCCGCCTTCCAATAGGGCGGGACAAATGTCAAAAAATTGCCATGATTTTTGTGCTCAAAAAACGTGACAAATTGTCTAAAATTTGGTAAATTACACCCTGGTACGCGCAGCCCTGCGGGGGACTGTCGCGGACGTTATTTTTCCGCTGTGGAACACTTTTTTCAGGAGAGTGTGTATGCGACACTATGTAATTGTTGGCATCCTGGTCATCGTCGCGGCCGTGGGCACGTATGCGGGCCTGCATGCGGTGGAACTGATGCCCGTCGAGGCGAGCGCGCAAGCCGCCCCGATCGACTGGCTGTGGAACCTGGAAGTCATCACCATATCCTTTTTGTTCGCGCTGATCATCGTGCCGATGGTGTACAGCCTGGTCGTCTTCCGCAGGAAGAAGGGCGATAACACCGACGCCGAGCACATCGAAGGCAATACCACCCTCGAGATCGCCTGGACCATCATCCCGTTGATCGTGGTGGTGATCTTCGCCTACCTGGGTGCGTATTCGCTGGGCGAGACCCGCCGCGTGGACCCGAATGCGATGGTCATCAAGGTGACGGGCTTCCAGTGGGGCTGGCAGTTCGAATATCCCGCGTACGGCGGATTCAAATCCGACAAGTTGTACCTGCCCGCCGACAAGCAGGTGGTGTTGCAATTGCAGGCCCTGGATGTGATCCACTCGTTCTGGGTGCCCGAGTTCCGCGTGAAGCAGGACCTGGTGCCTGGGCGCATCACGGAATATCGCATCACCCCCAGCCTGGTCGGCGATTACAAGGTGCGCTGCGCCGAGATCTGCGGCACGTCCCACGCTTATATGGAAGCGCCCGTGGTGGTGGTGGGCCAGGCCGCCTTCGAGACCTGGGCCAAGGACCAGCAGGTGGCCGCCGCCCAGGCGGAAGCCAATGCCACGCCCGAGCAGAAGGGCGAGAAGCTCTACCAGACCTACTGCAAGGCCTGCCACTCGATCAACGGCACGGCGGGGAACGGTCCCACCTGGCTGGGGCTGTTCGGCCACGAGGTGCAGCTGGCCGACGGGACGACCGTCACCGCGGATGAGGCCTACCTGACGCAGTCCATCAAGGAGCCGCAGTCGCAGGTGGTGCAGGGATACAGCCCGATGGCCTTCAATCCCTCCGCCGTGGGCATCGGCGATGCCGAGATCGGGTACCTGATCGCGTACATCAAGACGCTGAAATAATCGTGGAGGAATCGAGATGACAAATATCAAGCCTGTGTGGCGCGGCCTGCTGCTGCTGGTCGTCGGCGCATTGATCGGCTACGGGGTGGGGCTGGGACTGGATTTCGCCGTCCAGAAGACGGTGAGCTTCCAGGCTCCCGTGGCGGGGTTGTTCTCGCTGCTGTTCGGCGTGATCTTCTTTTTCTTCGGCCTGATCGGCTATCGCGGCGTGACGAAGGGCCTGGTCTTCCAGGTGCTGGGCACGCTGGCGGGCGCCCTGTTCGTGACGGGCATCCGCGCGGCGATGGGACTCGGCCTGTGGGGACCGTTCCTCTTCACCGAACCTGGGTGGGTGCTGGGCGGCATCGTCGGCGCGCTCTCCTTCCTGGCGGGCGTGGGCGCCCTGACCGATTGGTGGAAGTGGGCGCTGGGCGAGCCAACCTCGGACCATCACCAGGATGAACCCGGCTGGGAGAAATACTTTGGTGTCTCGCTCGACCACAAGGTGATCGGCATTCAGTACACCGTGGTGGCGCTGCTGCTGATCAGCATCGGCGGCCTGTTCGCGTTGATCTTCCGCACGGAGCTGGCCGCTTCGGGCCTGCAATTCCTGACGCGCGAGTTCAAGCTGTTCGACCAGAACGGCCTGCAGATGTACAACTCGCTGATGAGTCTGCACGGCATGATCATGATCGTCTCGATCCTGCTGGGCATCGCGGGCATCATGAACTACGTGGTGCCGCTGCTGCTGGGCGCGCAGGACATGGCCTTCCCGCGCATGAACGCCTTCTCGTTCTGGATCGCCGTGCCCGCCGCCGTGCTGCTGCTTTCGAGCATCTTCCTGGGCGGCTTCGACACGGGCTGGACGGGCTACCCGCCGCTCTCGGTGCGCGCGCCCGTGGGCATGCAGATGTTCTTCCTGGGTGTGTTCGTAGCGGGCTGGTCGTCCATCCTGGGCGGTCTGAACATCATCGCCACCGTGCTGCGCATGCGCGCCAGGGGCATGACCGCCTTCCGCATGCCGATCCTGGTGTGGGCTTCGGTGGCGACTTCGCTCATCTCGCTGACCGCCACGCAGTTGATCGGCCTGTCGTTCCAGCTGGTGATGTTCCAGCGCCTGCTGGGCATGGGCTTCTTCGACCCCGACAAGGGCGGCAACCCCGTGCTGTTCCAGCACCTGTTCTGGTTCTACTCGCACCCCGCCGTGTACGTGTTCGTGCTGCCTGGCCTGGGTGTGATCTCGGAACTGCTGCCCGTCTTCGTGCGCAAGCCGCTCTTCGGGTACAAGTGGGTGGCCATGTCTTCGCTGGGCATCGCCCTGGTGGGATTCCTGGTGTGGGCGCACCACATGTTCACCTCAGGCATGAACGAATACCTGCGCGTGCCGTTCATGTACAGCACCCTGCTGGTGGCCGTGCCGACGGGCGTCAAGTTCTTCTCGTGGGTGGCGACGCTCTGGAAGGGCAAGATCCGCACGCCCGTGCCCATGCTGTTCGTGCTGGGCGGGATCGTCGTGTTCCTGATGGGCGGCCTCTCGGGCCCGCCGAACGCCACCGTCTCGACCGACCTGCACCTGCACGATACCTACTTCATCGTCGGCCACTTCCACGACACCATCTTCGGCGGATTCGTCTTCCCGTTCTTCGCCGCCATCTATTACTGGTTCCCCAAGGCCAGCGGACGCCGCATGAACGAGTTCTGGGGCAAGGTCCACTTCTGGCTGATGACGCCCTCCTTCTTCGTGCTGACCCTGGGCATGATGCGCATCGGCCTGCTGGGCATGCGCCGCCGCATCGCGGACTACGATCCCGCGCTCGGCTTCGACTCGACCCACCTCGTGCTGACCATCGCGGGCTTCCTGATCGCGCTCTCGGTGCTGATCTTCATCATCAACTTCTTCCACAGCATGAAGAACGGCGAGAAGGCCGAAGGCAACCTCTGGGAATCGCGCTCACCCGAGTGGCAGGTCCCCTCGCCGATGCCGATGCACAACTATGAGCACGAGTTCGAAGTGGTCGGTGAACCGTATGATTACGGCCTGGCGGGCTCGCGTTACGTCAAGTTTGCCAACGAAAAGTAAAGGGTAGGGCTCGATGACACACACACAAGACAAATCCACCGTCATGCGCCAGGGCGTATTGATCTTCGTCTACCTGGCCGTCTTGACGGCGCTCGAATACTTCATCGCGGTCGCCTTCGACGCCGTGCCCCTGTTGATCGTGGTGGCGCTGGTCAAGGCGGGGCTGGTGGCGTACTACTACATGCACATCTACCGCCTCAGCCAGGATGAAAGTTCTGACGAACATTCCTACGCCTACAAGACGGGCACCAACCGCATCGGCCTGTGGCTGTTCCTGCTCTCGGACGCCTTCGTCTTCGGCGGCCTGATGGTGGCGCGCGTCAACCTGCTGGGCATGACCCGTCCGCACCTGAACCAATTGCTCGGCCTGGGCGTGACGGCCGTCCTGTTGATCTCGTCCTTCTTCATGAACCGCGGCGAGACCGCCATGGAGCACGGCGACCGCAAGGGCTTTCTGCTCAACACATCCATCACGCTGGTGCTGGCGCTGGCCTTCCTGCTGGGCGTGGTGGCCGTGGAATGGCCGACCGCTGCCCATGAGGGTCTCACCCCCAGTTCGGGCACGGCGGGCGCTGTCTTCTACATGATGACGGGCATGCACGCCTTCCACGTGTTGACGGGCGTCCTGTTCCTGATCATCATCCTGCGCAACGGCGCGCGCGGCGTGTACTCTGCCGAGAAACATTGGGCGGTGGAAGCCGCCGCCGTCTACTGGCACTTCGTGGACGTGGTCTGGATCTTCTTCTATCCCGCGCTCTACCTGATCGGGAAGGTCCTGTAACGGCCTCTTAGGTTCGGTTAACTGAAAGATGGTATGATGTCGGGGCGGCCAACAGGTCGCCCCGCTTTTTTCGGAGGTCATCGCATGGATCGCAAGCTGGTTTGGGTTGGAGTTGGTTCGCTGGTCGTCGTCCTGGTGGGAATCCTGCTGGCTTATCTGTTCGCAAAACCGCCCAGTTTCCTCGGCACCACGTATGAGCCCGTCCCCGCGCCCGAGATCGACATGCCCCTGGCCGACGGGACGCCGTTCCGCCTGAGCGACCACAAGGGTCAGGTGGTGCTGCTCTTCTTCGGCTACACCTCGTGTCCCGACGTGTGCCCGACCACGCTGTCCAACCTCAAGTTGGTGATGGACGGCCTGGGCGCGGACGCCGGGCGCGTGCAGGTGCTCTTCGTCACCATGGACCCCGACCGCGACACGCCCGCCCGCGCGCAGGACTACGCCAGCCGCTTCTACCCGACCTTCCTCGGCCTCTCGGGGCCCATCGAGCAATTGGGCAGGGTCTGGGGCGATTATGGCGCGTACCGCGAACTCGGACCGAAGGACGCCAACGGCAATTATGCCGTGACCCATTCCACGCGCGTGACCGCCATCGACACGCACGGGAACCTGCGGCTGTCCTTCAACTTCGAGACGCGCTGGCAGGACATCCTGCACGACGTGCGCCTGCTGCTGGCCGAGAAATAAGTTTTTCTTTCGTTTCAAAGGAGAGGTGTCTTCATGTCCCGCAGCGCGATCCTCAAGCGCATCTCGATCTCCCTGTTGCTCGGATTCAGCCTGGCGGCTGTGATGAGCGAGGCCGCCTTCCAAATGTTCAAGCGCGAGAACCGCGAACCCACCCGCATCGAGCTGGTCATCCCCGCGGGGACGGCGGAGCGCGTAGCCCAGGGCGAAGCGCCGCCTGGCCTGCCCCAGGACATGACCTTCGTGGTGGGCGACACGCTGGCCGTGGTCAACCAGGACAGCGTCGACCATCAACTGGGTCCGCTGTGGGTGCCTGCGGGGACAACCGCCAGCATGAGCCTCTCGAACGAGGAGAGCTACGCGCTGGAATGTTCCTTCCAGCCGACCAAATATTTCGGCCTGGATGTCCATCAGCCCGTGACGTGGGGGACGCGCCTCTCGGGCATCTTCTTCGCGGGCTTTCCGCTGGCGGGCATCTTCGCCGTGTACAGCATCCTGCTGGGCGGCGATAAAAAGAAAAAGCAGGAGGCGGCCGCGTGAAGACCCTGCGCGCCATGTTCTCCCGCAAGTGGATTCTTACCACTCTGTTCGTCTTCGCGGGCACAGCCCTGTGCGCGCGGCTGGGCATCTGGCAGCTGGACCGCCTGCATCAGCGGCGGGCGGACAACGCCCATTACGAGATGGCGCGCGCCCTGCCGCCCCTGAAGTTGACGGGTGAGACGAGCGAGGACCTGACCGCCCAGGAATACCGCGACGTGACCGCGCGCGGCACCTACGACTTCGAGCATCAGGTGGCGCTGCGCAACCAGGAACTGGACGGCTTGCTGGGCTATTACCTAATCACGCCGCTGGTGTTGAGCGACGGCTCGGCGGTGCTGGTCGAGCGCGGCTTCATCCCCGCGGAGGGCAACGCCGCGCCCGCCGACTGGCGCAAGTACGACGAGCCAGGCGAGGTGACCGTCAGCGGAATCCTTCACCTGGGGCAAACGGAACCAGGCTTCTGGGCGGCCTCCGATCCGCCGCCCGTCGAGGGGCAGAAACTCGATTTCTGGGTGATCGTCAACATCCCGCGCATCCAGCTCCAGGTGCCGTATCGTCTGTTGCCTGTCTTCATCCAGCCGAACATGGACCCCGCCGACACCACTCCGCCCATCGCCTATCAGACGCAATACGAGGTGACCGAGGGACCGCACCTGGGGTATGCGGGCCAGTGGTTCACCTTTGCTACGCTGTTGTTCTTCGGATATCCATTCTTCTATCTGCCGAGGCAGGAGCATTCATGAAATACTCGCTGCGTTCTTCCTTTGCGCGCCACACCCTGGTCCTTTTTCTGCTCGTCCTCTTGCTGACCCTCCTGGGGCGCGCCGTAACTTTGACAGGCGCGGCCGCCTATTGCCAGGGCTGGCCCGTCTGTATGCCCACGCATCCCGTGGGCTGGCTGCAATTGGTGCACCGCCTGGCGGTGGCGCTGGCTTCGGTCCAGATGGTGTGGGTGATGCGCAAGGCCTGGCGCGAACAGCGCGAGAACACGCTGCTGCTGCCGTTGACCACGGTGCTGGGCGTGCTGTTCTTCGGGCAGGCGCTGATCGGCTCGCTGGAAGTGACGCACGGCCTGGCGCGGCATCTGGCTGTGCTGCACGGGCTGACGGCCGTCTCATTGTGGTTCGCGCTGCTGGGGCTGGCGCTGGTGGCGGGCGTCCAGGCCGTGGACCCCGTCTCTGTCCCCGTTTTGGACGCGCGCCAGCGCCTGAAGGATTTCTTCGCGCTCTCCAAGCCGTGGATCGTGGGCCTGCTGCTGGTGACCACCTACGCGGGGCTGGTGGCGGGCGGCAAGCAATGGCCGTCCTTCCCGCTGGCGTTCTGGACCCTGCTGGGCGGCGCGCTGGCGGCGGGCGGTTCCTCGGCGCTGAACCAGTACATCGACCGCGAGTTGGACAGGAACATGCAGCGCACGGCCAAACGTCCGCTGGCCTCTGAGCGGCTGACGGCCGCCGAGGGACTGGCCTTTGGCCTGGCCCTGTGCCTGTCGAGCTATTACATCCTGGCGGGGTTCGTCAACCTGCTGGCGGCGCTGCTCTCGCTGGCGGGCATCTTCTATTACGTGTTCTTCTACAGCGTGTGGTTGAAGAAGGCCACCGTGCAGAACATCGTCATCGGGGGCGGGGCAGGGGCCATCCCGCCGATGGTGGGCTGGGCGGCCGCCACGGGGCGGCTGGACCTGGCCGCGCTGATCCTGTT
>CAZGFR010000078.1:0-15792 GCA_964524485.1 uncultured Anaerolineaceae bacterium | reverse complement strand
TAAATAAGATAACAGGGCAGATCGATGATCTGCCCTGTTCGATAGCGCGAGGCATGCCTCGCGCTATTATTTTTCCGTGCTGGCGATGACCAGACCGATGCCGATCAGCAGTCCGCCGAACAGGAACAGCGGCGTGATGACCTCGCCCAGGAAAAGCGCCCCCAGGAGGGTGCCAACCACAGGCTGCGCAAAGAAGGTCAGCGAGGCGACCGCGGCGGGCAGTTCGGCGAAGGCGTAATTCCACAGGAACATGGCCAGCGCGGTCGAGATGACGCCCAGGAACAGGATCCCGCCGAGCGTCCCGAGCGTGATGGGGCCCAATCCCTGTGTGTTGATTTCCCAGGCGCCGAAGGCCAGGCTTGATGGCAGGCCGCCCGCCAGCATGATGGCCGTCGGCAGGATGACATCCATTCCCTGCGTCACCTTGCGGACCAGGACCGAGTACAAGGCCCAGGTCAATGCGGCAGCCAGCAGGCTGAGGTTGCCCCAGAACAGGCTGGGCGAGAGTTCCGCCGTGCGCGGATCGATGACGGCCACCACGCCCAGGGTCGAGACCAGCAGGGCGGCCAGGCGGCGGGGGGTCGTCTGCTCGCCGAGCAGGAACGGGGCGAATATCAGGATGAAGGCGGGCGTGGCTGAGGTGACCAGCGACCCGTTCGAGGCCGTGGAAAGCTTGGTCCCCACGAACTGAAAGCCGAGCGAGATGCCGTATCCCATCACGCCCACGCCGAAGATCTGCCAGATCTGTTTCGCGGTCAGGCTGGGCCTGGGACGCAGGGCGATGACCAGGCTTAGGGTCAGGATGCCCAGGATCAGGCGCGTGCTGAGCAGGGCGAAGGGCGGAATAACCTCCAGCACCACCTTGCTGACCACGTACATCCCGCCCCAAATAGCTGCCGCGCCCAGTCCTGCCAGTAAACCGAGAAACGAATGTTTATGCTGCATAATTCGCCGATTATATTCGAGAATCAAAACTTCCCTCCTGAGAGAGGGAAGTTTTGATTCAGTCAGAAGGGATTATCCGCCGAGTTCCACGGCCAGGGTGTCGTAGTAGGTGCCTGCGCCGAAGCCGTCGATCAGGATGTGGTCGCCAGGCTTGAAGTCGGGCAGTTTGCGCAGGAAAGCGATCATGTTCGAAGCCGCGCTGACGTTGCCGAAGTCGTTCAGCAGCCACGGCATCGGCAGGCTGATGCCTTCATTCTGCAGGTGCTTCTGCTTGAGCAGGTTGATCTTGTAATTGGCGTGATGCACGATGGCCACCGCCAGCGACTTTCCGCTCATGCCGAGTTGCCCCAGTTTATCCTGGTAGGCCTGGTAGGCATCGCGCACCACCTGCACACCTGTGCGCACGAAGAGCTTGACCATGCCCATCGGTCCCGCCATGACGATGGAGGAACCATCGGTGGGTTCGTGCATCAATCCCGCCACGCGGATATTGGTGGCGTTGGTCTGGGTCACATCGATGTTCCAGCTGCCGTCGCTTTTTTGCACCGAGTGCGGATAGTTCATCTGCACCTGCAACACGCCTTCCGCGTCGTACGACTCGAACGAGCGGCCCGCCAGGAATTTCATGGTCTGGTCGGGGATGATGCCGATCACGCCCGCGGCGTTGCCGAACAGCTGCAGGGCGTTGGCATCGTGCGAGCTATTGACGAAGCGGCTCAGGCCTTCGATGCCGCCCACCAGCACCTTCTTTCCGCGCAGACGCTCGGCGATGTTTTGCGAGAGTCCCTTGTTCTCGGGCAGGTCGGGGTTGAGCGCCAGGTGCAGGCTGCTGACCGATCCATCGCAGGCTTTGTGGACAGCGACCTTGAGGGCGCTATCGGGGATACCCGCCGCGCGGGCGATGCGGTCGAGGTAGTCTTCCGCGATGGGGGCGCTCATGCCGATCAAAATGCCTTCCACCTCGGACGGGTCCCAGCCGCAGGCCAGGGCGGCCTCGCGCAGGAAGCGCGCGCCCATCTGCACCTCGAGTTCCAGGTTTTCTTCCTTGCTCAAGCTGGTGATGTGATGGCGGCTGAGGAAACCCAACTCGGCCAGGTTCAATCGTTCCGAGTCAGGGATGGGGGCGCCCAGTCGGCTTTCGAGCATGCGCGGCAGGGACGCATTGTCGTAGCTCTCGCCCCAGGTGCCATACACGCCACCGATGTGGACCTGTGAGTTGGTCACGCGCGCCAGGCCAAACGGTACGCC
Source organism: uncultured Anaerolineaceae bacterium (assembly GCA_964524485.1). GTDB lineage: Bacteria > Chloroflexota > Anaerolineae > Anaerolineales > Villigracilaceae > JACPVF01. Next base: position 13,599 of record CAZGFR010000078.1, on the reverse strand, counting down.
CTGGCCGATGGCCACGACGCCTTTTTCCACATTGGGCTTATCGAAGAAGGAGGGGTTGGTATCCATAGTCTCTAATCCTTTCGTCTCTTGATTAGGCAAACACTATGGGAACGGGAAAGTTACTCTATTTGGTCTTCGTATAGCCACTTATGGAATTGAGGGATGATATTCGATGAGGGAAAAATATCCGCGTGGACCTTCGGGCGGGCACTGACCCTCAGCCTGCGGCTCCGCCCTTGAGCGGAATCCGCCGAGGGTCCGGGGCGGAGGGTGGTCACATCCCCTTGTCGTGGACCACACTGGCGGCGGCGATGCTGCGATAGTACAACCCGTCCCTGGCTTGGAATCCCATGCGCTTGAGATAGGCTTCGTGGCGTGCAATGCCTGGTTCGGAGGTGAAGCAGGTGATGCCACGCTGGCGGAAGAACTCGGCGCTTTCCTCGAACAGGAAACGACCCGCGCGGAAATCGCGGTAGCCAGGGATGACGAAATCGAGCACTACCCGCGCCTGGTCATCCTCCTGGTGAACGACCAACGCGCCCGCGGGGACCATGTTGCGCAGGACGAAGACGGCCACATCCTCGGGATGCGGGTCGAACTTGTAATTGGGGAAATACTCGGTCACACCCTGACGATAGAACTCGACGAAACTCTTGAGGTAGGCGCTGTCTGGGCGCACCTCCAGCAGTTTGAAGTAATCCTTCTGCTGCCACATCTGGATGAGATAGTAGATGTCGATGCCGACGATCAGGCTGTTGAGCGCGGCCACGGGGTACGCGCGGATCAGCAGTCCGTACACCAGCAGGGTGGTGGCGCCGAAGACGTTGATCAGCCGCAGCCGCAGCAGGGACTTCATGGTCATCGAAATCCCCACCAGCGCCGAGCCAAGGTAGCCGATGAGTTGGAGTTGGTCCTGGGTCATGTCTCTCTCCTGAGTCTAAATCCTTGTCCTGTTGTTGCGGAAACGGCCAAGTATACCGCCGCTGTGTCGATTTAGAGGAAAAATTGACCAGCGATGAAAGCCAGCATTCCCACCAGCGCGCCCAGGTAGATTCCCCGCATGGCCCTGACGCCTTCCTTGGATGTCCTGCTTCTTACGAGCCTGATGGCGAAGATCACGATCAATATGTCCATGATGAGGATCATGAGCAGGTAACTCGCACCCAGCCAGCCAAACATGATGGGAATGAGGCTGATCAGCACGACGAGCCCGAAAAGAATCCCCGAGATTGCGAGGGCATAAGAGCGGCCTTTTTGGATGGCGATGGATCGGGATCCCCGCTTTTTATCGCCCTCGATATCCATGGCATCGCCCGCGATCTCTTCGCCCAGGTCGATGAAGAAACCGATCAGCGCAAAGCACCAGACGATTTCATCCCATGGCTGACCAACCGCCATCCCGCCGAGGATGAAAGTGATCGCCACGGAAGAACTCACCATCAAGTTCCCGATCAGACCTGACTCCTTGAATCTCCAGTTATACAGAAAGCCGATGACCCAGAAAACGGCGCAGAGGAGGAAAGCGGAGAGGCTGATCGCAAGGGAGGCTGCCAACCCAATCAGGGCGGCGACGCTTGCGAGGAGCACGGCTTCGAATGGCGAGAGGGTTCCCGATGGTAGTGGACGGCTGGGGGCATTGATTTTGTCCACTTCGAGGTCGAAATAATCGTTGAAGACGATGGCCGAACCCGAGATGAAAAAACCGCACAAGAATCCCAGGGTCAGGCTTTGCCAGGAAGGAAAATGTCCGAGCGCAATGATCTCTCCCAGGATGACGCATACCCCAGCCGCGAATGGAAGCTCGGGACGAAAAACCTGAACGATGGCCCTGACTTTTTTATGGAACATGCCCTTTTCCCTTTCGGCGGGAGAAAGCTACTTTTAGTCGTACTGTTCTTCCCGCCTGCCTTTCTTTACGCTCGAGCGGATCTTCTTGGCCTTCAGCCGCTCCTCTTTCGAGGCCAGCGTGGGACGGGTGGCGCGGCGTTTCTTTGGTTTTTTGGCCGCCTGGCGGACCAGTTCTGTGAAGCGCAGGATCGCGTCTGCGCGATTGCCTTCCTGGGTGCGAAAGCGCTTGGCTTCGAGGACCAGCACCCCGTCGGCGGTGACGCGCGAGCCGCCGAGACGAATCAGCCGCGCCTTGGCCTCCTCGGGCAGCGACGCCGATCCGCGTACGTCGAAGCGCAATTGTGCGGCCGTGGACACCTTGTTGACGTTCTGTCCGCCTGGCCCGCTGGCGCGGACGAAGTCGATCTGCAGCTCGCGCTCATCGATGGAGAGGGTGGGAGTGATTTCCAGCATTCTTCTATTTTGCCACAGAAATCGCGCTTCGACTTCGCCGCGCTCCGTCAGCGCGGATTATTTTGTGATGCGTGGGGCAAGCAGCCACAGGACGAACAGAATCCCGCCTCCCAGCAGGAAGGGCACGGGCGCGCCCAGCCACTGAAAGAGCGAGCCGTAGAACAACGGGGCGACCGTATTGGCCGCGCTGTACATGCCTGCCGAGATGCCGAGAATACCGCCCACCTCGTGCTTGTCCGCAGATTTTGTGATCAGGCTGTTGATGGCGGGGTGCAGCACGCCGCCGCCCAACGCCGCGGGGAAACTGGCCACGATCAGCCACAGGATGCCGAACCAGCCGCGCGCGGCCTGGTCTGGCAATTGGATGTGGATGGCCTGTCCTGACACCCGTTGGGTTAGATCGCCCGACAGGCTGGCCATCACCCTGGCCTGGTCATACCACGGGACGGGGACAGCGGGCGTCAACCCTGTGCCGAGCAGGCCCAAAGCCAGCGCCCCCAGCCCCAGCAGGACCAGCCAGCGGTCGCCTTTGGCGCGCGACCAGCGGCCGATCAGCCCTCCCTGGATGATGATGATCAGCACACCTGCCAACGCCAGCAGCCCAGACGTATCGCGCGCGTCCATGCCGAGGCGGTTGAGTGTGAAGACGGCGAAGAGTTGTTCGTAGCCGCCAAAGGCTAATTGATAGAAGAACATCAGAATCAGCAGAAAGCCGATGGTGGGGCGTCCCAGCGCCTGGAACATGGCCTGGAACGTGAATGGACGCTTGCGCGCGGCGGCGGGGTCCACGCCCTCGACCAGGGTCTCCTTGAACCAGAAAGTCGTCAGCAGGATGGACATCAGCGAGAAGAACGCGGCGGTAAAGGCCACGGCCTGATAGTTTTGTCCCGTGACGGCCAGTACGATCAATGCCAGGATGGGCCCCAGCACAAAGCCGACGCCGAAGGCCGCGCCGATCAAGCCCAGACCCTGGGTGCGGGTCTTCTCGGTAGTGCTGTCGGCCACGGCTGCCTGGGCCATGGCCACGTTTGCGCCTGAAAGCCCGTCGATGACGCGAGAGAGGAAGAGCAGCGGCAGGCTGTTGGCGAGTCCCAGCAGGAGGAATCCGCCCAGGGTGCCCATCTGGCTGACGATCAGCACGGGTTTGCGCCCGAAGCGGTCCGAGAGACGTCCCAACAGCGGCGCGCCCAGGAACTGCATGGCGGGATAAGCCGCCTGCAAGAAGCCGATGGTCAGCGCGTCCGCGCCGAAGCGGGCTGCGTACAACGGCAGCAACGGGATGATGATGGACAGGCCCATCAAGTCCACCAGCACGATCACCAGCACGGGCAGGATGCGCTTGAAGTCCAGTTTTTCGGGGTTGGGTTCGGCTGTGGTCATGGAATTAATAAATGGAAAACCCTCCCCCAAATCCCGCAGTGGATTTGGGGGAGGGCAGGGTGCGGGTTTAGAACATCATCGCGTTGATGCGATCGATCGACTCGCGGCTGGGGCGCAGGTCCGCTTCGGTCAGGCGGTTGAGCGGAGTGTCCACCAGGTTGTAGGTGTCGGTCAGGGACGGCTTGCTCGGCTCGACGTAGATCAAGCCCGTGATCAGCCAGTTCTCGCGCTGGGCCTCTTCGAGCATCCTGAGCGCCTCCCAGCGGTGGGTGGGATTGTAGTCCTTGTCGAGGTTCTTCAGCACGATGGTCGAGCCGTCGTGCAGTTCCACCTCGCGGATCTCGCCGTCCTGCATGTCGGCTTCGAGCATGATCTCTTCGCGCGCGGGGACAAAGGAGATCTCGTGCAGCGGGGCCTCGTGGTCCTTGCCCCAGGTGTAGGAGTGCATGGCGTTGTCCTGGTTGTTGAACGTCACACACGGGCTGATGATATCCAGCACGGCGATGCCGTTATGCGCCAGCGCAGCCTTCAGCAATTCCTTGACCTGCTTGGGGTTGCCCGCGAACGAGCGTGCCACGAAGGTGGCGTTCGAGGCGATGGCCTCCATGCAGATGTCGATGGGCAGGTACTGGTTGACGCCCTGTTTCTTGAGCGTAAGGCCCACTTCGGCCGTGGCCGAGAACTGGCCCTTGGTCAGGCCGTACACGCCGTTGTTCTCGACGATGTAGACCATGTTCACGTTGCGGCGCACCGCGTGTTTGAACTGGCCCATGCCGATGCTGGCCGTGTCGCCGTCGCCCGAGACGCCGATGCCGTGGATGTTCTGGTCGCCGAACAGGGCGCCCGTCGCCACCGAGGGCATGCGTCCGTGCAGGCCGTTGAAGCCGAAGGAGCGATTCAGGAAATAGGTCGGCGACTTGCTCGAGCAGCCGATGCCGCTGAACTTGGCCACGCTGTCGGGCGAAATGTTCATCTCGTACAGGGCCGAGATGATCTGGTTCGAGATCGAGTTATGTCCGCAGCCCTGGCACAGCGTGCTGGGGTTGCCGCGATAATCATTCTTGGAAAGGCCGACGGCGTTGACCTGAACGTTCGCGCCAGCCATGGGAAGTGTGTCAGTCATGTCATTATCTCCTTGTCACCGTTCAGGCTACTTCCTGGACTTCTTTGCCGCAGTGGACTTCCTGGCCGTCGGTTTGGACGCGGCCTTCTTGGCGGGTTTCTTCGCCGCCGCCTTCGCGGACTTCGAGGCGGGCTTGGCCTTCGGAGCCTTTTTCGCCGCTGTGGGCTTGGCCGGCTTCGAGGCGGCCTTTGCGGCGGCAGGCTTCTTGTACTTCGCGAGAATGCCTTCGCGCACCCACTTGGCGGAAGCAGGCATGCCATCGCCGTGGGCCACCGAGACCAGCCGAGTCGCCAGGGCGGGGTATTCCACCGTCAGCAGTTGATGCATCTGCCCGTCGCGGTTCATGTCCACTACGAAGACCACTTCGTGCTTGGTGATGAACTTCTTGACCTCGTCGGTGAAGGGCAGGGCGCGCACACGCAGGAAATCAGCCTTGATGCCGTTTTCCTTGTCAAGCAGGTAGCGGGCTTCTTCCACCGCGGACTCGGTCGAGCCATAGGCGATGATGCCGATGGTCGCGCCGCGCATGGGATGGAGCATGGGCGCAGGAACGTACTTCTTGGCCGTCTCGTGCTTCTTCTTCAGGCGATCCATGTTGCGCAGCCAGATGGAAGCATCTTCACTGTACCTGGCATACTCGTCATGGCCTGTGCCGCGCAGGAAGTAGGCGGCCAGCGGATGCTTGTTGCCAGGGAAGGTGCGATAGGTGATGCCGTCGCCGTCGACGTCGAGGTAGCGGCCCCAGTTGCCTTTGAGATCTTCGAGGTCCTTTTCCCACAGCACCTTGCCGCGGTCCATTGGGGTCTCGGGATACGCGAAGGGCTTGCTCATCCACTGGTTCATGCCCATGTCCAGATCGCTCAGCACGAGGACGGGGGTTTGCAGTCGTTCGGCAATGTCCAGCGACTTCCAGCCGAACTCGAAGCACTCGTCCACGTCGCCAGGCAGCAGGATGACCTGCTGGGTGTCGCCGTGGCCCATGAACGCGGAGAAGGACAGGTCGCCCTGGGAGGTGCGGGTGGGCAGGCCCGTCGAGGGGCCGATGCGCTGCACGTCCCAGACCACCACGGGCACTTCGGAGTAATAGGCCAGGCCCATGAACTCGGTCATCAGCGACAGACCAGGGCCCGAGGTGGAGGTCATCGAGCGCAGGCCGCTCCAGGCGGCGCCGATGGTCATGCCGATGGCAGCCAATTCGTCCTCGGCCTGCACCACGGCATAGGTGTGTTTACCGTCCTCGCGCTTGCGCAGCACGGGCAGGTATTCGTTAAGTGATTCTGCCAGCGACGAGGCGGGCGTGATCGGGTACCAGGCGGCGAACTGCAAGCCGCCGTAGATCGAACCCAGCGCGCCCGCGGTGTTGCCGTCAGCCATGATCAGGCCGTTGGTCTTGTCCATCGGCTCGACGTAGAAGGGATCCTTCTTTTCGAGATTGGCCTTGGCCCATTCCGCACCCGCCACGACGGCGTCGTAGTTGAGCGCAATCGGCTTTTCCTTGCCCTTGAAGTGAAAGGTTAGCGCCGCGCGGATCGTTTCCAGGTCGATGTCGATCATCTGGGCTAGCACGCCCACATAGATCATGTTCGAGACCAGGTCGCGCAGGTTGGTCGGCAGGTCCTTCTGCTCGCGGATCAACTGTTTGATGGGCATGGCGTACACGGTGATATCGTCGCGCGTGATGGGCTGCTTGATGTCATCCGCGTAGAAGAAGGCGCCGCCAGGCTGGACATCCGCCAGGTCGCGGGCGAAAGAGTTGGGATTCATTGTGACGACGATCTCGCGCTCGTCACGGCGCGCCACGAAGCCGTCCTTGTTCACGCGGATGGTGTACCAGGTCGGCAGGCCCTGGATGTTCGACGGGAACAGGTTCTTGCCAGAGACGGGGATGCCCATCTTGAAGATGGCTCGCAGGATGGTGTTGTTGGCCGTCGAACTGCCCGAACCATTGACGGTGCCGACCGTGATCGAAAAATCGTTCACGATGCGCGCTGGGGTTGTGGTACTGTTTACAGACATGCAAGGCTCCTTTGAGATGCAATTATTTTTTTGAAGAAGCCATCAACTGGAAGATCAGATCGGTGTGCTCGGTGAGGGCCTGATAGCCCGCCTCGTAATCGCCCGAGCAGATCGACTCGACCATGCGCTGATGGTATTGCCAGACTTCTTCGAGGTAATTCAAGTCCGTGTAGAAATGCAAACCGACCGCCTCGTACGCATCCCAATACGCTTCCAGGATTCCTGTCACGAAGGGATTGTTCAAGCGGCCGTAGATCGACAGATGTAATTTGCGGTGTTCGTTGTGGGGGATCTCAGGCTGGGGTCCGCGCAATTTTTCCCAGGCGCGGGCGACCAGTCGATTCAGTTCAGTATGATCCTCAAGGGTGAGCAGGCGGACGGCTTCATGCCAGTAGGCGGTTTCGAGGTGACGGCGTAGGTCGGCATACAGGTCGAAGTTCTGCCTGCCGAGCCGAATGGCGTACCCCAGGCTTTGACTGACGGCTGAGCGAAAGGTGTAGGGCAGGCGGCGCATGCCTGTGCGCGGCTTGACCTCCACCAGCCCCAGGGCGCGCGCCACTTCCAATTGTTCCCGCAGAGAGGCCACGCTGACCCCTAGTTCGCGGCTGAGTTCCGTCAAAGCGGGGAGGCCCTGCGCCTCAGCCTCCTCGTGGCTGGACAGGTAACGCATGAACTCAGACAGGCCATCGGTGCTGTTCTTGTCTCGCAACATAAGATAATCCTGATTAATCAGATTATTCCAATTATTCTTACGATTGCAGTATACGACTGGCGGGCGGGTTCGTCAAGGGAAATGTGGAAAAGGAAAAGCCGCCCAAGCGGACGGCTCTTGCGCAGGTTAATTCGTGGAACGGACGCTTTTCCACCAGCCTGTCAGCGCGCGCCAGATGAGACAGCGGTCATGCATCCCCAAGAACATGACGAGCGCACCAAAGGGGGGAAGCGGCCAAAGGTCGTATTGGAATCCCAGCCAGGCGACGAATCCGCCCGTGAGCAGACGGAAGACGCGGTCGAAGGTGCTCATCGCCGCTGGGGCGGGAGCCGCTTCTCCTGCCGCCAATTGAGCGAACATCTCGCGGTATCCCATTTCAGAGCGGGCGCTCGTCTGACGCAGGATCTGCTTCCCGTCGCGGTACACGATCAGGGTCGGGATGGCCATGATGCCTAACGAGTGCAGCAGGTCGGAATCCTGGTCGGCGTTCACTTCGAGGAAATCTACGCAGCCGAGAAATCCACGACGACAGGGTTGGTATGTGATTTGATTTCGGTTTCGAATTGTTGGATGTCCATGCCAATTGGATGAGTGAGGGTGTGGAAAGTTGTATCCATGTTGTTATAAGCTGCCGAGGGCGACGAAGAACTCCCAGTTCGTAAAGGCATAATCGATTTTAGGAGGTTGCTTCGTCGGGCTATCGGCTCCTCGCACCGACACATAAAAAAACAGGCGGCAGATGCAACTGCCGCCCGAAGGTTTACATTCCCGCGATATACGCCAGCCCGACCGTGCCTGGCCCCGCGTGGGTGCCGACCACGGGGCTGACGTCCGTGAGCAGGCTCTCCACCGCGCCGAGCTGCGCGCTGGCCTTGTCCAGCACGGACCTGGCCTCGTCGGCGGCGTTGGCATGCAGGGTGGCCAGGCGGATATTCGACTGACCCTTGACCTGTTCACTGACCAGCTCGATCACGCGCTCCAGCGCCTTGCCCTTGGTGCGGATGCGCTCCACAGCTTCCACGCGCCCATCCTGGATGGCCAGCACGGGCTTCATATTCAGCGCCGTGCCGATGAAACGCTGCGCGCCGCCAATGCGTCCGCCGCGATGCAGGAACTCGAGCGTGTCCACAGCGAAGTAGACGCCCGTCTTCCCGCGCGCCTGCTCCACCAGGGACAAACACTCCTTGATGCTGGCGCCTGCCTGGGCGGCGCGGGCTGCCGTCAGCACCTGAAAGCCCATCGCCATGGCAGTGGATTGACTGTCCACGACGGTGACCTTCTCGGCAGCAGCGCCCAACATCTCGCGTCCCTGGATGGCCGATTGCATCGTGCCAGACAACTTCGACGAGATAAAAACCCCGATCACTTCATAGTCCTGGTCCACCAGCCCCTGGAAGGTACTTTGCATGACGGGGATCGGCACCTGCGAGGTGGAGGGCATCACCTTTGCGCCTTTCAAGCGGGTGTAATATTCCTCGGGGCGGATATCCACCCCATCGTGGAACGTCTGCTCCCCCCAGATCAGCACCTGCGGTGTGATGGCAATGTTGTACTCCTGGCATAGCGCGGTTGGAATGTAGGCGGTGCTGTCGGTAACAAAAGCGATTTTGGACATAAGGCCTCCTCGGGCTGGAATCTCATGATTTTAACCCTGTTCCTGTCGAATGGTTTTACAAATTTCTTAAGCGGCCCGCTGCCTGGATGCCGCTCGATGGGAGTATAATCCAACTAGATAGTAACATCTGGCGAGGCGGCCTGCCTCGCCTTTTTCCGCCCTTCCACCCAACCTACACAAATGAAACACCTCCTTCGCACCGCTACCTTTTTGCGTCCCTACCTCTGGCAGATCCTGGCTACGCTGGTCATTTTGTTGACCATCACGGGGCTGGGCCTGCTTGTACCGCGCATCATCCAGAACGTGATCGACGACGGCCTGATGCGCGGCGACACCGCCTACCTGGTCCGCGCCGCCCTGCTTTTACTCGGACTGGGGCTTGGCTCCGCGCTGTTGAATTTCCTCAACCGCTACCTTTCCGCGTGGATCGCCGCCAAAGTGGGCTATGACCTGCGCAACCGCATGTACAACCACATCCAGTACCTGCCGTTCACCTATCACGACCACACCCAGTCGGGGCAGCTCATCAGCCGCTGCATCGAGGATGTGCGTTCCATCGAGAACTTTGCGGGTTCCTCAGTGGCGGAATTGGTTCGTTTCGTCTTCCTGACCATTGGCATCCTGTTATCCATGCTCTCGGAGAATGCGCGGCTGGCCGTCATCGCGCTGCTGCCCATCCTGCCGCTGGCCGTGATGACCTCCGCCTTCGGGACAAAGATCGGCGCTTTGTTCTTCGCCGTGGACATGGCCGTGGGTGAAGTATCCAACCGCCTGCAGGAGAACGTGGTGGGTGTGCAGGTGGTGCGCGCCTTTGCGCGCGAGCCGTACGAGACCCAGCGCTTCGACGCCGCCAACAAGGACGTGTTCGTCAAGTGGGTCAAGGTCATCGACGAATGGGCCAAGATCATGCCCACCACAGGCTGGCTGACGACCCTCGGCACGATCCTGATCCTGTTCTTCGGCGGGCAGATGGTGCTGGACGGCACCATGACCGTCGGCGCGATCGTGGCTTTCAACGCGTACATCCTGATGCTGGCCGAACCCGCCCAGTCGCTGACAGGGCTGGTCAATGCGGGCGGCGAAGCGGCGGCGGGCGCGCAGCGCGTCTTCGAGGTGCTGGACACACAACCCACCATCCAATCACCGAAAGATGCGGTCCAACTCGAGTTGCTGCGCGGCGAGGTCGAGTTCCGCGAGGTGGGGCTGAAATACCAGGATGAAAAGACCGCCTCCTTGAGCGGAATCAACCTCAGGGTCCAGCCGAATCGCATCGTGGCGCTGATCGGTCCTACGGGGTCTGGCAAGACCTCGTTGATCAACCTGATTCCGCGTTTCTACGATGTGAGCGAGGGAGAGTTGCTCATTGACGGTGTGGACGTCCGCCGCATGGACCTGGTCACGCTGCGTCGCCAGATCGGGATCGTGCTGCAAACCTCGCTGCTGTTCTCCGACACGATCAAGGGCAACATCGCCTACGGTCGGCCCGATGCCACGGACGAGGAAGTCGTTGCGGCGGCCAGGGCGGCGCAGGCGCACGAGTTCATCGAGAGTTTCCCGAACGGATACGAGACCATCGTGGGCGAGCGCGGTGTGACCCTTTCGGGCGGACAACGACAGCGCGTGGCAATCGCGCGCGCCCTGTTGATGGACCCGCGCATCCTGATCCTGGATGACTCGCTCTCCAGCGTGGACACGCAGACCGAAAAGCTGATCCAGGCGGCGCTCGACAAGTTGATGGAAGGCCGCACGACCTTCGTCATCGCGCACCGCCTCAGCACCGTGCGCCGCGCGGACCTGATCCTGGTCATGGACAAGGGTTGCATCGTGGAGCGTGGCACACACGAGGAGTTGCTGCGCCTCAATGGCCTGTACAAGGAAATCCATGACTTGCAATTGATGCAGAACGTGGACTTCGAGACCGAGATGCAGGTTATCGAAGAATCTGCCGCCTCTGGACGGCCCTCGCCGCAAGACGAAGACGAGGATATGTAAACACTCCGCGCTGAGCGAAGTGACTATCTGCCAAACGACTATTTGACTAAATACATGACAACCAAAATCATCCCTCCAGCTTTCATCACCCAGTCGGAAGAAAACCTCGACAAGGGCTACGACCCCAAAGTGGCGCGCGGGCTGTTGAACTTCGTACGCCCATACACGGGGCAGATCCTGTTGGCGCTGCTCTTCATGGTCATCGTAACTGCTTCGTCGGTCTCGGGCCCGTACTTCGTCAAACTGGCCATCGACGACGGCATCACCGCCAAAGACCCCGTGGCTTTGCGCAATATCGTGCTGGTCTACCTCGTGGTGGCGACGATACAGTTGGGCTTCAACTACTCGCGCGTGCTGATCATGTCGCGCGTGGGCCAGCATGTGCTGTACGACGTGCGCACGGCCATGTTTGCACACCTGCAAAAACTCTCGCTCAGTTTCTATAACCGTTACAGCGTGGGACGAGTCATCACGCGCGTCATCAACGACGTGGGCACGCTGCGCGAGTTCATCACCTGGGCCACGCTGGCCATCATCCGTGACATCCTCGGCATTGCTGGCACGATCCTGGCCATGCTGGTCCTCAACCTGCGCCTCTCGCTGCTGACCTTCGCCGTGCTGCCGTTCATGGTGCTGGCTACAATCCTCTTCCGCCGCGCGGCGCGCCGCAATTACCGCAAGGTGCGCGCGGCCGTCTCATGGACCAACTCGGTGCTGGCGGAGAACGTCAACGGCGTGCGCGTGGTGCAGGCCTTCTCGCGCCAATCGCACAATTACAAGAACTTCAAGGACTACGTTAATCGCTACTTTTTGGAAACAGGCCTGGATGCCGTCAAAGTGGCCTCGGTCTACACCCCTGTGGTGGACGTGCTGGGCGCGATTGCCACGGCCCTGGTGGTCTACATCGGTGGGACGGCCGTGTTGGGCGAGTCGATCACGGCGGGCGTGCTGATCGCCTTCGTGCTGTATATCGACCGTTTCTTCGAGCCGATCCGCGACTTGAGCCGCCGCTTCGACACACTGCAATCCACGATGGCGGGCGGCGAGCGTATCCTCGAACTGTTGCGGACGCCCATCGAGGTGCAGGATGCTCCCTCCGCGGCAGACCTGCCGCCTGTGCGCGGTGACGTGCACTTCGATCATGTCTCCTTCCATTACTCAGACGATCCGACCCTCGTCCTCGACGGCATCGACCTGGACGTGCAGGCGGGCCAGACCGTGGCGCTGGTTGGGGAGACGGGTGCGGGCAAGACCACCATCGTCAAGCTGCTGGCCCGTTTCCACGACCCGACCTCGGGGCGGGTTCTCGTCGACGGGCATGACTTGCGCGAGGTGACCCAGTCGTCGCTGCGCCGTCAGATGGGCATGGTGCTGCAAGACCCCTTCCTGTTCAACGGGACGGTGATGGAGAACATCCTCTTTGGGCGGCTGGATGCCAGCGAGGCAGACGTCATCGCGGCGGCGGAAGCGGTCGGCGCCCACGAGTTCATCCAAAACCTGCGAAACGGGTACCAGACCTCGGTCGAGGAGGGCGGGGTGCTGCTCTCGGTCGGGCAGCGACAGTTGATCTCGTTCGCCCGCGCGCTGCTGGCCGATCCGCGCATCCTGATCCTCGATGAAGCCACCTCCAGCGTGGACACGCAGACCGAGCAGATCATCCAGAACGCCCTGACGCGCCTGCTGAAAAGCCGCACTTCGTTCGTCATCGCGCACCGCCTCTCGACCATCACGGGCGCCGACCGCATCGTGGTCATCGAAGGTGGGCGCATCGCCGAGCAGGGCACGCACGCCGAACTGCTGGAGCGCAAGGGCCTGTATTACGAGTTGTACAAGACGGGCTTTCAGGAATAAATGGATTAGCAAATGCAAAAGAGACTCCACGTGGAGTCTCTTTTGATTTAGGTGTTATCGACATCTTGAAGAAAAGATCAGCGATTATTTAGCAGCCACTTCAAAGCTTATTACGCTTAGGGTCTTCCTTCCATTATTTACCTCAATTATATATTTTCCTGGCCAGAACTGTGATCTAATGAGCAAGTGGATTTGTCCATCTGAAATCCAAATGTTGTCATAGTAAATCGCTTTGTACATAGGCTGTAGTTCGTTCTCGTACACGCGGACTTGTATTTGAGCTTTCAAGGGCGTTACGTTTGCTCTTGCAACTCCGCAGATATAAATATTTTGATCTTCTTCAATGACATCGATAGATTTCCACGTTTCCCCATCTTTTTGACATGGATAGACATGGTCCAGCTTGACGGTCACAGGATTGATGGATGGGACGAAGCGCGCAAAAATTAATTCTGCTATCAAACAAAAGGCAAAGAGCAAAATGCCTATATAGCCTATATTTTTTGATGTTATTTTGAATTTTAAAGCATTTAAGGCGGTTCTCATTTTTGTCACGGCCAAATTATTTCCCATCGAAGAATTTCTGATACGTGACGCCGTCCAGCTGGT
>CAZGFR010000077.1:15054-16118 GCA_964524485.1 uncultured Anaerolineaceae bacterium | reverse complement strand
ATGACCAAGTTCAAAGCCTTCCTGCAAGCCAACCACGCGCCGCTGGCCCTGCTCAGCACCTGCCTGGTCGCGTTCGGATTGCTCAGTCCATCGCTGGGATTTTTCCAGGATGACTGGCATTTTATTTTTTATGCCCAGCACGGGTTGGGCAAACTCTGGGAACTCTCGGCCTACGACAACCGACCGTTCGCATCATGGCCGTACATTGCGGGCTTCACCGTCTTTGGCTTCCGTCCGCTGGCCTGGCAGATCGGCGTGCTCCTGTTGCGCTGGATTACAACCGTGGCCTTCTGGCTGGTCTTCCGCAGCCTGTGGCCCAAGCATGCCAAACTGGCCGTTGTGCCCGCGCTGCTGTTTGCGGTTTATCCACTCTACACGCTGCAACCGATGGCCGTGACCTACATCACACACTGGGTCGCATTCCTGCTCTATGCGCTCTCGCTATGGCTGATGATCCTGGCGGTGCGCGACATCCAGCGACTGTGGCCGCTGCTGGTCCTCTCCGTGCTGATGGATGGGCTGCAACTGTTCACCATCGAATACTTCAACGGGATCGAGTTGCTGCGTCCGCTCGTGTTGTGGATGGCGCTTTCCGCGCCGCAAGCGGATTCCAGATCCCGACTCAAGACCACCACCCTGGCCTGGCTCCCTTATCTGGGCGTTCTGGCCGCCTTCGTGCTCTGGCGCGGATTCATCTTCCAGTCCCCCGCCCAGGACAACAACGCCCCGACCGTGCTGCGCGACCTGGTCAGCACGCCGCTGTCAACCTTGCTCTATCTCATCACGGCGGGACTCAAAGACACGCTGCTCATTCAAGTCGGCGCGTGGAGCGAGACGCTGGCACCCGACCTGGTAGACTTCTCGCCTGCGGGCTTGTTTGCTTTGCTCATCAGCGCCTTGAGCTTCATCGGGTTCTATACCTATCTCAAACGTCTCGATCTCGAAGAGGATGCGCCCATCCGCCCGATGCTATTGCTCGGCCTGCTGGGACTCGTTCTCGGCCCCATCCCCGCCTGGATGACGCATCAGCCGCTGTATAACACCAATCCGCTGTGGAACAGTCG
>CAZGFR010000077.1:8660-14954 GCA_964524485.1 uncultured Anaerolineaceae bacterium | reverse complement strand
CCGCCTGGATGACGCATCAGCCGCTGTATAACACCAATCCGCTGTGGAACAGTCGTCTCGGCATGGCGGCCATGTTCGGCGCGGCGCTGATCATCGTGGCCATTGTCGAAGGACTGGCGCGGACCAAAATGCAGCGCGTGGTTATATACAGTTTGCTGCTGGTTTTATCGGTCGGCTACCTGATCCGCTCGGAAAATAATTACCGCCACGCCTGGGAAGCGCAGGTGGACTTCCTCAATCAACTGGCGTGGCGCGCGCCGTCCGTCGAGGCGGGCACGGCCTTCGTCTCGGAAGGCGAAATCCTCTCGTACATGGGTGATTACCCGACGGGCTTCGCCATCAACATGGTCTACAACCAGCCCAAAGATTCGACGCAGGCCGTGACGTGGTTCTTTCCCTCGTATGGCAGCGACCCCGTGGCAGAGAAGATGTTCGGGGGCGGGACACTGCGCGAGGTCAAATTCTCCACACGTTTCGAGGGCGACGCGGCGGACAGCCTGGTGTTGTGGTACGAGCCGACGGTCAGCGCCTGTTTGCACATCCTGACGCCGCTGGACGCCGAGTCACGGCTGTACTCGGATTATCTGCGTCAGCTTGCACCCAAGTCCGCGTTGGGACGCATCTTGCAAGAGTCGAACATCAACGAGGAGTTTTTCGCGCAGGCCTTGAACACCCCGCGGACCTGGTGTTACTTCTTCGAGAAAGCCGAGTTGGCCGAACAATACGGCCAGACCGAGCAAGTGCTCAAACTCTGGAAGGCAGCGCAGGAACAGGGTTTCCAGCCATCCCACGGCATGGAATACCTGCCCTTCATCCGCGCGTATCTGGCCATGGGCGATACCGACAAGGCACAAGCCCTGACCGAATCCGCCAACCGCCTGACCAGCTCGCAGGCCATGCGCCAGACTCTTTGCCGCCCCTGGCTGGCGGTTGGAGAAACGGGATCAGGCTCAGGGGCCGAGGTGAAGCAATTGCTGAAGTGTGAGTAAAAAAACAGGAGATGGATGTCCATCTCCTGTTTTCGTGATCCGTTTATTTCAAGGGATAAGGCGGGAAACTTCCCTCAGGAGCGTACCAATCCGCGGGGTCGATGTCGCTCAGGGCGCCGCCCGCCGCCACGGGGACGGGAATCAGGCTATGGTCGGTACAGCTGACACTCAAGCCACAGGGGACAGCCTGGGTATATCCTCCCACCACTCCCATCGGGTTCCCAAACGGGTCCAGCGCATAAGCCACGATGTAATACTCGCCCTGCGGCAAGACCAGCTCGTAGGTGTCCTGGCTGGGTGTGGTGAAGACGTAGTAGAAATTACCGTTCGGATAATACTGTGTGCTGAAGGCCACCACCATGATGTCGGGGCGACCCTCGGCGGGATAGGACAGGTGACCCGTGATGCCGCCCTCGGGTTTGAGCGGCTTGGGACCGTCGGGCGTGGGCGGAACCTGACCCGGCATGGCAGGAAACGTCCCCGCAGGCATGTTCCAGTCACCAAGGTTGATGCTCTGTGTAATCTGGCTGCCTTTTACCTCAACGGACACCAGCCTGTGGTCGCCTGTGTTGCCGCGCATTTCCTGCGTGAAGCCACCCGACAGTCCGATGGGAAAAGAACTGCCGCCCAGAACGTAGGCCACCACATAATACGTGCCAGCCGGCAGGTTGTCGATCTGATAGTAGTTCTGGCCCAGCAACGTGTCGACATAGGAGAACAAATTGCTGGTGGTGCTGAACGCGACCACACGCATGGCAGGCAGCGAGTCGGCGGGGTAGCTGAGAGAGCCTGCGATCGAGCCAGTTTGGTCTTTAGGAGGGGGAGTGAAGGTAGCAGGCGCACCTGGCGTGGACGACGCGGGCGTGGTGACGACAGCCGCTTGTACCGTCAGCGCGACGAAGGTCTGCTGGACAATGTCATCGATGCCTTGCGTGGGCTGCGCAGGCGCGGCCATATTACACGCAGACAGCAACAGGGCAAACACTAAAAATCCAAAGGCCAATCTTTTTTTCATTAAATTCTCCTCGATAAAACTTGCGGCGGATGTACATCCGCCGCAGTCAACTTTCGCGCATCTTAAGGGAACTTTGCCGCTCTATCCATCACCCAAACGTCCCAACACCTCGAGCAGTTTGACCATCCACGCCTCGTCCTTGTCGAAGGTGACCCAGTAGGCGGACTTGCCGCCGCGCACTCCAGGCATGAAGTCGACCAGGCGGCGCGGCTCGGAGCCTTCAGCGGGCGGCGGGAAACGCAACGACACCTGTCCGCCCTCCCAACTGACAGCGGTCAGCCCGATATTTTCGGCCCGCAATTTGACGCGCATCTGATAGAACAGGTTTTGGACCATCTCAGGCAGGATGCCGAAGCGGTCACGGAATTCGGAGGCCAGCGCGTCGATCTCGGTCTCGTCGCGCAGATCCGCGATGCGGCGATAGAGGCGCAGGCGCAGGTCCTGGTCGGGGATGTAATTGGAAGGGATGCCGACCGCCAAAGGCAGGTCCACGTTGACAGGCATGGCGAGGGGCAGATTGAACGCCGAAGGTTGAGAGTCGGTCGACGTTTCTTCGGCGCTCGTCATACGGCTTTCGCGTCGCAGCCGCCGCACGGCATCGGACAGCAGGCGCGTGTAAAGGTGGAAGCCCACATCTTGAATGAAGCCGTGTTGACGCACGCCGAGCAATTCGCCTGCGCCGCGAATCTCCAGGTCGCGCATGGCAATGGAGTACCCCGCGCCGAGTTGCGTGTTTTCAGCGATGACCTCCAGGCGCTGCTGGCCTTCCTGCGTGGGCGTCATCTTGTTGTGGCGGAAGAAGTAGGCGTAGGCGCGCATCGCGCCGCGGCCCACACGTCCGCGCAGTTGATAGAGCTGGGCCAGGCCGAAGGTATCGGCGCGGTCGACGATCAACGTGTTGGCGTTGGGGATGTCGAGGCCCGACTCGATGATGGTGGTCGAGAGCAGGATGTCGATGATGCCCGTGTTGAAGCGATGCATCACCGCCGAGAGCGCGCCCTCGGGCATCTGACCGTGACCGATATCGATGCGCGCCTCGGGGACGAGCTTCTCCAGATGCAGGCGCATCGCGTCGATGGTCTGCACGCGGTTGTGGACGAAGAAGACCTGTCCGCCGCGTTCAACCTCGCGCAAGATGGCCTGCCGCACCAGCTTGGGCGAGTACGGTCCCACGTGCGTGACGATGGGCAAACGTTCCTCGGGCGGCGTGTTCAGGTTCGAGATGTCGCGCACCCCTGTCAGCGCCATGTAGAGCGTGCGCGGGATGGGCGTGGCCGTCAGGGTGAGCACATCCACTTCGGTGCGAAGCTGTTTGAGGTGCTCCTTGTGCGCCACGCCGAAACGCTGTTCCTCATCGATGATGACCAGGCCCAGGTCTTTGAACTCCACGTCGGACGAGATCAGGCGATGGGTGCCGATGATGATGTCCACTTCGCCCATCGCCAACGCGAACAGGATCTCGGTCTGCTCACGCGGGGTGCGGAAGCGCGAGAGCATTTCCACTTTGACGGGGAACGCCGCCAGCCGCTGAGTGAAGGTCTCGAAATGCTGCTGCGCCAGCACGGTGGTCGGCACCAGGATGGCGACCTGCTTGCCGTCCATCACGGCCTTGAAGGCGGCGCGCAGCGCGACCTCGGTCTTGCCATAGCCTACGTCGCCGCACAGGAGGCGATCCATCGGGCGCGGATTTTCCATGTCGCGCTTGATGTCGGTCAGCGCGCGAATCTGGTCGTCGGTCTCGACGTAAGGGAACGAATCCTCCAGCTCGCGCTGCCAGACGGAATCGGGCGCGAAAGCATACCCCACCGACACCTGTCTCCGCGCGTAGAGGTCGAGCAGGTCCTCGGCCACTTTCTGCACCGCCTCGGTGACGCGCGCCTTCTTCTCGGCCCAGGCCTGTCCGCCGAGATGATCAAGCGCGGGCATGCCGCCGTCCGCGCCGATGTAACGCGTAAGACGGTCCGCCTGATGGACGGGGACATACAGAGTGTCGCTCTTGTCGTATTCGACCGCCAGGAACTCACGCTCATGACCTTCGAGCTGACGCTGCACCAACCCGACGAAGCGCCCCACCCCGTGGTCCACGTGGACGACGTGGTCGCCAGGCTGCAGGTCGGCGTAGAGCGTCTCGGGCGCTTCCGCCGCGGGCCGCTGACGGGTGCGCGGCTGCGGCCGCTCCCAGCCGAAGACTTCCGAGTCGGTGATGAGGTACAGGTCGCCGAGCTGCCAGCCTTCGGAGAGCGATGCCTCCACGAATTTTGGATTGTCGCCTGGCTCGGGTCGGGCATCGCGTTGCTTCCACAAATCTTCCAGGCGCGCGCGTTGGCGGGAGACAATCACGACCTGCTTCTCGGCCTCGACCAGCCCCGCCAGATAATCCTCGAAACTCTTGAGCCGACCCGCGAAGCGTTCGATGTGCTGGAAGGAATCAGCCAGCGCCGTGGACGTTTCTTCGATGGTTACGTCGCTGGGACGTCCCAGCTCGAGCACGAGGCGGCCATGCAGGCTGTCGTACAGTTCGGACCAGGTCAGGTATGGGACGGGGAAGTCGGCGGGCAGCACGCCTTCCGCGATGCTCTCGCCCTTGAAGCGCACGGCCTGCGTCTCGACCTCATCGGCCATCGTCTCGACCAGGCCGCGATCGTCGATCAGCACCAGCGCCTTGCTCGGCAGATAGTCCAGCAGGCTGGCAGGGACGCCGTGCAACAGCGGAATGTGGAATTCGGATACCTGGGCATCGGGATTGGTCGGGTCGGATTTCGAGGCATCCAGAAGCGGATTCTCGTCTGTCACGATGTACTCGCGCGCGGGCGTGACCAACACCGCCTCCAG
Organism: uncultured Anaerolineaceae bacterium; assembly: GCA_964524485.1. GTDB lineage: Bacteria > Chloroflexota > Anaerolineae > Anaerolineales > Villigracilaceae > JACPVF01. The sequence goes on along the minus strand of CAZGFR010000077.1, from coordinate 10,118 downwards.
CTTCTCGACCGTGCGCTGGGTGGTGGGATCGAAGCGGCGGATGGTGTCGATCTCGTCGCCGAAGAAATCGAGGCGCACGGGGTGGACCTCGGTCAGCGGCCAGATGTCGAGCAGGCCGCCGCGATGGGAGAATTGTCCAGGCTCGAGCACGGTGTTGACGCGCTGATAGCCGATCTCATCCCAGGAGCGCAGCAGCGCGTCGGGCTGGATGCGCTGTCCCGTGCTGATCTTCTTGCAGGCCTTGAGATAGTCACGACGCGGCAGGGTGCGCGTCATCAAGGCGCGGACTGAGGCGACGATGACGGGCGGGGTCTCAGGTTTCTGGGTAAAGGGTAAATGGTAATTGGCGAGCGCAGTGAGCGCTTGCAAACGTTCGCGGCGCGTGGTCACCCCCCAGGCAGCCTGCTCGTAGAACAGCGGATTCGGCTCTCCGAACAGAAAGCGCGGCGACTTGAGCCAGAATCCCAACTCGTCGAACAGAGCCAGCGCATGGTCCGCGCGGTCAGTGACCAGCACGATGGGCTGGTTCAGGTCCGCGTGCAGGGCGGCCAGCACAGGCAGCCGCGCCGAGCGATGCAGGCTGAGCGCAGGCGTGGACTTGCCAGACTGGACATCAGTCAGCAAGGTCTGGTAGGCAGAGAGGTCTCGAATGGCTTGAAGCAGGGATTGCATAGGTTAGTCGATCGCGGAACCGTTGAACTTATTCATGGACGCATTCAGCCCCTTGACCACGAACTCCAGCGCGGCGTCGGCGGCGTGGTCGAGGACGTCAGACAGGAGGCTGGCTTCGTCTTTGGGGAAATCCTGCAAAACGTAAGCGGCGGGGTCCATGCGGCCAGGCGGACGGCCGATGCCGATGCGCAGGCGTGGGAAGTCTCGGGTGCCGAGGCGTTCGATGGTGGACGCCATGCCGCGCTGTCCACCCGCGCCGCCTGAGGCGCGGATGCGGATGGTGCCGAACGGGATGTCGAGGTCGTCGGAGAGCACCATCAGGTTGGTGAGCGGGACCTTGTAGAAGTGCGCCAGTCCCTGCACGGATTGTCCCGAGAGATTCATGAAGGTCTGCGGCTTGGCGAGAATCAGCTTGCGCTCTTCGTACGTGGCCGTGACCACAATGGCCTTGGACTGCAATTTCATGCCGCGCGCGTTCAGGCGCACGACCAGTCGGTCAATGGCCATGAAGCCGACGTTGTGACGGTTGTCTTTGTATTCACGGCCAGGGTTGCCGAGGCCAACGAGAAGGAAGGGTTCGGGCATAGTGGAAAGTGGAATTTGGTTAGTTGCGGCGGAGGCGGAGGAAGAGGCCCAGTACAACGAATATAGCAAAAGCCAGCAGCGCGCCGCGGATGAGATAGAAGTTGATCTGGTCCACGCGGAGGGCAGCGGGGTTGGCGGGCAGCGGTTGGGGCGTGGGTCCGCTGGAGGAAACGGGGACAGGCGTGACCGTCGGCGCGGGCG
>CAZGFR010000077.1:0-8560 GCA_964524485.1 uncultured Anaerolineaceae bacterium | reverse complement strand
TGGGGCGTGGGTCCGCTGGAGGAAACGGGGACAGGCGTGACCGTCGGCGCGGGCGCGGATTCGACCACCAGCGGCGACTCTTCCGTAGAGGCAGGAACCACTTCCGCAGGTTGGGAGGTCGCGGGCGCAGAGGTCGGGGTGGCGGGCGGAGCGCTGTTCCGCACCTGCAACCCCGTCACGGTGAAGTCCTGGAAGGTGCCGTCCTGCGAGTAGACGCGCAGGCGCAGGCTGTACTCGCCGTCGCTGATCTGGGTCGTGTCCCAGGCGGCCAGCGTGGACTCCTGCACGGGCTGGGTCAGCCGCGCGAGCGGAAACCAGGTGCCCGTCGGGTCGGCGGCGTAGGCGAAGGTCAGTTCGGCGGAGGCGAAGTTGGGCGCGTCTGCCGTGCCGACGACGGAGACCTGCCCGCTCAGGGTTTGGCCCGCCACGGGCGCGGAAATGGCAGGAGCGCCCTGCTGCAGGGCAAAGACCAGCAAAAAGGCCTGAAGAACGCTGAAGAATCGCATAAGTCGAACAGGTAAGTCTATCACGAAGGAAAAGGCGGGTCAACTTTTTCGGGTTTGGTGAGAGAAATACTTCCGAAGTCCGTCTGGACTATGGTAAACTAAGGCAGAAATCCTCCCAGGAGACCGTTTTATGGCAAAATCCAGATCCGAGCAAATGGTTGACCGCCTGCGATCCATGCAGGCTTCCGCGCCCGACATCGAAGCTTCGGCCGTCGTGTCGGTGGACGGGTTGATCATGGCCTCGGCCCTTCCGCAGGAAGTGGAAGAGGACCGCGTCTCGGCCATGTCGGCGGCCATGCTCAGCCTGGGCGAACGCATCTCGGGCGAGCTGGGCCGCAAAGGCCTGGAACAGGTCTACATCAAGGGCAACGCGGGCGCCATTGTGCTGACCTCCATCGGCGAAGAAGCCGTGTTGACCGCCCTGGCCCGTCACGAAGCCAAACTGGGCTTGATCTTCCTCGAAATGCGGCGCGCCGCGGAAGACCTGGTCAAGCTGGTCGGATGAGCAGGTACAAGTTTCTCTGGCAATAAACGAAGGAATCCCCGATGGGGAGGGCCGAAACGCCCTCCCCATCGACTTTGTTAACGACATGAGAGGTGAATAGATGACGACCAAATATTTATTCTTCACGGGCGGCGTGGTCAGTTCGGTTGGCAAGGGCGTGACCGCCGCGGCGACGGGCCTGCTGCTCAAGGAACGCGGCTTCAAGGTGGCCGTGCAGAAGCTGGATCCCTATATCAACGTGGACCCTGGGACGATGAGCCCGTACCAACACGGCGAGGTGTACGTGCTGGACGACGGCGCAGAAACCGATCTGGACCTGGGCCACTACGAGCGCTTCATCGACATTCGCCTGAGCCGCGTCAGCAACTTCACCACGGGCCAGGTCTATGCCGAGGTCATCGCGAAGGAGCGCCGCGGCGACTACCTGGGCGGTACCATCCAGGTCATCCCGCACATCACCAACGAGATCAAGCGTCGGGTCGGGCTGGCCGCCAAAGAGACGGGCGCAGAGATCGTCATCCTGGAGATCGGCGGCACGGTCGGCGACATCGAGTCGCAGCCGTTCCTCGAAGCGCTGCGTCAACTCCGCAACGAGGTGGGACGCGAGAACTGCCTGTTCGTCCACGTCACCTGGCTGCCGACCATCGGCGCGACAGGCGAGATGAAGACCAAGCCCACCCAGCACTCGGTGGCGGCTTTGCGCTCGATCGGCATCTCGCCCAATTTCATCATTGCCCGCGCCGACGACCCCATCGACGAGAGTCTGTGCGAGAAGATCGCCCTGTTCTGCGACGTGGAAAAGAAGGCCGTCATCCCGATGGAGACGGCGGGCGTGCTGTACGAGGTCCCGCTGATGTTGGAGAAACGCGGCGTCGGCGACTTAATGGTGGAAAAGCTTGGCCTGACCGCCAGGCAGAAACCGAACATGAAACCGTGGAAGAAACTGGTGGACGAGGTCCGCAAGCCCAAGCCCTCGGTCAAGATCGCGCTGGTCGGCAAGTACGTCGAATTACAGGATGCCTACATGTCGGTGCGTGAGGCCGTCAAGCACGCCGCGCTGGCCAACGGCGTGGAGGTCGACATCGCCTGGGTCCACTCGGCCGACCTCGAAAAGGATAAGGGCTGGGATGTGGTCGAAGGCGCCGACGGCGTCATCGTACCTGGCGGCTTCGGCTCACGCGGCATCGAGGGCAAGATCCTGGCGGCGCGCTATGCCCGCGAAAAGAAAGTCCCCTACCTCGGGCTGTGTCTGGGGATGCAGGTGATGTGCGTGGAATTTGCCCGCAACGTGCTCGACATGGAGGACGCCAACTCCTCGGAGTTCGACCGCGCGACGGAACACCCCGTCATCGACCTGATGCTGGACCAGCGCTCGATCACCGACATGGGCGGGACCATGCGCCTGGGCCTGTACCCATGCCAGCTCCAGAAAGGGACGAAGGCCGCCGCCGCCTATGGCGTCCCCCGCGTGGACGAGCGTCACCGCCACCGCTTCGAGTTCAACAACGCCTATCGTGAGCAGTTCGAGAAGAAGGGCATGGTCTTCTCGGGCCTCTCCCCCGATGGCAAGCTGGTGGAGATCGCCGAACTTGCCGACCACCCCTACATGGTCGGCAGCCAGTTCCACCCCGAGTTCCTCTCGCGCCCGATGACCCCGCATCCGTTATTCATGGGGCTTGTCAAAGCGGCCAAGGAACGCGCGAAGAAGTAATCCCCGCATAAAAACAACAGGCGGGTCTGCGACCCGCCTGTTTTCGTCTTATTTCTTCTTTTTCTTATTCGACGTATTAGCTTTCTTCGGTTTGGCAGCCAGGGGTTTCGCCTGGACAGGCACTTCCATCACACCTGCTCCACCTTCAGTGGCCAACGCCAGGGCAGTCTGTTTTTTCGCCTTGTATGGTCCGCGCAAGCTAACGGGACGAACTTCATTTTTACGCATGCGCAGGTTCAGGATCTCCACGAAGACCGAGAACCCCATCGCAAAATAGACGTACCCCTTGGGAATATGCTGGTGTAGGCCCTCAACGATCAGGGTGAAACCGATCATCAACAGGAAGCTTAAAGCCAGCATTTTGATCGTCGGATGACGCTCCACGAAATCACCCAGAGGGCCCGACACAAAGATCATCACACCCGCCGCTGCAACAACAGCGATGATCATGATCAGAATCTCATCCACCATGCCCACCGCGGTGATGACCGAATCGAGCGAGAAAACGATATCGAGCAGCATGATCTGGATGATGACGCTCCAGAAGGCGGCTTTGACCTTGGCCGAAGCCTGCCCCTCCACGCCTTCCAACTTCTGATGGATCTCATGCGTAGCCTTCCACAGCAGGAACAGACCACCCACCAACAGAATCAGGTCGCGGCCCGAAATCCCCAGGGATTCTCCGCCAAACCACGGGAGGAAGAAAAAGGGGTCTTCAAGATGAATAATCCATGACAGGGATAACAAGAGCAGAATACGGGTAATTACCGCCAGGGCGATGCCCGTCATGCGCGCCCTGCTCTGCTGCTCCACTGGCAATTTGCCTGCCAGGATGGAAATGAAGATCACATTGTCCACGCCGAGTACAAGTTCGAGCACCACTAACGTGACAAGAGCTATGATGTTTTCGATCTGGAATAGTCCTTCCACCTTTATCTCTCCTTGGATGAAGTCACTGGATTTTAAATCCTTTTGGCAATTCTGAATACACTCCGCGCATATCAACTGGCAAAGCAGAGGCCAGCGAGAACATGACGCGGTCGGTGAGCGAGAGCGGCGTATCGTCAGGGGTTGGCAGGATGGGCGGGAGCAGGCTGACGGTCACGGTGTTGGGACGTGGAAGCTGCCTGAAGAAGCGGTCCGAGCCGATCAGCGCCATCGGTACGATCGGGCAATTCGCATCGATGGCCAGGCGCGCGGCGCCTGTCTTGGCCACGCCCAATCCTTTGCCTTTGGAGCGCGTCCCCTCGGGGAACATCCCCAGCATCTGACCGTGCTCAAGGATGCGCGCCGCATGACGCATGGCCCACTGATCCTTTTCGCCGCGATAGACAGGAAAAGCGCCCATGCGGCGGAAGACTGCATCCACAATGCCGACCTTGAACAATTCGGCTTTGCCCATGTAGAAAATCGGACGCGGCAGGGAGATCTGCATCGGGAACACGTCGAAGTTGGTGACGTGATTGGCAACCAGCACCACCGCGCCATCGAGCGGCAGATGCTCCAGTCCGCGCACATCCAGTTTCATGAAGGGACGCGAGAGGCCCGTCAATAAAGCCACCATGGATCGACGGAATGAGGTATCTTGAAAAAAGTAGCGCTTGCGATCCCTCGGGTCTACATCCTGGGTGTCCATAAAGTTACTCCCTATACGAAAGGGCGCAGAGAAAGTTTTGACCAGTTTGTGCGAGCTTCGTGCAATTTATCATTAAGTAGGATCATCCAGACAAAATGCGATTATACTTGAGCCCAGCATTCTACAGAGCCGACCTGCGGACTTCAGGCAGGTCACGATTCTGAGATATTAACCCCAGGAGTTTCCTATGGACACAATGATCGAAAGCATTTCCGCGCTCGAGGTGCTTGACTCGCGCGGCAACCCCACCGTGGAGGTGGAGGTGGTTTTGGCGGACGGCGCATGGGGCCGCGCGGCGGTCCCCTCGGGCGCCTCGACGGGCGTGCACGAGGCCCTCGAACTGCGCGACGGCGACAAGAAGCGCTACCTCGGCAAGGGCGTGAGCCAGGCCGTGGCCAACATCAACGGCCCCATCGCTGATGAGTTGTTTGGCTTCGACGCTGCCGAGCAGAAAGACATCGACGCGGCCCTGCTCGAACTGGACGGCACCCCCAACAAGTCCAAGCTGGGCGCGAACGCCATCCTCGGCGTGAGCCTGGCTGCGGCCAAGGCGGCCGCCAACTCGTTCGGCATGCCGCTGTACCGTTACATCGGCGGCGTGTATGCCCACGTGCTGCCTGTCCCGATGATGAACATCCTCAACGGCGGCGCGCACACCGCCTGGCAGTCGACCGACATGCAGGAGTTCATGGTCATGCCGTTCGGCGCGCCGTCCTTCGCGGAAGGCCTGCGCTGGGGCGCGGAGATCTACCACGCGCTCAAGTCCGTGCTGAAGGAAAAGGGCTACGTGACCCTGGTCGGCGACGAGGGCGGTTACGCTCCCTCGCTCAAGGCCAATAACGAGGCCGTGGAAGTCATCCTGACCGCCATCGAAAAGGCGGGCTTCAAGGCTGGCCGCGGCAAGGACGTGGCCATCGCGCTCGATCCCGCCGCCTCCGAACTATATGAAGAAGACACCAAGCTCTACAACCTGCGTAAAGAAGGCAAGAAACTGACCGGCGAGCAAATGGTCGAGTTCTGGGCCAAGTGGGTCAAGGACTATCCCATCGTCTCCATCGAAGACGGCCTGGCCCAGGACGACTGGGCGTCGTGGCAGTTGATGACCCAGAAGATGGGCAGCCAGATCCAGATCGTGGGCGACGACCTGCTGGTGACCAACCCTGAACGCGTCCGCCGCGCCATCAAGGATAATGCCGCCAACGCCCTGCTGGTCAAGCTCAACCAGATCGGTTCGCTGACCGAGACCATCGAGGCCGTGGAAACCTGTCACCGCGCCGGCTGGCGCGCCGTCACCTCGCACCGCTCGGGCGAGACCGAGGACGCCACCATCGCCGACCTGGCCGTGGCGCTCAACACCGGCCAGATCAAGACCGGCGCCCCTGCCCGTTCGGACCGTGTGGCCAAGTACAACCAGCTTCTGCGCATCGAAGCGGAACTCGGCAACGCGGCCAAATATGCTGGCTGGGCTGCGCTGAAGGGCTAAACCAGACTCCGCAAGCGGAATCAAGCCCCGGGTCCGTGTGGACCCGGGGCTTTTTTATTAATACATAGTTAATGTACTTGACAAAATTTAAAATAGTGCTATTATTGTTAACAAAGTTGAGCCAAAAAAGGCGTAAGAATGCATTGTGAGCACCTATTTCAGTTACATTCCAACAAAAAATGTAAAGAATGTTAACAAACATGCCGCCCTGGATTTGATTCGTTTCACGCCAGGCGGCATTTCGCGCGTACAGCTGGCCCAGCGCATGAACCTGACCCGCGCGGCGCTCACGGTGATCGTGAACGACTTGATGGAAAGCGGCGTGATCCGCGAGACGAACAGCCGCCTGTCCAATGCGGGACGCCCTGCCATCACCCTGGAGATCAATCCCCAGAGCGGATTTGTGGCAGCCGTGGATATGGGCGCCACGCACCTCACGATCCTGGTGGCCAATTGCGCGGCGCACGTGATCGCAGAGAAGGAAGTGCCCTTTAACATTGCCGATGGTCCCGTGGTCTGCCTGGACCAGGCGGACACGCTCCTGCGGGAGACCGTCAAGCTGGCAGGCATCGAGCTCAGCGACCTGCTGGCCATCGGAGTGGGCGTGCCCGGTCCGATCATGTCGGAGGCGGGCATGGTGGTAGCCCCACCCATCATGCCGGGCTGGGACCGCTACCCCATCCGCACCACGCTGGAAAAACGCTGGAACTGCCCCGTCTCGTTGAATAATGATGCCGAGCTGGGCGCAGTCGGTGAATGGGCGTACGGCGCGGCGCGCTCCGCAGCCAACCTGGCCTACATCAAAGTCGGGACGGGCGTGGGTGCGGGCCTATTGCTGGACGGACACATCTATCGCGGCGCGACCGGCTCGGCCGGTGAAATCGGGCACTTAACAATCGATCCCAACGGCACCCTCTGCACCTGCGGGAACCGCGGCTGCCTGGAGACCTTTGCCAGCGGCACAGCCATCGCCCGCCTAGCGCGTGAGGCTGTGGCGAAGAACCAGCCGACCCAACTGGCCCATATCAAGCGGGACCAGATCACCGCCAAAAACGTGGCTGATGAGGCCCGTCGCGGCGACCTGACGGCGCAGCAGATCATCGCCGAGGCCGGCGCCCAGTTGGGCGTGGCCCTGGCGGGTCTGGTCAACCTGATCAACCCGAACATGGTGGTGGTCGGCGGCGGCGTGGCGCAGATCGGGGACCTGTTCCTCGAACCGGTGCGGCGCGAGGTCAAACGGCGCAGTTTGCCCGGGTCGGTCAACACCATGCAGATCACCACCGCCCTGCTGGGTCGCCGTTCGATCGGCATGGGCGCCCTCGTGCAGGCCATCTCCATCGCCTTGCACCGCATTGCGGATGAGAAGAATCTTAATTGAAAATTAGCCTAATCCATAACAACCCGACGAGAGTATAATCAGGTCACTATACTTTCTCGACTGGAGGATTCTCATGGCAAGTGTAACGTACGAAAATGTGTTCAAGAAATTCGGGGACATGGCTGCTGTCGATAACATGAATTTCCATGTTGACGACAAAGAGTTTCTTGTGTTGGTCGGGCCGTCGGGTTGCGGCAAGACCACCGCGCTCCGCCTGTTGGCAGGTCTCGAAGAGATCTCCAGCGGCGAGATCAAGATTGGCGACCGGGTCGTCAATGATGTGGCCCCCAAGGACCGCGACATTGCCATGGTCTTCCAGTCCTATGCCCTGTACCCGCACCTGACGGTGTACGACAATATGGCCTTCGGCCTGAAACTCCGTAAGGTGAACAAGGACGAGATCAAACGCCGCGTGACGGAAGCCGCCGAAGTGCTCGGCATCACCGACCTACTGCAGCGCAAGCCGCGCCAACTCTCGGGCGGCCAGCGCCAGCGCGTGGCGGTGGGACGCGCCATCGTGCGCGAGCCGAAGGTCTTCCTCTTCGACGAGCCGCTCTCCAACCTGGACGCCAAACTCAGGGTCCAGATGCGCGCCGAGATCAGCAAACTGCACCAGCGTCTGGAAACGACTTTCATCTACGTCACGCACGACCAGACCGAGGCCATGACCATGGCCTCCCGCATCGCGGTCATTAACAAGGGCAGGCTGCAGCAGATCGACACCCCGCAGAACCTGTATGACCGCCCTGGCAACCTGTTCGTGGCGGGCTTCATCGGCTCCCCGGCCATGAACTTCTTTGCCGGCAAACTGCGCAAAGATGGGGACAAGATCGTCGTCGACACCGGAGACTTCGTGGTCCCGATCCCCGCCGCCAAGGTGGCCCCCTACAAGCAACATGTGGATAAAGACATCATCTTCGGCATCCGTCCTGAGAACATCCATGACGCCGACTTCGTCCCGCTGAACATCGACGCGGAGAAGGTGGCCGTCAAGGTGGACGTGACCGAGTTGATGGGCAATGAGATCTTCCTGTACCTGGTTAGTGGCAAGAACACCTTCGTCGCCCGCGTCGACCCGCGCTCGAAGTTGCGCGTGGGCCAGCAGGCGCAGGTGATGTTCGATATGGACAACTTCCATATCTTCGACGCCAGCACCGAGGAAGCCATCCGATAACCTTTCCATGGAAGGAGGTGGTACGCAAAACACAGAGGCATCAGAATTGAACCAAACGACATCCCGCAAGGGAAATCACCATCTATTTCACTTTCAAGAGGAGTAAGAGAATGAAAAAGTCTCTCTGGACTGTGCTCAGCCTGCTGCTGATCGCCAGTGTTTTGCTC
>CAZGFR010000076.1:0-16246 GCA_964524485.1 uncultured Anaerolineaceae bacterium | reverse complement strand
GTCTGGATCTCCACCTCGAATCCCGCCTCGACGAAAGGCGCGCTCAGCCCTTCCTGGATGCTCTCCAGCGCCTCGGCAGGACTCTGCCCTGTGACACGGAACAGCCACCCGAGCAGCGGATTCTGCGGCCAGGCCGCAAGCAGGACGACCAGCCTGCCTCCGTCATGGAGGACGCGCCGCGCCTCAGACAGGGTCTGCGGGTCGAAGATGTATTCCGAGGGGAAGGTGGAGAGGAGCGTGTCGAAGTGCCCGTTGGGGAAGGGCAGGAACTGGGCCAGACCGCGCACAAGATTGATTTTCGCGTAGCCGATCTTTTGCAAGCGGGCTTTGGCGAGGCGACCCATCTGGGCGGATTCATCCAGTCCAACGGGAGCCAGCCCGAGGTCCAGCAGGGAGCGTTGCAGGTGGCCTGGGCCGTGTCCCATTTCCAGCACCCGCGTCCCCCGCGCGTGGGGCAGCACCTCCCGTACCCAGCCGTTCCAGCGTCCGAAGGAAACGGTTGCCGCAACGAGGTCGTAGGTGAAAGCCAGCGGGTGGTACAACCACTGAAAAAAGATACGCAGAAAACGGGTGATGAGCATGGCAAAAAAAAGAGGGTTTGACCGAAGTCAAACCCTGGATCGTTCGAGGGAGGGCCTAGGCGGCGGGTGCTTCGCCTTCGCTCTTCTTCGGCTTGCGGATGGATTCCACCGCCACCTTGCCGCGGTCGATGGCTTCCTTGCCCTTGGCGCGGGCGTCTTCGAGAGCGATCTTGCCGCGTTCGCCCAACTGCTTGGCGAGTTCGTCGGCGCGGGCGCGGGCCTCTGCGGCGGCAGCCTCGGCGCGGGCGATGGCCTCTTCAGCGGTGACGCCAGCCTTGTCGCGCAACTCGATGCTCTTGTCCTTGATCAGGGCGCGGGTCTCTTCGCCAGACTGGGGGGCAAACAGCAGGGACACGACAGCGCCCGTCAGGCCGCCTACGATGAAGCCAACCAGAAATGCACCAAACTCATCACGGTCAGACATGTTGTTCTCCTTTTTGTGCTTTTCGGATTATTTCTTTAGTCCCATTAATTCTAACACACGTTGCAAGCCAGCCAAATAGCCGTTCAATTTGATGACGGGTTCGACCACGTTCTCGCCCAGGAATTCAGCCGTGCCGCGCAGGTTGTTGACCGTGTCATTAGTGGCGCGCAGGATGGGCTTGACTTCGTTTTGCAACAAATTGATCAGACTGGCTAATTGCAGCATTAGCACAATCATGGCCACGCCGATCAGCAGAGATTCAAGCGCCACGACGATGATAAAGACATCGCGGATGCGGCTCACATCTTCAGCTGCGGTTTGCGGGCGAAGCAGGAAATAGAGCGACACACCTAAAAGGATCAAGATAAGCACAACAATGGACCCAATGGTGATGACCATGTTGCGCTGCTGGCGCTCGGCTTCGGCGCGGGCGGCGAGTTCCTCTGGGGTGGGGGGAGTAGGTGTTTCCTGCGGGGGGATGGGTTCGTTGGTGGGCGTTGCCATGAATTAATTATAGCACAGGCATCAAGCCGACGCACTCACTTACCGACCGCGCCCGCCAGTTGACCGCAGCCCGCCTGGATGTCGATGCCGCGCCGCATGCGGATGGTGCAGGGAATGCCCGCCTGCTCGAGCGTCTGCTTGAAGAGCTCGGCGCGTTCGCGGTCAGTGGCCTGGCCTGCGTACCCCGCCGTCGGGTTGAGCGGAATGGCGTTGACGTGGCACAGCAGTCCCTTGAGACGGGCGGCCAGCTTGCGCGCCACCTCGGGCGTGTCGTTGACACCGCTGATGAGCGCCCACTCGAAGGTCACGCGGCGGTGGGTCTTGTCGACGTAGTAGCGGCAGGCGTCGAGCACTTCGTCGATCTTGTAGCGTTTGTTGACGGGCATGATGGCCAGGCGTTCTTCGTCCTCGGCAGCATGCAGAGAGATGGCCAGGTTGACCTGTCGCTGCTCGTCGGCGAAGCGCCGAATCTGCGGGACCAGGCCCACGGTCGAGATGGTCATGCGGCGCGCGCCGAAGTTATAGCCGTCGGCATCGTTGAGGCGGTCCACGGCGGCCAGGGTGTTGTCGTAATTGTGGAAGGGTTCGCCCATGCCCATGAAGACCACGTTGGTCACGACCTCGTCCTGCGGCTTGAGCATTTGGGCGTAGTACATCACCTGCGCGACGATCTCGCCGCTGGTCAGGTTGCGCTTGTAACCCAACTGGCCCGTGGCGCAGAAGACGCAGCCCATCGCGCAGCCCGCCTGCGTGGAGATGCACAACGTGCGGCGCAGCTTTGGCCCTCTCCCACTGGGAGAGGGGTTGGGGTGAGGGCTATCCGCGGGATCGCCATAGCGCATCAACACGGCTTCGATCAGGTTGCTGTCGGGCAGTTCGAAGAGAGTCTTGCGCGTGAACCCATCCGACGAGTCGAGATAGGTCTTCACCGTGAACGGGAGGAAGGTCAACTCCGCGGCCATGCGTTCACGCAGTGATTTGGACAGGCTGGTGAACTGCTCGGGCGAGTTGTATAAATGTTGATACAACCCCTGCCAGATTTGCCTGGCGCGGTAGGCAGGTTCGCCCCAGGATTGAAGCAGGTTGCTCAGGGCGGACAGGTCGAGATCGTAGATCAGGGTCGGCACGGGAGTCACTTCAACAGGTCCACCAGCGTGGACAGGTCCGCCGTGATGACGTCGATGGCGGGAGTCCAGGCTGCGGCTTCTTCGCGTTTGCTGACGCCGCTCAACACCAGGGCGGTGGGACAGCCCACGGCCTGCCCTGCGGCGATGTCCGTTTCGAGGCGGTCGCCCACCACCAGGGTTTCGGCTTTGGTCGTGCCGAGGCGCTCGAGCGCGATCTCCATCAGATGCGGCGACGGCTTGCCCGCCACGATCGGCTCGACTTTGGTGGCGGTGATGACCACCGACAGCCATGCCCCCGCCCCTGGGATCTCTCCGCGCGGGGTGGGGAAGGTCTTGTCGGGGTTGGTGGCGTAGAACGGGGCGCCGTTCTGTACCAGCAGCGTGGCCTCGACCATCTTTTGGAACGTGATGCTGCGCTCGATGCCCATGACCAACGCCTGGCCTTCCGTGGCGCGCTCGACGGACAAGACCTCGATACCTTTTTCCTCCAATGCCTGGCGGACACCGTCCTCGCCGATGACGAAGACCTTGCTGCCGCGCGGGAATTTCTGCGCGACAAGATGCGCCACGCCCTGTGCCGAGGTGACCACCTGCCACGGCTCAACCTCCACGCCGAAGCCTTTCATGCGGTTGACATACTGGTCGACGGTGCGGGTGCCATTATTGGTGGCAAAGACGAATTTCAATCCCTGCGCTCGGACGCGGGCGAAGATCTCGGCCAGGTCGCCGATGGGCGCGTCGCCTTTCCAGAGGACGCCGTCCATGTCGAGGATGAGGGCTTGGATGTGGGATAGCTGCATTTATCGAGTCTCGAATTTCTTGAAGATGTATTTCAACACGGGACGGTCGACCCAGCCAGCAGACGGGTCGGCGCGTTCCTCGAAGTTTTCGTTGCCGATGAAGGCCGTGAAGGCCTTTTGTGTAGCGGGGTCGAAGGCGCCCGAAGGCGTGGACTTCAAATAGCCCAACTCACGCAGGATAACCTGCATTCGCTGAAGGTTCTTTCCTTTGAGTGTCACGCGTTCACTCTCAGGACTCTTGTCGAAGTACAGATCGTGCATTTCGAGCAATTCGCCGAGACGTGCCACGGGGTCGGGATGGTCGTCCACGCGGTAGTCGATCCAACGGTCAGTGTAGCCGCCGTATCCGCCCTGCGGCTTGACCACGTACATGGCGGCGGACTGACGCCCACGGCGGTCGCCGCCTGCGCGGTCCCCAGCCAGCAGCGCCGCATGGAGTCGGGTTGCCAGGTCACCTTTGGCGCTCAGGAATTTCTTTTCGATGGCAGGTACGACGCGGGCGCTCTTGAGGATGTTGCCCTGGATGGCGTAGCCCTTACCCGTCACGCCGCCTGCCCAGTCGAAACAACCCAGGCCCGTGAAACTGACGGCTTTGCCTTTGGCGTCCACCAGCCCCACCTGGCGCAGCTCGCGCTCGGGGTCGTTATCCAGCAGGCGCATCAGCACCTCGTCCGCCGACAGGCCCGAGTGCATCAACTCCAGTCCGCGCGGACCGAAGGATGTATTGGCAAAGGACTGGGTCGCCACAGCGCCGACCTGGGCCTGCGCCCACGGCACCACCGCGCCCACCGCGGGAAACTTCGACGCCACGGCCACGCCCCAGGCCTGTTCTTTCAAGTCACATGCTACGATGGAAAAAGTCATACGGCCTCCAATGGACGATTATAACGCCTGCAATCAAAAAGCCCGCCGAATTCTCGACGGGCTTGTCTGTCTGGCTAAACTTTACTTGACCTTCTCAGGCATCTCAAGCACCTGGTCCACGAGACCGTATTCCACGGCCTGGCGGGCATCCAGGTAGTAGTCGCGGTCCAGGTCGCGCTCGATGACTTCGAGCGGCTGGCCCGTGTGCTTCGACATGACGCCGTTCAGCAGGGCCTTCAGGCGCAGGATCTGCTTGGCCTGGATCTCGATGTCGGTGGCCTGACCCTGTGCGCCACCCAGCGGCTGGTGCATGTGGATGGTCGCATTCGGCAGGGCGAAGCGGCGGCCCTTTGTGCCAGCGGTCAGAAGCACGGTCCCGAAGGACGCGGTCACGCCGACGGCCACGGTGCTGATCGGGTTGGAGATCATCTGCATTGTGTCGTAGATCGCCAGGCCCGCATAGATCACACCGCCAGGCGAGTTGATGTACATCTGAATTTCGCGGTCGGGGTCTTCATGGTTGAGGAACAGCAATTGCGCCACGATCAGGTTGGCCACCTGGTCGTCGATGGGCGTGCCAAGGAAGATGATGCGTTCCTTGAGGAGCAGTGAATAGATGTCGTACGCGCGTTCCCCGCGGCCCGACGATTCGATCACCATTGGGATGACATTCTTAAAATCAGGGATCATGTGTGCCTCCAAATTTTGACCATGATAACCGCAGTCTATTGGAATTTTGTTAATTTTCTACACGTAATTTATTGGGGCGACGTATCCCGTCGCCCCAATCAGGTTTCCGTTATTCGGGCTTTTCCTCGGAGGATTCGCCCTCGGGCTGGGCCTCGGCTTCGGGAGCCGCTTCAGCGCTTTCGGCGGGAACCTCGAAGGGTTTGTATTCACCCATCGCAATGGACTTGATCATATCCAGGGCGCGGCGGGTGAGCACACGTGTAGCCGATTCCATCGCCACGGCTTGGGCCAGTTGCTGCTGACCCTTGCGGCCGCCACGCAGCTCGTTCAGGTTCATGCCCTGCATTTGCAGCTCGGTCAGGGTCTGGCCGAACTCGGCGTCCAGGGCGGCGTTATCGACCTGGATGCCTTCCTTGCGGATGATCTCATCCAGGATGAGCGAGCGTTCCAGCCGCTTCCTGGCCACGGGAAGCACTTCCTCTTCCGTGAACTTTTCCTGCGTGGTGTTGCGCAGCTTGAAGTAGGTGGCCAGATCCATGCCCTGCTGGGCCAAACGCTGCTGAAGTTCATCCAGCACATGCTCACCCTCGTGTTCGAGGGAATGCTGGTGATATTTGAGGGTCGCGCCTTCCTTGATCTTCTCGATCAGTTCGACGAAGTATTTGTCGTCGTACTCGGCGCGGGAGCGGTTCTCCACGTCGCGGGCCACAGCTTCCTTGAGGGCGTCGATCGTCTCACCCGCGCCGACCTGCTTGGCAAAGTCATCGTCGAGGTCGGGCAGGATCACGCCGCGCACGGTCTTGACGGTCACTTCGAAGTTGACCGTCTTGCCCTGCAGGGCCTCATCGGCATCGTCCTTGGCGTACTTGTGTTTGACCGTCTTGCTGTCGCCTGATTTCAGGCCGACCAATTCCTTGTTGAAGCCCTTGTACGGCCATTCCTCGTCGCGGTCCTCTTCGCGGACGAAGGTGGCAAAGCCCGTGCGCGAAAGGCCCGCGCTCTTGTCCTCTTCGCCTTCCTTCAGCTTGGAGGCATAGGAACCCTTCACGTCCACGAGGACGTAGTCGCCGACCTGCACTTCACGGTCAACGGTCTCGGTCGAGGCATACATCTGGCGCAGGTCTTCGAGGGCCTTGTCGGCCTCGGCCTGGTCGGGGGCGGTCCACTCGTAAGGCAGGCGGATCGAGTGATAATCGCCCAGGTCCACTTCGGGGGCCAGCGGCACGCGGAAGGTGAATTTGGGCGTCTCGCCCTGGGTATCCACGTTTTCCAGCGAGCCCGCGGCAGCAGGTTCAACTTTGGCCTCTTCGAGCACCTTGGGATAGATATCGTCCATCAGCATTTCGATGGCCTGCTCGGTGATGGCTTCCTCGCCGAAGGTGCGGGCGATGATGTTGTACGGAGCCTTGCCCGGGCGGAAGCCGGGAATCTTTCCACGCTCGGCCAGCTTGCGGGCGGCGCGGCGCTTGAAGGTTTCCAGTTGTTCCTTGTCGACATCCACGACCAGTTTGGCCTGATGGTCATCCAGAATTTGTTTTTCGATGTTCAAAGTTCGAGTTCCCTTCGAGTTTATGTCTTTGGACAGTTTTTTGTGGGGACGGAGGGAATCGAACCCTCACGCCTTGCGGCACATGATCCTAAGTCATGCCTGTCTGCCAATTCCAGCACGTCCCCTTGACGTCCAGTTGGCGGCCCGATTATACCGCACTCGGTTGAGAATTGCGCTTTTGCAAAGAGTGGAGAGCGCAATTCTCAACTGCGGGTATTCTATAAGCGACGCAGAAGGGGACGTCAACATTGCGGTATAATCGCGCACTTGAACCCTGTACCTGGAGAGAACCCTTGAGCCGCGTCATCAACCCCGAATCCGCTGGAAAAGAACGCACCCGCCTGACCAAGGCCATCGTGCTGGCCCTCCGTCAACTAGCCGCTCAATCTGAACCTGGGCCTGTTTCCCGTGACCTGGCTGCTTTCATCGCCCTGGCCCTTGAGTCCATCGCCGAGGGCATCGACGCCTCGGTGACCGCCTGGGAGAAGCGCGACTACTGGGTCAAGGCCGACAAGTTCCGCATGGAATGGATGTGGGCGGGCACGACTGCTGCAAAGATGAAAAATGCCGTGTTGATCGACGATTGGGGCACAGTGGCCCTGCTCATGCCGCAGATCGCCACCAAGTTGAACAAGGTGGAGGTCGGTCCAAATCACCGCCTGGGCACGCCGTGGGTGGGTGCGTACAAGCAATTGAAGAGTCAGGAACAAGCCTGACTTTGTAAGAACCCGAAAATGAAAACGCCAGCCGCAAGGCTGGCGTTTTGTGTTTCGTGTGATCAGTTGTTGAGCGCGCCCTGGTTGATCCAGTCGATGACCAACTGGACCTGTTCCGGGGTGAGCTTGGGTCCGCGCTTGGGCATTTTGCCACTGGAGATCAAGTTGGCCAGCGCGCTGTTGGCGGCGTCTCCAGCCACCACCACGGGACCGCGCTCCGAGCCGTTCATCAGGGATGCATAGGATTTCAGGTCAAGACCCTTCTCCGTGCGCTCCCCGCCGTGACAGTTGGTGCAGCGGCTCTGGAAGATCGGCAGGATATCCGCAGCAAAGCTGATCGGGCCCGAGGCGGCGGGAGCGCTGGTGGCGGAGGATGGGTCCGTGTAGGCAGGCGGCTGGGTGGCCGTCGACGGGTTGGAGTAGGCGGTGGGAGTCTCAGAGGCGGTGGAACAGGCTGTGACGACCATGACAGTCGCCATGACCACGAACAGGATCTTGACAAAAAGTTTGGACATGTTTCCTCGTGTTGAAATTAGAATCCGTACAGGATGACGCCTCCCAGAAATCCCAGCGCGGCGGCCAGGCCAAAGCTCGTGAAATAGGCGGCCACATACCAGGGCTTGCTGGAGGGAGTTTCAAACAGGTTGGGGTTGCGCAGGCGCAGGATCGCGGCGGCGCTGGTAAGGATCAGCAACAGGCTGGCAAGGATGATCTTGACGCTTGCGTTGGGGGCGGCTCCATCGTAATTGGAAATGTTGTCCATCATGCCTGTGACGGCGGCAACCAGGGTACTGACCGAGGCCAGGGCGATGTTGGCAAAGGCGGCCTGTTCGAGCATGGCGCTGCGCTTCCACAGGGCCAGCAGGATGAAGAACGCCGCGGCGCCTGTCAGCGCGATGGGAAAGTGGACGATCATGGGATGCAGCGGATGAGTAACAGCAAGGGCCGTGATCAGACGACTAAAGAAATCCATGCTTCACCTCCACCAGAATTGTGTAACTATACAGGTCGTAGTTTAATTTTGTATGAGAAAAGGTCGGGAAAATTTAGAGGGGGTTAAGAACTGGACCAACAAAAATCCGAATCTGTTGTTTAAGCGATGGAGCGGATGAAAACTCATCCGCTCCATGCGATAGTTCTGTTGGTATGGACCTAGGGTCGGTGGCGCTGCGTGTTGTTGAGCAGGTCGATCATCATCTCGCGGATGTGGCGGTTGAGGTAGTGATTTTCCAGCGTGGAAAGCGGCAGGAAGCGCGCGCCTGCCACCACGTGGATGCAGCTCGGCGATCCGCACAGGCAGATGAACGGGGCGGCCATCTCCCACTCGGTGGACGGGTAGAAGAAGCTCAACTCGTCGCCCGTTTTGATGTCGCGGCAGGCCACCACCACCATCTTTTCCATGTCGAGGATGACATTGGGATTGCAGGAGTGGTTGAGCGCCGAGAGTTTGCCGACCTCGGTATGCAGGTTGCGATCCATCTGCACAGTGAAGCGATTGGGCTTGTCGGAGAGTTTCTCGGTGGGGATTTGATAAATGACATCGCCGCGCTTGAAGTCCTGGCGGGCGACCAGGCTGCGAACTTTGTTCTCAGTGTGAATTGAAATGACGTCGGTTGGCATGTTGGTGAAATCCTTTCCTTGTTTGCTTTTTCCATGTGGTCTATGTAAGACCATGTTGTTTAGTATAGCAAGCAAGAAAAAGATGACAAGGGGGTTATCCTTAATAATTGTTATATTTTAAGGTAAAGAAAAAACACATGCGGTAAACATGCCGCATGTGTGATACATCTTCAGTAAAAAGAAAGCGGACTTAAGTCCGCTTTTCAGTTCTTCAAAAGAGCGCAGGCTGCATGGCGGGACGCTTGCCATTCAAGAGCACATACGGCGCAGCGCGTTCGGCAATCGCTCCCAGCTTTTTCAATGCGGAAAGATCGTTGACTTTGGATTGTCTGCGCGCGGAGAGGATCGCCTCGGCGGTCTTGGGTCCGATGCCAGGGATGCGCAATAGGTCGCGCCGCTCGGCGCGGTTGATCTCGATCGGGGCGTGGATCAAATTCAGTTGCGCCCAGGCCAGCTTGGGGTCCGTTTGCAGGGGCAGGTTCTCGCTGCTCGTGAAGGGCAGGTCTTCCAGGTTGAATCCATAATCGCGCAGCAGGAAGGATGCTTGATACAGCCGATGCTCGCGCAGCGGGTCGACGGCGGCTTTGTTTTCAAGCGGGGTGTCGGGGATGGGATGGAAGGCCGAGAAGTAGGCGCGTTTCAGGCGCACGTTCTGATGCAGCCACTGGGTGGTGGTGAGCAGTTCGAGGTCGGACTCGTCGGCGCCGCCCGCGACGAACTGCGTGACGGTCGAAGGCCAGCGGCCCTTCCAGCCGAGATGAGCGGGTTGGCTGCGGCGGATCTCTTCGACCCAGCGCAGGGGCCGCAGCAATTCTTCCAGGAAGATCTTATGCGGCGCCAGGCGCGACAGTCGATTCGTGTTGGGCGCTTCGAGGTTGATCGAGACGCGGTCTGCCAGTTGCATGGCGCGGAAGACCTGGTCTCTGTCTGCGCCGGGCATGATCTTGAGATGGATGTAGCCGCGGAAGCCGTGCTTCTTACGCAGGATCTCGGCCGTGTCGAGCAATTTGTCCTGGGTGGTGATGCCGCCATTGGCCAGCCCCGAACTGAGGAAGACGCCCTCGGCCGCGCCAGATTGGGTCAGTTTGCTGAACAGGTTGGCAAACTCATCGGGCTTAAAGGTGGCGCGGCGGAAGTCGCGCCCCGCGCGGAAGGGACAGTAGAAGCAATCGCGCTCACAAGCCGAGGACAGCAGGGTCTTGAGCAGCATGATCTTCTGCCCGTTGGGCAGTTGGGCGGGGTGGACGAAGGCCTGGTCCCGTTCCTTGGGGCTGAAACAGGCGGGACGCGCGGCGCTCTCCCCTCGTTCCGCATCGGGCTCGAAGGTCATCTGCGAGGAAAGCAATTTCAGGCGGTCGATCGCGTCCATGAAATTGATTATAGAATAAATGTTCTATTTTGACAAGCAAAAAAAGGCGGACTCTCGAGAGTCCGCCGTTGAGATTTCCACTACTTGATTCGAACCGTCATGTTGTATTCGACTGCCGTGCCACCGAACGGCACAATCGACACCACGTAATCCTGGGTAGTGGGTAGGTTGAGGCTGAAATCGGTGATGCCCGATTGAGCGCGGGCGTAGGGTTGACCGTCGTCGAAGCCCCAAATGGACAAGGCGGCCGAGTCAGGCGGGACGTTCAGGGTGACGTCCATCTTCTGGCCCTGGTTGGCGTGGAACACGTACGAGACGGCGTACCCGCCCTCGGTCAGGCCCTTGAGGACGGTGCGGGTCTCACCCGCGGCGAATCGGATGCGCGCCATGATGGTCAGGTTCAGGCTGAAGCCCACGGCGGCGGATCCACCTTGAAGGTCGATGAAATAATCCTGGCTGGTGGGAGCCAGGCCCTGCCAATACGACTGATTCGAGGAAGCGGGCAGGAGTACGATCCCGTTGGCCCCACGGATGGACAGTTTTGCATCCTGGTTGGCCGAGTCAACCTGGATGATCATGGGCTGTTCGGCAGCTACCCAGATGGCGTAGCTAAGGGTTTGCCCTGCCTGGATCTTCCCCGTGAGGACCGTCTGCGTGGTTCCCTTTATGAATTCGATCCGCACGGACGGGACAGGCGGTGTGCTGGTCAAAGTTGCAGACGGTTGAACGGTCAACGTTGGATAGGGGGTGGCCGTCGAAGCTGATGTGGGCGTGGCCTGTGCCTGGTAGGCCTGCAGCGTGTTGGCCACCATGGTGGCCACGGTGCTATCGTCTGGGACGGGCGACACAGCGGCTCCGCCGCCGCAGGCAGCGACGAGGACCAGGGTCAGCAGGAGGACGGTTAATTTCTGCGATGGGGAGATCGGGCGGTTCATATTACCTTTCGTGACGTTCCATCAGAAAATGCTGAACATTGCGAGCCTTTTCGTCTTTGTCGGGCTTGAGGCGTTTGTAGGAGCCGTCCGCGTTCATCAGGCGGACGCTGGAATTATCCTTGAGATAGAGTCCCAGTACCTCATCGCGCAAGTAGCGGATCTGGTCCTGATTCTCGATGGGGAAGACGACTTCGACCCGATTGTTGAGGTTGCGCGGCATCAGGTCGGCGCTGCCGATGTAGATCTCCTCCGCGCCCTGGTTGAGGAAATAATAGATGCGGCTATGCTCAAGGTAGCGCCCAACCACGCTCAACACGCGGATGTTCTCGCTCAGGCCCTTGACGCCTGGCCTAAGGCAGCAGATGCCGCGCACCAACAGGTCCACGCGCACGCCTGACTGCGAGGCTTGATACAGCAACTGGATGATCTGCGGGTCGACAAGAGCGTTGGTCTTGAGGATGAGATGGGCCTTGTGCCCCTGACGAGCGTGTTCGGTCTCGCGCAGGATCATGGATTCGAGGCGCTGCCGCAGGTTGACGGGAGCCACCAGCAGTTTGCGATAATCCTGCTGGGTGGAATACCCCGTCAGGTAGTTGAACAGGTCGGTCGAGTCGGCGCCGACGGCTTCGTCGCAGGTGAACAGGCCCAGGTCCTCGTAGATGCGCGAGGTGACCATGTTGTAGTTGCCCGTCGCCAAATGGACGTAGCGGCGGATGCCCTCGCCTTCCTTGCGAATCACCATGGCGATCTTGCTGTGGGTCTTGAGTCCCAGCAAACCGTATACCACATGGACGCCCACCTGCTCCAGTTTCTGCGCCCAGCCGATATTGCTTTCCTCGTCGAAACGGGCCTTCAACTCGACCAGCACCGCCACCTGCTTGCCGCGCTCCGAGGCTTCGAGCAGCGCATCCACCACGGGCGCGTTGCTGCCCACGCGGTAGAGGGTCTGCTTGATGGCCAGCACCTGTGGATCGCGCGCGGCGGCGTTGAGGAAGTCCACCACGGGGGCGAAGGATTGATACGGATGATGGATCAGGATATTCCCCTGGCGGATGACATCGAAGATGTCGCCCGTGAGGCCCACCTGGCGAAACGGCTTGGGGATGGACGGCCTGTAGGGCGGGAACTTGAGGTCGTGCCGTTCAACGGCGTCATACAACTGCCAGAAACTGCTCAGACCCAGCGGACTGCCCGTCACGTAGAAATCGGACGGCCGCACTTCGAGGTTGTCCAGCAGCAGGTCTCGCACCTCCTCGGGCATGCTTTCGTAGATGCCCACCTGCACCACCGACCCGAATTTGCGGCGGCGGATGCTCTGCTGCATCGACTCGAGCAGGTCGTCGGCTTCCAGTTCCTGGATCTCCACATCCGCGTCTCGCACCACGCGGAAGGGATGGGCCGACACCACCTCCATGCCAGGGAAGAGCAGGCCCACGTTGGCGATGATGAGCTGCTCAAGCCAGACGAAGTAATGATGGCGCGGCACGGTCCCATCCTTGCGGACGCCGCCCGAGGAGCGCTTGAGCGGAATCAGGCGCGGCAGGGTATCGGGCACCTTCACGCGCGCGAAGCGTTCCTTGCCCTTTTTATCGCGGATGACGATGGCCAGGTTCAGACTGAGGTTGGAAATGTGCGGGAAGGGATGACCAGGGTCCACGGCCAGCGGGGTAAGCACCGAGTGGATCACTTCGCGGAAGTAATGGTCGGCGCGTTCCTTTTGCGGCTTGGCCAGTTTGTCGTAATCCAGCACGTGGATGCCTTCCTTGTTGAGTTTGGGAAGGATCTTGCGTTGGAGGTGTTGCAGGGCGTTGTTGTACAAATCCAGTGAGGTCTTGCGGATGGCGGCCAACTCTTCGCGCGGGGTCAGCCCGTCGGGGGAGACGCTGCTGATGCCCGACTCCACCTGCTTGCGGATGCCCGAGACGCGCACCATGAAGAACTCGTCCATGTTCGAGCCGAGGATGGCCATGAACTTGACCCGTTCGAGCAGGGGATTGTTCTCGCTTTGCGCCTCCTCGAAGACGCGCTTTTGAAAGGCGAGCAGCCCCAGCTCACGGTTGATGAATTGGGGCGCGAGATTGTCTGCAACTGGGGTATCGATGGGAGGGAGGGTCATGCGTCACCTTTGGATGTGGGGCTGGTCTGCCACGGGAAGGGTCGGTCGGGCGCTGACCTCCAGAATACCAGCAATTCCCCTTTGTCGTCCAGATAGGCGGAGGTCCGTTCGGCGCGGAGTTCCTCGAAATAACGGCGGGCAGGCTCGGGGTCGAAGGAGGAGTCTTCCTCGGTGGTCTCCTCCAACAAATTCAGGAAGGAAAGCGCGTCCTGGACTTCGCCCATCAGCGACTGGTAGTCGTGCATGCGCTTGAGCAGGTTCTTTGGGACATCGGGCAGGGTGGGATGGATAATCTCGACGCGATAACGGAATTTCTTGAAGGCCAGCCGCAGACGGTGGATGCTGGCGGGATGGGCGGCATCGATCTGGACGTAACGCTTGGTCGCCGTTTCGTAAGCCTGGTCCACCGCCTGGAGCAGTTCCGTTTCCGCCTCGGGACGGGCGAGCTGCTCCTCCAAACTGGCGCGGACCTTCTCGAAGCGCTTCTGGAGCGCGGACAGTTTGAGTTCCTTGATCTGCTTGCGAGATTTTCGCATCAAACGCTTTTCACTGGCGAGCAAGTGATCGTGCAACGGGGTCAACTCGGGGTGCGACTCGACCGCTTCGGCCAACTCGGCCAGCATCACCTGACAGTCGCGCAGGTCGTCGAGTTCGTCGATCTGGCTCTTGAGGGCGCGGCGCATCTTTTGCAGGCGCGGATGGGGGTCGAGCGCGCGGGCCAGGTCGAGGCAGGCCACCAGGCGGCGGGTCGCCACCCGCAGGTCGTGGACGGCGGCCTCGGAGAATTCGTCGCGGCAATGGACGAGTTCCAGGTTGAATTTTTCCCAGCGTTCCTGAAACGTAGCCAGGAAGTGTTCGGTGAGGGTCATAGGGTCAACAAATCCTGTTCTGGGCGTGGACATGCACCCAGGTTGTACATACAGATGAGTCTATCCCAAACTCTGAAAATGTGTCAGGGGGGACAGGCTCGAACTGGATGGCGGGATGGGAAAAAGGCGCAAGGGTCCTCCCGTGAGCGTGTCCGGGAACCTCGCGCCTCTTGGTACTTGAAGAATGTGGACTGGCGGTTTGAATCTGTGTTGCAGGATGTCTGTAATCACCTGGGCAATTTCTGGGCCATTTCCTCGGCGGGCTGCATCTGACCCGTGGCGACGAAGACAATGCGTTCGCAGATATTGGTCACGCGGTCGGCCAGCCGTTCGATGTTGTGGGCCGACCACAGGACGAAATTGGCCCGCTCCATCTGGGAGGGGTTTTCGACAACGAAATCCATCACCTCGTAGTAAACCTGCTCATAGAGCGAGTCGACCACGTTGTCTTCGAAGGCGATCTGATGCGCGGCGTCCACGTCCAGCTCGATGAAGGCGGTCAGGGCGCGGTGGAGCATGTCCACGGCGTGGTTTGCCATGTATTCGAGGTCTTCGAGGATCCTGGGCAGGCTCAATCCGCCCGAGCGCAGGTTGATGGTGGCGATGCCCTTGGCGTAATCGCCCATGCGCTCGAGGTCGTTGCACATGTCGAGGATGGAGGTCAGGGTACGCAGGTCATGGGCGGCGGGTTGGCGGGTGGCGATCACGGCGATGATATCGCCCTCGATCTGGTAGCGCTTTTGATTGACGACCTGGTCCCTTTCCAGGATGCGTTGGGAGGCCTCGAAATTGTGGTCTTTCAAGGCGCGAATCGAATCGATCATGGCGTGTTCCACCATGCTGCCGAGGACCAGGAGGTCGTCTTTTGCCAGGGATATTTCCTGAAGGAGACTATTTTGGGTCATCTTAACTCCAAAAGATGTGAACGCTGACCGGCAGGCCTGCCAGCGGGAGAGAGGCGGTGTGAATCATTCGCCTTCTTCGTAGCGGCGGCGCTTTTCGTCCAGGGTGGCGATGCCAAAGGCGCCGAGCAACAGGATGGCGGCAGCCAAAAGTATGTTCATGGGGTAGCTCCTTGTAGGAAGGATACTTCAGGCGGGTTAACGCCCGTCGGTCAGGGAGTTAACGTCAGGTAAAGGCTACCAGGCGTCGGCTTGTTCCCAGCGCGGGATAAGTCACCATGACCAACGTGCGAGTGTCCCCAGCGGAGCGGTCGGTATAATCCGTTCAACCAATTTGGAAAAGGAGCATTCCATGAACAAGTATCGTTGGCTTTTAGCATTGGTCGTGCTGGTGCTGGCCTCGCTGGCCTGCCAGACCGTGATGGGCGGCGGACCGCAGGTCCCCGATGTGCCACAAGTGCCGCAGCAGGCGCCCAACGGCAATGGCAGCGGTCCTGCGCCGACCCAGGTCCCCTCGGATAACGGCGGCGCCGACAGCGGCGGCTCGCAGACCATCGGCGGATTCCCGGTCCCTGGCGACGCCACGAACGTGGTCCAGGCGCAGGATACCGTCGTCTACGAGACGAAGATGAGCACCGATGACCTGATCAAGTTTTATCGCGACGAGTACGGCAAGCTGGGACTCAAGGAACGCACCTCGATGACCGTGACCATGGGCCAGCTCTTCACCATCGTCTTCGACGGCGACTCGAGCGGCAAGGCCATCTCGATCAGTGGCGCGGACTCGGGCCAGGGCACCACCGTGGTGACCATCACCAAGCAGGCTTTCTAGGCTGAACCGACGAACTCCCCGTCACAGACGGGGAGTTTTTGATTCCCACCCCTGCGGTACAATCGCGCGCATGTCCAAACTCAAACCGTTTTTGCAAACCTGGGGTCCCGCCTTGTTGATGATGGCGGCCATCTTTGCCTTTTCCTCGCGCGCCAGCAACGAACTACCGAACTTTGGCAGTTGGGATTACTTCGTCAAGAAGTCGGCGCACGGACTCGGCTACGGCCTGCTGGCCCTGACTTACTGGCGCGGCCTCGGCTACCGCCGCAACCTGCATTGGGTCGCCTGGCTGATGGCCCTGGCCTATTCTGCCACCGACGAGTTCCACCAGTCCTTTGTGCCTGGGCG
>CAZGFR010000075.1:14423-16388 GCA_964524485.1 uncultured Anaerolineaceae bacterium | reverse complement strand
GCTCATAACCCGGAGGTCGCAGGTTCGAGTCCTGCCCCCGCTACTCTAAAAATGACGCACCCATTTGGGTGCGTCATTTTGTTTTCTTTTGCAGGTCGGTTGGGTCAGTCTTCTTTATCGGTCGAGAAGACTTTTAGCGCGGGTGGCAACCCAAGCAGCAGCAGGATCGTCACCAGTGTGGCGGAGGAGAGGCACCAGATGCACACAGCATGGATGACGAACGGTTCGAGATAGGTCAGGTAGAGCGAGAAGACCACGGCAAAGAAAGCCATGCCGAAGAAAGCCACGGCCGCGGGTGATTCCCATTTTGGGAGAAAACGGCGTACCAGCCAGGCGGCCAACAGACCGAAGTATCCGAGCAGCCCGAAGATGCCCATTGGCAGGAATCCAAAGATTTTGGCATAAGGGCTCTGCTGGACCGTCTCACAATTCCCGATGGGACCGCAGTACGGTGTAACGGGCTGGGTCTCGATATAGGTTAGGTAGCCAGCCACACCGATGCCGAGGAAGATGACCAGCAGGATGAGCCGGTCGGCCCAGGCGGGCAGGGAGTAGGTGCGGCCCATCGCAAAGGCGACCAGGCTGTAGGTCAGCGCGAGCGCCATGAAGACCATGATGCCGATCGCCAGCCCGAAGCCGTTGTTCTTCGGCTGGACGGGGGCGGTGTCCACGGGTGGCGGAGTCGTCGGCGCGGGGGCCGACCCCGTCGGCAGGAATTCCTGGAGGACGGGGGCTGTGGGCCAGTCCACGCCACCCTGGGCGAGGTGACTTTCGATCAACGCGGGGAGTTGGTCCCGCACCTGTTCGGAGCCGACCAGCACCTGGTCGCCGATGACGATCAGCGGGACGCCTGTCTGCTCCTTGGTCAGTCCGTAGGCCGCGCCCACAACGTACAGCGTTTTAATGTCGTCCACGCTGACGACCTCGATGGTCAGCAGTTCGAGCTGTGTGCCGTATTTCTCTCGCAACGGCGGGATGGTCTGGGTGAGGGTCTCTTCGCAATGCGGACAGCCCGCCTGCCAGAACAACACCGCACGGACGACGGGCTGTGAGTCCTGTGCATGGACAGGGGTGGTGAAAGAACCTGCCAGGCAGACGGCCAAGAGGAGGGACAAGAGGGTTGAGGGGAGCGTGTTTTTCATCGGCATTTTCCTTGTTGGCCGCCTGTCCTTGGGAGGATGGGCAGCCTGGCTTCATTGTAAATCGCATTAACCAATCTGTTTGTCATAATCAGTCACGATGAAATTCCCATCTACGGCAGGTTTGATACAATCTGAACATGAAGATTTTTACTCACGTCAACGAACTGGACGCGCAGGAAATTCGCAAGTTGTATGATGGATTTGATGCGCCCATTGCGCAGCTGGATTGCGGACAGAAGTGCGCACCGCACAACCCCAGCGGAAAGCCGTTCTGCTGCGACATCTGTCACGCCGTGCCCGCGGCCTATCAAAGCGAGTGGGCTTACCTGCAACCCAACACGGACCTGTGGCACGAGTGGCGCGGCGACGAGTGTGAGAATTCCCCCTCCTCGCGGGAGAGGGCCAGGCTGAGGGCGGAAACGCCTGCGAACATGACCCTGCTGGCTTGCCTCGGCCCGCAACGCTGTCAGCGGGATTTCCGCGCCCTGAGTTGCAGGCAGTTCCCGTTCTTCCCGTATGTCAGCGCGGATTTTCGTTTTGTGGGGCTGGCCTACGAGTGGGAATTCGAGTCGAAGTGCTGGGTCGTCAGCAATTTGGGGCGGGTCTCGGCGCGCTATCGCGAGGAATTCGTCCGCACGTATGATCGTCTGCTTGCGCTCTTTCAGGACGAGTTTGAGAGTTATGCTGCGCATTCGGAAGAAATGCGCGCGCACTTCCTCGAACGAAAACGCCGCATCCCGATCCTGCATCGGAATGGCGGCGTCTATCTGCTCAGCCCCGCCAGCGAGCGCATGGTCCGCGTGGAAGTGGGGAAGTTGCCGAA
>CAZGFR010000075.1:4368-14323 GCA_964524485.1 uncultured Anaerolineaceae bacterium | reverse complement strand
TACCAATCACATCCGGGCGTGGTCGAGATGCCTGCGTTCTTTCCCACCCGCTTGTACATGGTCACATTCGTGAACGGCTCGCCCAGAATCCCGTCGTGGATGGCCCACGAGCGGCGGCGGATGCTGTTGGCGGCGTCGGGCTGACGAAAGGCCGACGACCCGTCCAGCAGCGTCGAGAGGTCCCCGCCTGGCTGGAACCCCGCCTGGATGCTGTCCATCAGGCGTTTCCCCATCTGATAGGCGAACCCGTAGCGCTCGAAGATGACCGCGTTGTGATAATACAACGGTTCGACAAAGTACATGTCGTGCCCAAGACTCTCGACGAATCGCTCGAAGGCGCCGATGGCGTCACCCAGCAGACGCACCCCGTGCCGCACCTGACCTGGGGCCAGTCCCGCTTCGAGGGCGGCCTGCTCCGCTGCGAGGTTGCGGTGCAGCGTGCCGAAGCGCGTGGGCGTCCCATCGGGGAGTTTGTCCACGTCGAAGCGCGGAGAGTTGGGGTCGTTGAGGATGTACAGCAGCACATGGATCTGACCGTTCATGGTGTCGGTCAGGTGCGCGTACAGGATCGGGTCGGGG
Organism: uncultured Anaerolineaceae bacterium; assembly: GCA_964524485.1. GTDB lineage: Bacteria > Chloroflexota > Anaerolineae > Anaerolineales > Villigracilaceae > JACPVF01. The sequence goes on along the minus strand of CAZGFR010000075.1, from coordinate 13,744 downwards.
AAGCGCGGTTCGTGGAACAGGCTCATCTCCACGTCGCTGGAGCCAGGCGCGAAGCGGAACTCCAAAAAGGACTGGATGCGCTGGGAATCCTCATCGGGCAGGCCGAAGCGTTCCAGAAGACTCTTCGGGATGTAGCGGGCATAGATGGCCCGTTTTTCATTCTCGGGGAGTTTGTTGATTCCGCCGATGGTCGAAGGGGTCATGACTCCTCTTTTCTATCAACGCACGCGGGACTCGCGCTCGGCCCCGCGCTCCCGATCGCGCTTGGCGATGGACTCGCGCTTGTCGTAGGCCTTCTTGCCGCGCGCCAGGGCGATCTCGATCTTGGCGCGCCCATCCTTGAGGTAGATGCGCGTCGGCACCACGGTCATGCCCTTCTGGCGGACCTGGTTCCAGATCTCACGGATCTGTTTCTTGTGAAGGAGCAGGCGGCGCTTGCGTTTGGGGTCGTGGTTGAAACGGTTGGCCTGCGCGTACGGCGCGATGTGCGCCTCCACCAGCCAAGCCTCCTCGCCGCCTTCGATGTCCACATAGGCTTCCACGATGCTGACCTGTCCCGCGCGGATCGACTTGATCTCGCTGCCCTGCAGCGACAAGCCCGCCTCGAACTTTTCGAGCAGGAAATATTCAAAACTCGCCTTGCGATTGGTGGCGACTACTTTAAAGTTTTCATCCATACAAGTTCATTTTAACACAATAGGGTATATATGCTTCGCCCGCAGTTCAACTGCGGGTGTTATCCCCATTTCAGAATGGCCGCGCCCGCGAACAGACGAAGCACCCCGAAGACGATCAACGCGGCGCCAATACCGATTCCGTCCGCGATGGCGGGACCCGCCAGTGAGCCGAACAGCACCGACGCGTTGAGTACCATGTTGTACCAGGCCAGGTGCGCGGGACGGTCATGGTCGGGGATGTTTTCGAGCAGGTAATTGGCGTACGCGCCGCCGACCAACGCCCATACGAATCCGCCCAGCAGGGAATACCCATAGAAGTGCCAGACCTGACTCGAGAGCGCCATCAGGATGGGATAGAGCGCCATGCCCATTACGCCGTAGGCTGTCACGTTCTTGTGGCCCAGCCATTGGACCAGGTGCCGAAGCTGCATCGAGCCGAGCAGCATGGCCAGGTAGAACAAGGCCGTGCCGATGCCGATGTGGTCGTCGGTCAGGCGCAGGTTGTGGACCATGTAGATGGAGAACAGCGGGATGGCCAGGTATTGCGTGACGTGGAATCCCAGCAGCACCAGCAGGTTGCGGCGATAATCGGTCTTCCAGATTTCCAGCCGCAGGACGGAGCGCCAGTCGCGGCGGGGCGAAGCGGCGGGTGAAACGGGATCAGGCACAGGGGCGGAGGGCAGGTCCGCTTGCAGGGGGCGGATGAAGTACAGGTGGACGGTGCTCATCACCGCGCCGAAGAATCCAATTGCGAAGACCACCTGATATCCAGTCGGAAAGGGCAGGTGGTTGAGCAAATATCCACTTAGCACAGAGGAAAGCATGAACATGACCGAGAGCACCACGTTGCGCATGCCCGCCACGTGGGCGCGGTATTGCTGGGGCACCGACGATGCAAACAGCGCGTTGAAGCCCACGGCGACCCCCGTCAGCGGGATGCCCATCAGCAGCGCGATCAGGATCAACGCCCAAATCTGGCCTTGTGCGCCGAACAGCCACGGGAGCGGAATCCACAACGCGAAGCCGATGCGGTAGAGCGCCGCCGTCCAGAAGACAGCCTTGCCGACCGCGCGCTTTTCGAGCCAGCGCCCCGCCGGGATGGCCAGAAACAGGCTGACCACCGCGCCGACCGACCCCAATAGCCCGATCTGAAAGGCCGTGGCCCCCAGGCGCGCAGCATACACGTTGAGAAAATTGACCGACGACCCGCTCAGCAGGCCGAACCAGCCAATGTCGAAGTACAGGTGGATGAAATTGGCGCGATATTGTGGCGGGACGTCGGATTGGCGGAAGAGTTTGTTGAGCATAGCGGGACGATTATAATGCCGCCATGCCTTCCCTTCGCTCCCAATTCCTGCTCGACCCCACCGTTACCTTCCTCAACCACGGCTCCTTCGGGGCCACGCCCAAACCCGTCTTCCGTGAGTATCAGCGCTGGCAGCGCGAACTGGAGCGCCAGCCTGTGGAGTTTTTGGGCCGTCGTTACAACGATTTGATGAAGTCTGCCCGTGCCGCCCTGGCTGACTATCTCGGCACACAAGCCGATAATGTGATCTTTGCCCAAAACGTGACCATCGCCCTCAACATCGTCGCTCGTTCGCTCGACCTCGGTCCGGGTGACGAAGTCCTTGCCACCGACCATGAGTATGGTGCGCTTGACCGTACCTGGCGTTTCCTTTCCAAAGAGCGCGGCTTCACCTACATCAACCAGCCCATCCCCACGCCGCTCACCACTGCTGCGGATTTCGAGGCCGCTTTCTGGCGCGGCGTCACCCCGCGCACGCGCGTCATCTTTCTCAGTCACATCACCAGTCCTACTGCGCTGGTCTTCCCCGTCGAACGCATCGTCCGCCGCGCGCGGGAGGCGGGTATCCTCACCGTGGTAGATGGCGCCCATGCGCCGGGCCAACTTCCACTTGCGCTCGATTTGCTCGGCGCCGATTTCTATGGCGGCAACCTGCACAAGTGGTTGTGCGCCCCCAAGGGTGCGGGATTCCTGTACGCCCGCCCCGAGGTTCAGCCGCTGCTCAAGCCGTTGGTCGTCTCCTGGGGATACGAGTCCGAAACGCCGAGCGGCTCACTCTTCGTGGATCACAACGAATGGTGGGGCACGCGCGACGTCTCTGCTTTTCTGACCGTCCCCTCTGCCATCGAATTTCAACGTCAGCATCATTGGGAGGAGGTGTGGACGTCCTGCCACGAACTGGCGGTGGACTCTCAGCGGCGGCTCTGCGCCCAAACGGGACTCACCCCTCTGCACACCGACACCGAGGCCTGGTTCCGCCAAATGTTCACCGCCCCGCTCCCAGCGGATACCGATATCGCCGTCCTCAAGACGCGCCTGTACGATGAGTTCCGCATCGAAGTCCCGTTGATCGATTGGAACGGAAATAAGCTGATCCGCGTCTCTATTCAAGCCTACAACTCCCGCCGCGATGTGGATCGCCTGCTGCGCGCCCTCGAAATCTGCCTGTGACCCTGGCCGCACTGAGCAGGCGCATCCAGACCGCTGTATGGCATTCAAGGTTATACTTCTCATCCCGTTCCCGAAACAATCCGCTTTCAACGTTCCTGGAGGTTTGAATGAAACTGGTTCGACCCTTGTCCCTGCTGGCCGCTCTGGCCCTGCTGCTCTCCGCTTGTGGACCGCAAGCCACGCCCACCAGCTCTGCTGACCTGTTCCTGACGGAAGGCGTCAATACCATCGTGGCCTCTTACTTCGGCACACAGACCGCCGTCGCCCCCGTGCCGACCGTCCCGCCGCCCGCCACGGACACGCCTCCTCCGTCCGCCACCTTCCCGCCCGTGCCGACCCAGCCGCTCGTCACGCCGACCTTCACGTTCATCTATTACACGCTCACGGCCACGCCCTACACCGTCACACCTACGGGCACTTTCTATACCGCCACCACCAACGCGGGTACACTGGCGTATGGTTGCAAGAACCTGCTGCTCATCGCCGATGTGACCTACCCCAGCGGGACGACCGTCAAGCCGGGCGAAAATTTCACCAAGACCTGGAAGGTGGCCAACAACGGCACCTGTCAATGGGAATACGTCTTTGCCCTCACCCAGACGGGCGGCACCGACTTCGACGCGCCTAACAAGCGGCTTGGGAAGGTGGTCGGCGTCAACGACTGGACCGAGATCTCGATCAACCTGGATGCGCCCAACAAGGAAGGCACCTACTCCGCCTACTGGCGGCTGTCCGATGGCGACGGTCACCTGTTCGGGTCCACGCTGGGTGTCACGGTCAGGGTCAGTAAGAGCGCCTATCCGTAACCTGCCTGCAGATCTGGAGAGAATATGCGTACTCCCTGGGTCGCCGCCTTGTTGGGACTGTCCCTGCTGGCCTGGATGCTTGGCTCGTGGGGGACCGTCTCCGCAGCCCCGCGGCGCGAGCCGACCCCGTCCGAGCTGATCGCCGAGGTCAACAGCCTGCGGCTGGCCAATGGGTTGAACGCGCTCGACGCGCATCCCATCCTAATGCAGGTGGCCCAGAGCCAGGCGGACACGTTGCTGGCCACCGAAGGCGCGGCGGGACATAGCCGTCCCAACGGCATGACCCTCACCCAGCAATTGCTCCTGTTGGGCTATCCGCTTTCGGGCGATCTCTCATTGGGCGGATACCGCTCCGAGAATTTCGTCTTCGGCTACGGCATGACCGCCCACGACGCCATCGTCGCCTGGCAGGGAGATGATCCGCACACCAACACCATGCTCTCGCCCAATCGCAGCGACATTGGCGCGGGCGTCTCCATCAGCAGCGACGGCACGATCTATTTCGTGATTGATACTGCCCTGCAAACTGCCAGCGGACTTCCGCAAGAGGATGCCAGTCAATACCTGCCTGGCGGCAGTGGTACCGCCGTCAATCCCGAGGACGCCCTCAGCCAGTACATCGTGCCTATCACGGTCGCCACGGCCCGCCCCGATGGCGACGTGTACCACAAGGTCCAGTACGGGCAGACGTTGTGGGGCATTGCCATCGCCTACCACACCAAGATCGATGAGATCCGCCGCCTGAACAACCTGCGCAGCGACACGGTCTATCCCAATCAACTATTGCTGGTGATGCACGGCGCGACGCCGCCTCCGCCTCCCACGTGGACAGCGGCTCCCGCCGCGACGAAATCGATCCATGATGTGATTCTGCCACCGCCTGGCGTGGCTCCCACTCAGACGCTCGCCGCCACGCCCAGCGCATCCCCTGCCGAGTCCTCCCCGAGCGGACCCTCGCTCGGCATGATCGTCCTCATTCTGGCGCTGCTGATCGTGGTCGGCGGCGGGACCGCTGCCTGGTTCATCCGCGAGCCTGCGAAATAATGTCATTGCTTCGCTCGCAATGACATGGGGAGGAAGGTATAATCCCTCTGACCAGCGCCGTCTAACAGACGGCGCAACCATTGAATGGAAGTGAACGAATGGAAATATCTGTCGCATTGGGCGGCGGCGGCGCCAAGGGAAATTCCCACATCGGCGTGCTACGCCGCCTCGAAAAAGAAGGCTATCAAATCCGCGCGATTGCGGGGACCAGTTTTGGCGGTATCGTCGCAGTCCTGTACGCGTCGGGGTATACCCCCGCGCAGATCGAAGACCTGTTCCTCAAGGTGGACCAAACCAAACTCTACGGACGCCGCCCGAACGAAGGCCCGTCCCTGTTGGGGTTGGCAGGCGTCAGCCATTGGCTGGACGAGGTCCTCGGGGATCGCGCCTTCGCCGACCTCAAGATTCCCTGCGCCGTCACGGCCGTGGATTTGAACTGCGGCTGCGAGGTCATTCTCTCCGAAGGTTCCGTCAAGGATGCGATCCTGTCCACCATCGCCTTGCCTGGTATCTTCCCGACCTTTGAGATGAGTGGCTGGCGCCTGGTGGATGGCGGCGTGCTGGACCCCGTGCCCGTTTCGGTGGCGCGCACCCTGGCCCCCAACCTGCCCGTGGTGGCGGTGGTGCTGACCGCGCCCATCGGTGAGCCTGCCCGTCCCTGGGGTGTGCCCATGCCCAGCATCGTCCCGCGCGTGATCGCGGACCGCATCAACCGCCTCAACGTGACCCAGGCCATGGACGTCTTCATGCGCTCGATCGACATCGGCAACCGCGCCATGGCCGAATATCGCCTGGCCGTGGACAAGCCCGAAGTGCTGGTGCGCCCTGCCGTCTCGCACATCGAACTGCTCGACCGCGTGGACCCGCGCGAGGTGGCTCAACTGGGCGAGGATGCGCTTGAAGCCGTCCTGCCCGACCTGCAACGTGCTGTCAGTTGGCCCGCCCGCCTGGGCCGCTGGATGGGAGTCAAGACATGAAACGTGACCTGCGCGATTACGCCCGCAAGACTGAAGTCCGCCTGGGGCTGGGGGCGATCATCCTCTTCCTGGTGGTGGGCATGGGCCTGATCTGGCTCATCTACGGCACGGGAGCCGCCTCGCTGGGCATGTTGTGCATGGGCGCGGGCCTGGCCACCGTGGTGCTCATCTACCTTGTCTTCCTCGGAATCGAGTTGATCCTGAAGAATGCCCGCCCCAAGTGATTCCCAGTTGATCGAATTTCACGGCTGGACCCTGCGCCTGCGTCCCGCCTCCGAGCCGTCCCCGCGCCTTATGCTGATGCTGCACGGCTGGACGGGCGACGAGAACTCGATGTGGGTCTTCGGCCGTGACCTATCGCCACGAACATGGCTGCTGGCTCCGCGCGCACCATATGCCGCCCAGCCGAGCGGATATTCCTGGCGGCCGTACGTCGAAGACACGCATGGCCGCCCGAGCGCCGAGATGATGCGTTCCTCCGCTGATGCGCTGATCCACTTGGTGGATGAGTACTCCGCCTCCGTTGGTATGGACGCCGCCCAGTTCGACGTGATGGGTTTCAGTCAGGGTGCGGCCATGACCAACCTGCTGGCCATGCTCTACCCGCAGCGCATCCGCAGGGTGGGGGTGCTGGCGGGCTTTGTCCCAGGCGGAGTCGAGGCCCTCGTGGAGAAGCGGCCGCTCGAAGCGAAGCCGTTCTTCGTCGCGCATGGCACGCAGGACGAACTTGTCCCCATCGAGCGCGCGCGGGACTCCATCCGCCTGCTCGAACAGGCAGGGGCACAGATCACCTACTGCGAGGCCGAGGTTGGCCACAAAGTCAGCGCGGAATGCATGCGTGCGCTGAAGAAATTTTTTCAGGAATAGGAGTCCGCGAGTTCTACTTGCGGCGGAAGATTAGCCCCATTTCATCTGGGCGTTGACGCTCATTTTGTTTACGGGTATCCTTGACCGAAATTTTGCATGAAGGAAAAAGAATGAGACGACCTGTTTCCCGTCGTGACTTTCTCAAACTCGCGGGCCTGAGCCTGGGCGCGATGGCGCTCACCCCGGCCGATATCAAATTCCTGGATCGGTTGAACGCTCCCAAGCGCCTGCCGCAATTCCCTGCCAGCGCGATCATCGGCCGCGTGACCGATAACGACGTGGACCTGCGCAGCCGTCCCACCAACGACCCGGGCTTGAATACTTCCATCGCCAAGTTGCCCGCCGACACCCTGCTCGAGTGGAATCGCGAGGTGGTCGGCAACGTGGTCTTTGGTTTGTCCAACCAGCGCTACGTGGAGACGCCGCAGGGCTACGTCTATGGCTCGGTGCTCCAGCCCACCCGCAACCTGCCCAACACGCCCATCACGTCCATGCCGCCCGGCGTGCCTGGCTTCTGGGCTGAGGTCACAGTGCCGTATATCGACCTGGCGCACGAAGGGGCGGTGGCCTCGCCCTGGCTTCAGGACATGCAGAAGTACAATTTCCATCCGCGCCTGTATTACGGGCAGGTGGTGTGGATCGACCAGATTCGCACGTCCAATGGCTTCCCCGAATACCGCTGGACCGAAGGAGCCAACGGCCACGGCTATGGCTACGGCGACTACGGCGAATTCTTCTGGGCCGACGGCGCGGGACTCAAGATCCTCACCGACGCGGATGTGGCTCCCATCAGCCCCGACATCGACCCGAACGCCAAGACCATCTCGGTGGACCTCGACTACCAGACCCTGTCCTGCTATGAAGGTACCAACGAGGTGTACTTCTGTCAGATCTCCAGCGGCAAGCGTTATGACCCCGTGACAGGCATGGTGACGGACGCCTTCGCCACGCCCGCGGGCACCCTGATGACCTACTGGAAGATCATCTCCAAGAACATGACGGCGGGCAGCGAAGCCTCGGGCTATTCCACGCCTGCGGTACCGTGGTGTACGTTCATCGCCACGGGCGGGGTCGCCATCCACGGCGCGTTCTGGCACAACGCCTTCGGCGAACGCCGCTCGCATGGCTGCATCAACGTCTCGCCCGAAGATGCCAAGTGGATCTTCCGCTGGACGACCCCGTACGTGTCTCTGGCCGTCAGCGAGGAGCGCCGCAGCCTGCCTGATCATGGCACGGTGGTCAACTCGAAAGAGACCGTCGTCTAACTCAAACCCCAAAGAGAGCACCCCTTCATGGATATTTCCCAGATCACCCTCGGCCTGGCGTTCCTGGCAGGCCTGGCTTCCTTCCTTTCTCCGTGTGTGTTTTCGCTGGTGCCCGCCTACGTGGGGTACCTCGGCGGACGCGCGGCGGGCGGCGAAAGCAGCGCGTCGAACCGCTGGATCACCTTCACGCACGGCCTGGCCTTCGTCCTCGGCTTTAGCGTGGTCTTCATCCTGCTGGGAGTGGCCGCCTCCGCTCTGGGCGGAGTCCTGCACGACCTGAGCGATTGGCTCGCGCGCATTGGCGGCGTCATCGTGATCGTCTTCGGCCTGCACATGATCGGCGTCTTCCGCATCCCCTTCCTGGAATACGATACGCGCGTCACCACCGCCCCCGACCGCAAGCTGGGATACCTCTCCTCCGCGCTGATGGGAGTCTTCTTCTCGGCGGGCTGGTCTCCTTGTGTGGGACCCGTCCTCGGCGCGATCCTGACCCTGGCCGCCAACGGCGGAAACCTGGCTTTGGGCACGATGCTCCTCACCGCTTACTCCGCGGGGCTGGCCATTCCCTTCCTCGTGGCGGCTCTCGGCATCGGCTGGGTGACCGTGGTCCTGCGTAAGTACAGCAAGGTCATGCGCTACGTCGAGATCGGCATGGGCGTGGTGCTGGTACTCGTGGGCGTCATGCTCTTCACAGGCGCGTTCTCGTTGATCGCGCAGCGTACCCAGTTCTTCTGGTTTGATTTCGGAATTTAGTTCAGACCTTTATGGAGCCTACCTTGCTTACCGTTACCCTGTATACCCGCGAGGATTGTCCTCTGTGTGACGAAGTCCGCGCCGAGCTGGCGGCCCTGCAGGAGAAATTCCCGCACCGCCTCGTTACCGTGGATATCGACTCGGATGCGTCGTTGAAGGAAAAGTTTGGCGAGGCCATTCCCGTCGTTGAGGTGGGACCCTACAGCCTGAAAGCGCCCATCTCGTCCCAATCTCTGGCAATGACCCTGGGCGCTGCCACCGACCGCCGTGAACAATGGCAAAAGCTGGACCCTGCCGAATACGAAAAACGCGTCCGCCGCGGGCAGGAGTTCACCACGGGCGACCGCATCTCGTACTGGATCGCCAAAAATTACCTGTGGGTCATCAACCTGTTCGTCCTCCTGTATGTCGGCTTGCCCTTCCTCGCGCCCACGTTCATGGAGATCGGGTGGACCTTTCCTGCCAAGATCATCTACGCCACGTACAGCCCGCTCTGCCATCAGTTCGGCTT
>CAZGFR010000075.1:0-4268 GCA_964524485.1 uncultured Anaerolineaceae bacterium | reverse complement strand
GGCCTGGACGGTTTCTCGCAGCTCTTCAGCCAATTCAACTGGACCTGGCTGAGCGCCGTCCTTCCATATCGCGAGAGCACGCCCTTCCTGCGCGTGCTGACGGGCGCGCTGTTCGGCCTGGCCACCGCCTGGTTTGCCTATCCCTACGTGGAAGAATCCATGAAGGAGACGCGCCAGTTCTTCGTCAAGAAACTCGCTGTCTCGCAACCCACCGAATAATGTCTTTCATCGAAAAAAACGGTCTCCGTTATTACACCTTCGACCTGTTTCCGCGCTCGGTGCTGCACGGTGTGGTCACGCGTCGCGGCGGGGTCAGTCCCGCGCCCTGGGAGTCGCTCAACGTGGGCGGCACCGTCGGCGATGACAAGACGCGCGTGCGCGCCAACCGTCAACGCACCTTCGACGCCTTTGGCCGTGACCTGTCGTCCATCTTCGACGTATGGCAGGTCCACAGCGCGGACGTGGTCTGCGCCGACCAGCCCATTGATCCTGATACCGACCTGACCCAGGCCGACATCATCCTCACCAATCGGCCCGAGGTTACGCTCTACATGCGCTTCGCTGATTGCGTGCCACTGCTTTTTCATGACCCCGCTAAGCAGGTCATCGGCCTGGCTCATGCGGGCTGGGTGGGCACGATGAAGGGCGCAGGCCGTGCGGCGGTCGAGGCCATGCAAGCGCGGTACGGCTGCAAACCGGAGAACATTTTAGCGGCCATTGGACCCTCCATCGGCGTGGACCATTACGAGGTCGGCGCGGATGTCATCACCAAGGCCCGCGAGTCTTTCGGCGCGGATGCCGAGCGTTTGATCGAGTCGCGCGACGGCCACACCTATCTCGACTTGTGGACGGCGAATTATGTCCAGTTGCAGAAGGCGGGCGTGGAGCACATCGAAGTGGCGGGACTATGCACAGCCTGTCATCTCGAGGATTGGTTCTCGCACCGCGCCGAGAAGGGCAAGACGGGTCGCTTCGGCGCGCTGATGGCGCTTCAGGCGTAAGGTCGCCGTCGAAACGGAAGCAGGCTCAAATCCAGGCTTGAAGCAGAGTAAAATAAGGGGGATGACCGAACTTGTTGATTCCATTCGTGAACGCTATCTGCACACGCTCGACCGCATTGCATCCGCCGCCCGTTCCGTGGGACGAGAGCCCGCCGCGATCCGCCTGGTGGTGGTGACCAAGTCCCAGCCGCGCGAGGTGGTGGAGGCGGCCATTGAAGCGGGGGCGATGATCCTCGGGGAGAATTATCCCGAAGAGGCTGTCGAAAAAATTCAATCCATCGGCGTGCAATCTGCGGTAGAATGGCACATGATCGGGCACGTACAAAGCCGCAAGGCGCGTTTGGTGCCCGCGAACTTTAACTTGATGCATTCGCTGGATAGTGCGAGGCTGGCCGAGAAATTGGATCGCTTCGCCGCCGAGGCGGGACGCATCCTGCCCGTCCTGTTGGAATTCAACGTGGGCGGCGAGGACTCGAAATCGGGCTGGTCTGCCGTCGACGAGTCCCGCTGGGATGAACTGACCGTCTCGCTGACGCCCGTGCTGGGTCTGTCCCATCTGCGGATTTGCGGCCTGATGGTGATGCCACCCATCGGAGACGACGCCGAGGCTTCGCGCCCGTACTTCCAGCGGACTCGCCGCTTACAGGCTTTTCTGCGTGAGCGCCTGCCGCAAGTCGATTGGTCCGAGATTTCGATGGGCACCAGCACAGACTTCGAGGTGGCGGTGCAGGAAGGCGCCACCCTGGTGCGCGTGGGGACGGCCATCGTCGGCCCGCGCAAATACGCTCAAAAATAATGTCGAGGAGTCTTAATGTACGGATTGGTAAGCGCGATAAGCCTGGTATCAAATCTCTTGATCTGGATCGTGATCGCGAATGTTCTGCTTTCATATTTTGTAGATCCGTATCACCCCATCCGCCGCGCGCTCGACAGCATCGTGGAGCCGTTCCTTGCGCCCATCCGACGCATCCTGCCGAGCACGGGCATGGTCGATTTCAGCCCGATGGTGTTGACCCTGTTGATCTGGCTCCTAACCCGTTTCCTTATCAGCATTCTGACTCATTAGCGAGGCACCTATGACCAAACGCAAGTTCCAACTGCACGACGGGAAGAAGGGGGCCGCGCTGGCGGTGCGGGTCACACCGCGGGCCAGCAAGAACAAGATTGTGGAAGTGCTCGAAGACGGCACTTTGAAGGTCCACCTCGCCGCGCCGCCCGTGGACGACGAAGCCAACCTGGAATTGCTCAAGTTCATGGGCGAGGTGTTGGGCGTGCCCAAGTCACGGCTGGACATCGTGGCGGGCGCGACGGGCCGTGACAAGCTCATCGCGGTCATCGACATGGATGCCGAGACCGCCCACAGGCGCATCCTGGCGTATCTTGAATAAATGAGAACAAGCCGATGCAAATCGGCTTGTTTCTTTTTGTCTACCCGCGTAGCGCGAGGGATGTCTCGCGCTATTTTTATTGCATGCCGTTATTCCCGTACAGCCTGCGATAGATGACGTAGATCTCGTAGATGTTGCGGATGTACTGACGGGTCTCGTCGAAACGCACCACCTCAAGGAATAAGTCGGGGTCGCCGCCCGAGAGGTCGTACCAAACCTTGGCATTGCCAGGTCCGCCGTTGTAGGCGGCCAGCGCGGCGTACAAGTCCCCGTTCAGGTAGGCGCGGTTGGCGGCCAGGTAATGCGTGCCGAAGCGGATGCTGACGTCGGGGCGGTACAGGTCGTCGGGGGTGTACTCGATCGGCCAGCCCAACTGACTGGAGATACCCGCGCCCGTGCCCGGGACGATCTGCATCAGTCCGCGCGCGCCCGCCGAGGAACTCACAAATCCCTCGAATAAACTTTCCTGCCGCACCACGCTGAAGATGAAAAGCGGATCGAAACCTTCGGAGGTCGCATCGGGCACGATCAGGTCGGCGTAATACAGCCCGTAGCGCAGGTGACTGAAGTAGGTCGGCGCCATCATCGACTCGGTGTGTTCGTCCAACCCGGCCAGGGTCAGGACTTGGCGGGCGGAAAAGATGGCGGTGCGGTACAGGCCCAGGTCGAGCAAGTAATTGGCGAGGCGGTAACTGCCCACGGCATCGCCCGCCAGGCTGTCGCGCAGGTTCTCGAACTCGAGGCGGGCATCCTCGTACAGGCCGAGATTCCACAGGGCCGCACCGCGTTGGATGCGCGGGTCCGAGGCCAGCGGACCCAGCCCACGCAAGTCGGTATCGGCAGGCAGGTTGAAGGTCACCTTCATCCAGGTGTCGGCGGCGGGACGTTCGGCAGCCAGGCCGAAGGTCAGGTTCGACGAGGCGGGCGGGTCGAAGGGCGCGGGGTTGGTCAGCAGGTCGCGGGCGCGCTCGCTGTAATATCCGCTGGGGTCCACGTTCTGTCCCTGCTGCCAGGCCTGTTGCATGGCGTCGGTGTTGCCCAATTGCTGCTGGGCCTTGCCGATCCACAGGTAGGCGCGGGAGCGGTCCTCGGTCTTTTGCGCGATCTCCAGGCTGTGGGTGAAGGCGGTCAGTGCAGCCTGGAAGTTGCTCTGGCGATAGCGGAGGATGCCCACCTGGAAGATGGCCGTCGAGGCATTTTCATTGCCAGGGTAATTATCCGCCACGCGACCCCAGGCCTGGGCGGCCTCGTCGAGGCGGTTGTCGCGTTCGAGGATGCGGCCAGCGCTCATCAGATAATCGGGCGCGGATTCGGAGTTGGGGAAGATGGTGGCGAACTCGGTCAGGGTGGCGGCGGCCTGCTCATACATGCCCAGTTCGGCCCATTGCAAGTAAGCCTTCTCGGCCCAGGCATCGACCCACTTGGGATGTGTCGAGTAATCCTTGATGAAAACCCCGAACTCGTCCACGGCGGCTTGAGTGTTGCCGAGCTCCCGCAGGGTCAGGGCGCGGTAATAGTGCGGCGTGCCGTCGTTGACGGGGTTGACGGCCAGGTAGCGGTCGAAAGCCTGCAAGGCCACGTCGTATTGGCCCGCGAAATAGTCGACCAGCCCACGGTCCAGATTGCTGACTTCGACGCCCGCGTTGAGCAACTCGACCAGGCTGAGATAGGAATAGTACGCCAGCGGATAGCTTTCCACCGCCAGGCGGAAGCGGGCCTGCGCGTTCTCGGTCTGACCGAGCGCCTGATACGCCACCCCGGAGAGATACGCCACCTGGGCGCGCAGGTAGTCATTGCTGGTGCGGGCTGCGATGCCATCGTAGAGCGAGAGGGCATTCTCGTAATCGCCGAGGCTGGCGCGCGTCTGCGCCACCTTGAC
>CAZGFR010000074.1:14963-16629 GCA_964524485.1 uncultured Anaerolineaceae bacterium | reverse complement strand
TCGGCGCGTTCCATTCGCCGCGCCTGGTATTGGCGGACCCGCAGGCACTCGCCACGCTGCCTGAGCGCGAATTGCGCGCGGGGCTGGCAGAGGTGGTCAAACACGGCATCATCGCGGACCCTCAGTTGTTCGAGCTGTGCGCGCAGGGTTGGGATGTTGTCCACGCGCGGCTGGCCGAGGTGGTGCGGCGCGCGATGGCGGTCAAGGTGCGCGTCATCGAAGAGGACCCGTACGAGCAGGGCATGCGCGCGGCGCTGAATTTGGGTCACACCATCGGGCATGCGGTGGAGTTGGTCAGCGGGTTCAAGCTGTCACACGGTGAGGCCATCGCCATCGGCACGGTGGCCGAGGCGCGGCTGGCGGAACGTTTAGCGGTATCAGGCCCAGGCGTCACCGAGCGGATCGCGGACACTTTGTCGGCGTTGGGACTGCCCATCGAAATTCCCGCAGAAATGGACCGCGCTCAACTCATCCGCGCCATGCGCGTGGACAAGAAGAAAACGGCGGGCGTGGTGCGTTTCGCACTGCCCGTGCGCATCGGCGAAGTGAAGGTCGGCGTAGGCGTAAAGGACCTGGAGGAGGCGTTATGAAAATTCTGGTATTGCATGGACCCAACCTGAACCTGCTCGGCACGCGCGAGCCTGGCGTGTACGGCAGCCTGACGATGCAAGACATCAACAATCGGCTGATCGAACTGGGCAAGGCCCTGGGCGCGGAAGTGACCTGTCAGCAGTCGAACCATGAGGGTGTGTTGATCGATGCGCTGCACGATGCGCGCACGTGGGCGGCTGGCGTGGTCTTCAACCCTGGCGCGTACACACACACCTCGGTGGCTTTGCGCGATGCGGTGGCGGCCATCGGCATCCCCGTGGTGGAGGTGCATCTCTCGAACGTGTACGCGCGCGAGGAGTTCCGTCATAAGTCACTGCTCTCAGCAGTGTGCAAAGGCAAGATCAGCGGGTTTGGGTGGATGTCGTATGCGTTGGGTTTGCGGGCGTTGGTGGAAGCTGACTGACTTTTCTTGACAGCGGGCTGTTTCTCCCCTACACTGGAGGCAATCCACATCGAGAGAATCACATGCCGAGAAATGAACATCGCACCGTCTGGTCATCTGATCACGGAGACCAACGCAAGGCGGGGCCAACCAGAGTCGTCAAGTCCCTGCCGCCACAACAACAGACCCTTTACCTGCACCGCGAGTCAAAGGGCCGCGGCGGGAAGACGGTTACGCTGGTCAAGGGTCTCGTGCTTTCGGACGATGACCTCAAGTCGCTGGCCAAACAGTTGAAACAGGTCTGCGGCACGGGCGGGACCTTCAAAGACAGTGTCATCGAGATCCAGGGCGAGCACCGCGAGAAGATCGCGGAGTTTCTGAAGCAGATCGGGTATAAAGTCAAGATCGCGGGCGGATAATCCACATCGAAAAGAGGAAAACATGAACAATCCCGAAGTCACCCAAATGGCGTTGAGCATTTTGCGCAAAGGGGATAATTTCCAGTGGTACGTCATCACCCTGCTGGCGCTGGTCGTGTACGTGTACACAAACGAGGTTGCCAAAAAGAACTGGAAGGGTATCGCGGCGGGACTGGCGCTGTATTCCGTGCACTGGTTCTATGAGATCCTTAATGCATTGATCCAGCATTTCAGCGGTCATGCCCTGTGGACC
>CAZGFR010000074.1:0-14863 GCA_964524485.1 uncultured Anaerolineaceae bacterium | reverse complement strand
CGCGGCGGCGCCCAACACTTCCAATTCGCGCTCCGTCAGCGGAGACTCGGTTTGGAGTACGGGGGCAGGCTTCGGGTCCAAGCGAGAGGCGGAGAGCACGCGAGCCAGGATCTCGGGCTTGAGCAACGTCTCACCTTTGGCGGCAGCCTGAATTGCATCCAATAAATTTTCGCGACTCGAATCTTTCAACAGATATCCACGCGCACCTGCTTGCAGGCCGCGCACCATCAGGTCATCTTCGTTGTAGGTGGTCAGGATGACGATGGCGACCTCGGGGTGGTCGCGGCGCAGGTGGCCGATGGCGGTGATGCCGTCCATGTGCGGCATTTGCAGGTCCATGAGGATGACCTCGGGCCGCGCCTCGGGGACAAGGCGCAGACAGTCCGCCCCGTCGACAGCTTCGCCCACGACCTCGACCGTCTCCGCCGTTTCAAGGATCAGCCGCAATCCCTCGCGGACGATGAGGTGGTCGTCGACGATCATCACACGGATCATGACTCCCTCCCGACCAGAAAGTGGACGCGCGTCCCATCATTGGGATTCGAGTCGATGGTGAGTTGCCCACCCGTCATTCGGGCGCGTTCGCGCATCCCCAACAGGCCGTAGCGGCCACTCCCTTCCTGATTTGCATCGAAGCCTTTTCCATCGTCGCGGACTTCCAACTCCAGGGTTCGCTCCTGCACAACAAACCTGACATTTGCCTTCGTCGCCTGGGCATGGCGGGCGACGTTGGCCAACGCCTCGCCGAGGATGCTCAAGGCGTGGGTCGTAACTTCAAGGGGAAGTTTATACCCTTTCACCGAAATGTCGGCGTTGCAAGGAATACCCGTCGCCTGCGTGAAGCGTTCAACCTTTTCGCGCACCGCATCGGACAGGTTCGCGGGCGCAGCGCGCAGGTCATCGATGGCCGCGCGGGATTCGGCCAGGGTACCACGGGCGCGGACAATGGCCTGCTCGACGATGGTCAAGGCGCGTTCAGTCCGCTCGGCAGCAAGATGCGCCTTGACCGCCTCCAGTTGCAGGATCAGCCCCGCCACACCTTGGGCCAGCGTATCATGCAATTCACGCGCCATGCGCTGACGTTCGTTCTGTAGGGTCAATGTCTCGATCTTCGCAGCAGAGGCAGCCAGCTTGGCGTTGGCGCTTTCGAGGGACTCGGCCAGATCCATCGCCTTCTGACGCTCGGCCAGTTGCTGGTTCAACACCACCATGAACAGCACGATGAATCCGCCGTTGACCAGCACGGTGGTCAGGGCAACTCCCAGATCGCCTGGCGCCACCGTGCGCAACATAACGACCAGGGTGATCGCAAAAAAGTACAAGCCCAGGATCAAAGCGCGTCGCGTGTTTCCCCACAACCCCAACGCCTCCCCGATGATCGAAATGACCGCCGACCCGAGGATGGTCAGCCGAATCTGGGTCCCGTATGGGATGCTCACCAGCGCGAGGATCAACAAGGTCTGGGCAGCATAGTAGAACATCCACCAGCGCTCGCTCTGGAACTGCTTCATGTTGAGCCAGTACAGGGCGATGTGCGCCGCGAACAAGATGGCGCACAGGATGGCATAGGAGATCGCGCCCTCAGCCAACAGGTCCCGCAGGCTGAAGGTCGCGATCACTCCCAACAGGAGGGTGATGAAGACGTAAAAGGGGAAGCCGATGAAATGATTCTTGTTTTGCATTTGTCCTGATTGTACTGTACCCCGCCGTGGCGCCGTATTGTCCGAACGGACAATGTCCGCTTTGGCCCTGAACGGACGATGTGGAAGCAGGGGAAAATCTATAAACTATCCAAAATCCTTCACTCTGGAGTGTCACATGAACAAGACCTTGCGTTATCTCTGGCTTCTACCGATCTTCGTCCTCGGACTTTTTATGGGCGGCAAATGGAACCTTCCGCTCGCAGCCTGGCTGACGCCCATCTTCGTCATCCGCTTCTTCCGCGGCAGCGACAAGGCGGGGCGCGATTTTTTCCTGCTCTGGGTTGTCTCCGCCATCTCGACCATCCTCTCCTGGAGCGGCGCAACTTTCATGTCCATGATCCATCCCGCCGCTGAAGCGGGCTTCTTTCTGCTCATGACCCCGCTCGGCCTACTGCCCTACGTGGTGGATCGCCTTTACTTCCGCCGCTTTGGTTCGTCCGCCTGGCTGACGCTGGTCTACCCCGTGGCCGCCACCGCCATGGATTTCTTCTCCTCCAGCGGCAGCCCGTTCGGGACGTTCGGCGCAGCAGCATATACCCAACGCGGTTTCCCGCCCGCCATGCAGATCGTTGCTGTCGCAGGATTATGGGGACTCACCTTCGTTGCCAGTTGGACTGCCAGCCTGGCCAATCACTTCTGGGAGGCGAAACCCGCCCGCCTCTCCTGGACCTTCGCCGGGTTCCTGGCCTTGATCCTGACTCTCAGCTTCGGGCGGACCCTGCTCCCGCTCCAACCCAGGGAGACTGCCCAAGTCGCGGGCTTTTCCCTGCCAGCGGGGACTCTGTCTGGGTTGTTGAGCCAGCTCCAGGCGGGGGATGAGGCGGGCTTCCGCCAGGCTGTGGACGAACTCCACGCGCAGGAACTGGATCAAATCCGCAAGATGGCACAGGCTGGCGCGGACATCGTCGTGTTGCAGGAAGGTGCAGGAATTGGGTACTCCGACCAGGTGGAGGCGTTGACGGCCCAGGCGTCGGCGCTTGCCAAAGCCGAGGGCATCTACATCGTCCTGCCAGTTTTCGACTTTGGCAAATCGCCCGTCGAGAACAAGGTCCACATCATCGACCCGAACGGCGAGATCGTGTTGACCCATGTCAAGTACGGCGGCAATGACTTTGAAGGGTCGCTTAAAGGAGACGGCGTTCTGCAAACCGTGGACACTCCCTTCGGAAAATTGAGCGCGGTCATCTGCTGGGATGCCGACTTCCCGACCATCATGAAACAGGCGGGACAGCAGCATGTGGACCTGCTCTTCGTCCCTTCAAACGACTGGCTGGAAGTGAAGGACATCCACGCAGGCATGGCCTCCTTCCGCGCCGTGGAAAACGGCCTGACGATCTTCCGCCAGACGGGGGAAGGCGTTTCGTCGGTAATGGATGCCTATGGTCGGGAACTCAACCGTGTGGACCGATTCGAAGGGACTTCTTCAGGCTTCACAGGTATTCAAAATATCCAGGTCCCGCTCGGCGCGGTGGATACACTGTACCCTTCCACAGGGGACCTGCCCGGCAATCTCGCGTTGGTCGGGCTGGCGGGCTTGCTGATCGCGCTCTGGTGGACCAGAAAAAAGAAGCCTGGGCCCATCGCACAAAAATAGATTTATAAGACTGTTCATTATCCTGCTTCCATGCTGGTTTGACCAATGGATTTTCTTGTGTATAATAAAAAAAGATTCGAATTCCTTATTAACAGCAGGAGAGATGAATATGCCCAGCAGAATCCAAACCCTGGCCAAACGGATCAATATGTCTTACGACGAGTTCGTGGGTGAAATGCGCAAGCGCGGATGCAGCGAACCCACGGCCGAGAAGTTGTGGAACGGCGTGTACGAACAGTTCGAGGCTTATAACGATAACGACATCTACCTGAGCAACCTGCGCAAGGCCGCCGACGTCCTCAAGGTCCGCACTGGACGCCTCCTGGACGACTAACATCCCCTTCCACGAACCAAGAGACCGTCCCAGGGACGGTCTCTTTTCGTTCATCCCATCGGGTATAATTCCGCCCACATGAACGCACGCACCAACGAAACCTGGCTGGAAGACCTGCGCAGACCGGGCCCCGTCCGCGACATGGCGCTGGATGACCTGCACGCCATCGTCGCCAAGGGACTTCCCTATGCCCTGTCGCGCTGGCTCTCCCCCGACGATCCGCTTTTCACACCCCTGGTGGAGGAAGTCTCTCAGGAGACCCTGTTGCGCGTCCTCGATCAACTGGACACCTTCGAGGGCCGCTCGATGTTCACCACCTGGGTGCACAAGATCGCCATCCGCATCGCGCTGACCGAACTCCGCCGCAAACGCTGGCAGGACTCCTCCCTCGACGAATTGGTGGACAACGAGGAGAATCCCGCCCCTGAGCGGCTGATGGCCGACCCGCAGGCGGGTCCCGAAATTTCCGCCGAACGGGCCGACATGCTGGCCCGCATCCGCCGTATCCTCGACGAGGAACTGACCGAGAAACAACGACAGGCTCTCGTCCTACTGGGCCTGCAAGACCTCCCCATGGAAGAAGCGGCGCGCATCATGAAGACCAATCGCAACGCCCTGTACAAACTCCTGCACGACGCGCGCCTGCGCCTCAAACGCCGTCTGGCCGCCGAGGACCTTAACGCGCAGGAAGTCCTCTCTGCGTTCGAAAGCAGGTAAGATTAAACTGGCATTAATCGTCCAGGTTGCAGATTATCACCAAGAAGAAATCTGAAAAAATGACCCAACCTCAAAACGACCCCAATTCTCTTCCCGATGGGCTGATCGAGAACCTGATCCGCTCGCTCGAGCACACCCACGAGGAGGAGTGCACCTGCGACGAAGTGTACGCCGTCGTGGACCAGTATGCCGAGGCTCATATTCGCGGCGAGGATGCGCAGCGCCTCATGCCGCTCATCAAACAACATATGGAGTTGTGTCAAAACTGCTGCGAGGAATACGAAGCGCTGCTCGATATCCTCGAAAAGGCCGATCCCACCTAAAAGTCAGGGTCTCCGCAACGGAGACCCTGTTCGTTTAATGGTCGGAATCGAAAACTTTCTCTCCCGCACGGATGGGGACCTTAAGGCGGTTTTCGAACGGAGTGATCGGGCAGGACCACATTTCGTTGTAGGCGCAATAGGGGTTGTAGGCCAGGTTGAAGTCCACGAGGAAATGGTTGCCAGGCAGCGGGTCAGGGTCGAGGTAGCGGCCCGCAGGGTAGGTCTCGCCGCCAGCCAATGAATCCACAAAGGGCAGGAAAAATCCGTGCTGACTCTGGTAGAGGGTCAGTTCCACCGCCTGACCGTCCACCTCGAAGCGGAATCGGCCATAGCGCAGATACTCCTGCACGTCGCCCGTGGTGGTTTGCATTTGAATAGGATCCTTCTGCGGAAATTCCTCCACCTGCACTTCTAATCGCAGAGACTCGTCCTCGGGGAAATAATTGAGGCCGTTAAACGCCTTGCGCTGTTCGCGCGTCAACGGGCTCTGCGGATGCTGCGCGAAGAACTCGTCTTTTTCCTTGCGGAACTCTTCCAACTCGGTCATGACACCTCCAATTCGATACAGCATGGACGGAGGTTTTCACGGGTTTCTTACATTTGCCCTTGCAGATTCGCCGTTCTTATGCTATTTTTGCACTCATGGATGACAAAAAAACCGTGATGATCGTCGAGGATGAGGCCGACGCCGCCGAACTGTTCGCGGAGATGATGCGCGTGGGCGGTTTCCGCGTGCTGAAATATTACAGCAGCGGCCCCGCCATCCCCGCCATCGAGCGCGAAAGGCCTGACGTGGTCATCCTGGACGTGATGATGCCCGACATCTCGGGGCTGGAAGTGCTGCGCTACATGCGCCGCCAGCCCAACCTGGCATCCATCCCCGTCATCGTGGTCTCGGCCAAGAGCATGCCGTTGGACATCAAGACAGGTTTGGACGCGGGCGCCTCGATGTACCTCACCAAGCCCGTCGGTTACCGTGACCTGATCCAGGCCGTGGATAAAGTCCTGCAAGGGAGTGACGCTCCACAAGTATGACGCTGCTGCGCGCGTTCATCGCGCTGGAAATCCCCGCCCCAATTCGGGAGGCGATCCAACAACAGACCGCCGCCCTGCGAAAATCTGCCGATTCGAGTCTCGTCCGCTGGGTGCCTGCGGGAAATCTGCACCTGACCCTCAAATTCCTGGGCGACGTATCTGCCACCAACCTGCCGTTCCTGACCCAAATGCTGGCCCGCGAGGCGGGTCAACACGCGGGGTTCTCCCTGCAGGTCGGCGGATTGGGAGCCTTCCCCAACTCCAGGCGTCCACGCGTGATTTGGATCGGGGTCCGTGCCCCCGAGGCGCTCTCCGCCCTGGCCCGCAGTTTGGAATCCGCCACCCGACGGCTGGGATATCCGCCCGAGGAGCGCCCTTTCTCCCCGCATCTGACGATCGGCCGCGTCAAGCAGGCCGTCTCCCCAGCGGAACTACAACGAGTCCATGCCGCGCTGGAAGCGATCCAGGTTGGCCCTCTTGGCAGCGCGAACATCACCGCAATCCATCTGATGAAAAGCGATCTTCAGCCGACAGGCTCGGTCTACACCCGACTGTTTTCGACGCCCCTTTCCGCTCCATCCACACAATGAGGTGAACCCTGAACACACTTGAATTTGCCCGCGAAGTCGTCAACGCCCTGGAAGATAAGAAGGGTGAGGATATCGTTCTGTTGGAACTTAAAGAGGTAGTGTCCTTTACCGATTATTTCGTCATCTGCACAGGCACCAGCGACCGCATGTTGGACGCTCTGGCCGATGCGGTGTTGGAAGACATGCGCAAGAAGCACAAGCGTAAAGGAAAAAAAGAAGGCCTGGCCCGCGACGGCTGGCAGATCGTGGATTTCGGCAGCGTGGTGGTCCATCTTTTCTCCCCCGACCAGCGCGAGTACTATGCGTTGGAAGAATTATGGTCGGAAGGGAAAGTCCTGTTGCGCTTGCAATAGTCATCGATTGACACGTCGCGCCCTGTGGAGAAGGCCTCCGCAGGGCGCCTTATATTTTCAAGGATTGCATTTTTCCGCGCAGGGGGAGGTGAACTACAAAATAAAAAACTCGGGCGGCAATTACCGCCCGAGTTGCATTGCGGGGATTTACTTCTCGAAGATCCACTTGTCGTTTTCGCGGGACCAGTCCACGAGTTCCTCGGGCTTGAACCACAGAGCCACCTCGCCCGCAC
This sequence comes from uncultured Anaerolineaceae bacterium, assembly GCA_964524485.1. GTDB lineage: Bacteria > Chloroflexota > Anaerolineae > Anaerolineales > Villigracilaceae > JACPVF01. The sequence goes on along the minus strand of CAZGFR010000074.1, from coordinate 7,981 downwards.
CGTTCTCGACCGAGTCCGAGGCGTGGGTCAGGTTTCGGCCCACTTCCAGGGCGAAGTCGTGGCGCAGGGTACCAGGCGCGGCCTCGGTGGGACGGGTGGCGCCCATCGTCTGGCGGACAGCCGCCACCGCGTTGGGGCCTTCCCACACCATCGCCATCACCGGCGCAGATGTGATGTACGCGATCAGGCCGTCGTAGAAGCCCTTGCCCTTGTGAATGGCATAGTGCGTCTCGGCCAATTCCTTGCTGACCTGGATGAACTTGGCGGCCACCAGGCGCAGGCCGCGGCGTTCCAGGCGGGCGATCACTTCACCGATCAGGCCGCGCTGGACGCCATCCGGTTTAACCATAACAAACGTTCGTTCCACAAAATCCTCCAGAGATTCAAAATCGTAGGGCGACTGGTTGGGTCGCCCTACGGGTTTACCGTAGCAATTCTTCCGCCTTGGTGTAGGCGTCGAGCGCCTCCTGCAGACGGTTTTCGCGCATGAAGGCGTCGCCCAGGGTCTGCCAGATGGTGACCTCCACGGGGTAGCGATAGAGGGCATCGCGCAGGTCGCGGATGATCTCCTCCAGCCACTTGCCGCGCTTGATCAGACGGCCGTAATGCTCTAGGGCGGCGGGGATGTCGCCGCGATTCATCTCGGCCTGGGCGGCCGCCAGCGCGGGATCCACCGCGGGGGTCAGCATCCCCGTAAAGCGGCGGGCTGGGACCTGGCGGGTGGGCTCAGGCGTCGAAGCGGGTTTCTCCACGCGGACGGGTTTCCGCTTCGGCGCGGGAGCAGGCTTCGACGGGACGGGCTTGGGCGGCTCGGGTTTGAAGTCGATCGGCTTGATCTCGAGCTCAGGCTCGGACTTGCTCTCGACCGAAAAGTCCGCAAGCGCGGGTTCAGGTTCGGGCGTGGATACCGCCACAGGAGCGGGAGCAGGCGGCGGGGTCTCGAGCGGCGGGCTGTAGATGATCTCAGGGGCCTGCTCAGGCACAGACGCGGGACTGAAGACGAGATCCGACTCGGGTTCCGTGGGCCGCCAGTCAGACGGGGTGATGGGTTCGGGCTGGGCGGGCGGCTCAGGCTCACCCTTCAGCCAGGACGGAAGTTCGTCGGTGTCGATGCGCGTGGCAGGCACGGGCTCCTCGTCTTTGTCGAGGCCCTGCAACCAGTCGGGCAGGCTGGCCGCCTCGGCTGCCAGCGGCTCCAACGGAGCAGCAGGCGTGGCTTCGGGCTCGTGCGGTGGCATGACCACTTCAGCGTTGTCCAACTCATTCAACCAGTCAGCCACGTCAAGGGTGGGACCCGCTGCTTCGGTTTCAGGCGCGGCAGCGAACAGGTCTTCGCCTGTCGTCTCTTTTTCGGACAGGTCACGCAGCCACATGCCCGTCTCGTCCGCAGCAGATGTGGGGGGCGGTTCGATCACAGGGGCGGGCTTCTCAGGCTGGGCTTCACCCAACTCGCGGGCCTGCGTCACCCACTCGGGCGGAGTCTCTTTCCGCGCGTTCGGGTCGGTGACCAACTCTTCGGGTTTCGCGCCATGCTTGGACGCCAGGCTTTCCAGCCAGGCAATGGCGTCGTCCTGCTCCTGCGCCGATGTGCCCAGGGTATCGAGCGAGGCGGCGGGAGCCGCGGGAACAGGCGCAGGCGGAATAACAGGCTCGGCAGGGACTTCCTGCGGGACGGGCGCAACAGGCTGGACTTGGACAAACTGATCCTCGTCCATGCGTGCTTCGCCCAACTCGCGGGCTTGCGTCACCCACTCGGGCGGGGTCTCCTTGCGAGCATTCGGGTCGGTGACCAACTCTTCGGGTTTCGCGCCATGCTTGGACGCCAGGCTTTCCAGCCAGGCGATGGCATCATCCTGCTCCTGCGCGGATGTGCCGAGCGTATCGAGTGAGGCGGCGGGAGCGGGGACAGGCGCGGGCGGAGGTGTGGTCGCTTGCGGGGTCGGGGCGAGCGTCGGCGCGGACTCGGGCTCTGGCATCAGCCAGTCGGGCAGGTCGTTGTCGGCGGCGGCAGGCATGACGGGCTGAGACTCATCCAGCCCCTTCAGCCAATCAGGGATGTTCACATCGGCTTCGGGCTGGGACGGCTCGGAGGCAGCAATTGTCGCTGCACCTGCGGCAGCGCCCGCAGCGGTGAGGCCTTTGAACCATTCCTCGGCCTCGGCGGGCGTATCGTCGGCGGGAGCAGAGGACTCCTCGGGAGCCATGGCCTTCAACCAGTCGGGCATGTCGGCGGGAGCCAGACTCTCGTCCGCGCTGGATTCGTCGAAAGAGACGGGCTGCTCGGGTCCCGTGGATTTCGTCCAGCCCGCGTCACGCAGAAAATCGGGGATGGCATCCGCCGAGGCTTCGGCGGCGGCGGGAGCCTGCTCGACGAGCGGCGTGCTGGCCGCAGACGGATAGTCAGCGGTCAGCCAATCGGGCTCGGCCGCGCGAGAATCGGAAGTCGACAGTTCGATGCCCGACGCGCGCCAGGCGGTTTGATCTACCTCGGTCCCCGTATACTCGAATCGCTCCAGGTTGACAGCCGCGTCAGAGACCTCGTTCGAGCGGAAGATCGATCCCTGCACGAAGTTGGCATACGGGTCGAGTTCGCCCACACGATGACGGTAAACCTGCGTGGTCTCGACGCTGTCCGAACTCTGCAAGAGCTCGACCATAATACGGTTGGCGTCCAGGCTATAGGGATATCGCTTGAGCAATTGCTGACAGATATCGGAGGCGTCCGCCCGCTGGCCCGCGTGGAAATAGGCCTGTCCCAGCAGGACCTTCATATCGTCTCGGTCCGTTTCCTGACCGAGCACGGCCTTGATCTCGGAGATGGCCTGCGGATACAACTCACCCTGCACGTACATGTGCGCAAGCGCGCCGCGCGTCATGCGAATCTTGGGCGGTTCCATCCCGTCGCGGCGGCCAAACAGTCGGCGCAGCTCGCCCTGAATGGCGGAATTCGATGGCTGACACTCGAAGGCGCGCTGCATGTGCCAGATGGCTTCGTCGAGTTTGCCCTGCTCGTCGCGGATGATGCTCATGCCCACGTGCGACACAAAGTCGTCGGGGACGGCCATGAGCGTGCGCGAGAAGATATCCACGGCTTCGTCATATCGTTTCGCCTCCAGATAGGCCTTGCCAAGCAGGCGATACGTCTCAAGGTGTTTGGGGAAGGTCTTCAGAATATGACGACAATGCGCGATGGCCTCATCCAGGCGTCCCTGGTCGATGAGACCTTCGATATCTCGGTTATATATTCGCAGAGAAACTTTAGCCATCGATGCGCTCCTGATGCAAGTATGCCCGATTCTTAACAATTACGCAAGACCAAAGGTCATATTTTGAGAAAATTCCCGCGTTCTGGCGCGGGAATTAGACACTCAGGCGTAAAACAGCGGAAGCGGCGGAACAGGCTCGTCGCTGATGACGTGCGCCGCCGCCACCCGCGCCTGGACCTCGGGCTTGGCCGCCGCGTTATTGGCGTGGATCGTGAAAAGCGGCTGACCCGCTTCGATCCTGTCGCCGACCTTGCGATGGATGATGAAGCCGACGGCGTGATCCACGGGTTCGCCCTTCCGTGCGCGGCCCGCGCCCAACGAAACAGCCGCCTCACCCACCTCGCGCGCATGGATTTGCTGAATCCAACCGCTCTTCGGCGCGCGGACCACTTCCACCATGCTGGCCTTGGCCATCTTGTCGGGATCGTCCACGTACGACACGTCCCCGCCCTGGGCGCGGACCAACTGGCGGAACTTCTCGAAGGCGCGGCCCTCAGCGATGGCTTTCTCCGCCATGGCGCGGCCCTCGGCAAAATCCCTGGCCTTTTTGCCCGCCACGAGCATCTCGGCGCACATATGCAACCCATGCTCGCGGAAATCGACGGGACCGCCGCCGCGCAGCGCGTCAATGGCCTCGCGGACTTCGAGCACGTTGCCCACAGCTTCGCCCAGCGGCTGGTTCATGTCCGAGATCACCGTATGAACGTCACGGCCTGCCAGTTTCCCGATGGCGGCCATGGCTTCAGCCAACTTGCGCGCATCTTCGAGAGTCTCCATGAAGGCGCCATTGCCCGTCTTGACGTCCAGGACCATGGCATGCGCTCCACCCGCGATCTTCTTGCACATGATCGAGGACGCGATCAACGGGATGCATGGCACCGTGCCCGTCACATCGCGCAGGGCGTACAACTTCGCATCGGCAGGCGCCAATTCTTTCGACTGGCCCGTCAACACAATGCCGATTTCCTTTAACTGCTCCTCGAACTCCTGCATCGAGAGGTCCACGCGATAGCCAGGGATAGACTCGAGCTTGTCGAGCGTGCCGCCCGTAAAGCCCAATCCGCGGCCAGACATTTTCGCCACAGGCAGGCCGCAGGCCGCCACAGTCGGCAGCACGAACAGCGAGGTCTTGTCACCCACACCGCCCGTGGAATGTTTGTCCACGGCGATGTCCATTAGATGAGAGAGGTCCATGATGTCGCCGCTGTGCGCCATGGCCATGGTCAGGTCGGTGGTCTCGCGGTCGGTCATGCCGTTGAGCAGCACGGCCATCGCCCACGAGGACACCTGATAATCGGGGATGCTTCCCTCGGTGAATCCCCTCACGAAGAAATCGATCTCTTCCTTTGTCAGTTCGCCTTTGTCGCGTTTTTTGATGATGATGTCTACTGCGCGCATTCGCAACTCCTTGTGAAATTCAACGCGGGTATTTTATCTCATTTTGTCAGACAGGTTAAAACATCAGCGGAGGGATGCCCTCCGCTGGACGATCATGCCTTGATGATCTTCTGCCCCTCTTTGCCATCCTGCACCTGCCACCCAAGAGCCAGGATCTGGTCCCGCAATCGGTCCGAAGCGGCGAAGTCTTTTGCGGCGCGGGCCGCGGCGCGCTGCTCGACCAGGGCCAGCACTTCCGCGGATGGCCCCTCCGCTTCGAGCGGCGGCGCCTCGGTCACCATCTGCCAGGCTTGCGGGGAGATGCCTGCGCTCAGATCTTCAGGCTGGGTGAAATGCCCGATCACTTCGAGCGGGATCTTCGCGCCCGAGGGGAAAATCTCGGGATCACAAGCCCGCACCAGGGAGACGCTGCTCACCCCGCTGACCTCGCACGTGTCGCTCTCGAAGTCAAAGATGATGCCCGTGTGTTCGTCCAGACCAAGCGTGACGTTCTCAAGTGGAAGCAGGCTGCACCACTCGGCAAAACGGTCCATGCCCACGAAGCAGCGGCTGGTGTCGAGGTCCATGCCACCCTCGGCGTTGTTCCAGTGCGGGATAAAGGAAAGCGTCACGCCGTAATCGGCGAACAGACTCAGCCCAGGCTTGACGTGCACATCCTCGCCGACCTTGTAGATCTCATACACGGGCAGCGCATGGGCGCCGACAGCGATCGTCGCAGCGGAGGCAAACACCAGCGTGGTCCCGAGGCGGTGCTTCGCGCGGATCACATTCCAGGCGAGCGTCCCCGCCAATTGACGGGCGGCATAGGTCGGGCTGCCGGGTCCCATGAAGATGATGTCGGCATATAACAGCGGCTTGAGGATTTCAGGGTTGTCGGGACTGAACTCCGTGCCGCGTTTGCGGGCGGGGACCACGTCCACGATGGGTTTGTAATTTTGCAGGCGGGTCTTGAGAAAGTCTGCCACGCGGCCCGCAACCAGGTTCGAGTTCAACTCGAAACCCGCCGTGGTTTCGAGCACGGCAATGCGTAACGGGGAGGCGTGCTTGCGGGCCACGGCTTCAAAGATGCGGCCGCCCGCCAAAGATGTCTCGCCCGAGCCAAGAAAGGCGATCTGTCCAAGGGTGTGATGAGTCATGCTTTTATGATGCCACGTTGAGCTGGTCTATTACACCCAGCAGCACGTCATTGTCTGGGATATCGGACATGCTTGCGCCAAAATGGGCATAGCGGATGCGGCCTTCCTTATCCACCACACAGACCAACGGCATGCGTCCCAATTTGAAGATGTTCACTTCCTGGCGATACTTGCGCGCCACCCTGTGGTCGGGGTCTGGCAAGCCTGTATAGGGAATCTTCTCGTTCGCCCAATAGCGGATGAATTGCGGCGGTTTATCGGGGCCGACGGCTAAAATCTCCGCGCCGCGATCGGCGAAGGCCTGGTGATCGTCGCGCATGCGCGCCAACTGCGCGCGGCAGAACGGTCACATGAAACCGCGCAGGAAGGCCAGCACCACGGGCTTTGATCCGCGATAACTGGAAAGGCGTACGAGGTTGCCCTGCATATCGGGCAACTCGAAGTCGGGGGCGATTTCCCCAGGGGTAATGAGGGTGGTCGGATTCATCGGTACAGATTCTTGAAGAACGCGAGGACGGCCTCCAGAAAGGCTTGTGGACATTCCTCCTGCGGCACGTGTCCACAGCCAGGCAGGACGACCAGTTCGGCGGAGGGCAATTGCCTTGCCAATTGCACGGTCTGCTCGGTGGGGATGATGCGATCGTCATCCCCCGTCAGGATGAGCATGGGAGCGGAGATTCCGTCCATGCGCTGACTCAGGTCAGACGGGCGCGCCGCAATGGTGAACTCGTACAAAGCCCGATCCCAATTCTGGACCTGGAGCGGCTTCCGATACCCAGCCAGGATCTCGTCTGTGACCTTGCTCGGGTCGTGCCAGGCCAGGCGGACGGTGTCATTGCCGCTGTCCGCGATGCTCCTCACAAGAAGCGGACCCAGATGCCGCAGTTGCGGTGAAGCCAACAACGGCGCAGCCCAGGCGGGGAAGCGGCTCCCGCCCGAGACGGCAGGGTCCACCAGGATCAAGGCCTGGACGCGCATCGGGTGGCGCAGGGCAAACTCCGCCGCCACACCGCCTCCCGCCGAATTTCCGATCAGGATGGCTTGATCAACACCCAACGCATCCATCAATCCGCGCAACAATTCCACGTTCGCATCCATGCCATACGGATTGAGCGTCTGCCAATCGCCTGGCATGGGACGTTCGGTCAGGCCAAAGGCGGGTCGGTCGTACGCGATCACGCGTCCATAGTGCGAAAGCGGCTCCATCACCTCACGCCACGAGAACGTGCTCGCGCCGAATCCGTGCAACAGGATGAAGGTCGGTTTGCCCTGTCCCATTCCCTTATAATGGATGGTGACCGTGTTGATCTCAATGAACTTGCCATCGGCGTCGGCCAATTCATCGATGGGTTTAAGCCCCGAAAGCGGCGGGACGGGCACAAGGAACGGCCCGATCAAAGCGACAGCCAGCGCCACCACAATCACGATCAGGGCAATCTTTCCTCCGCGTTTCATTTTACAAAGGAGGCTAAAAATTGAACGACCGCCGCCACAACCTGAGACTGTTGGTCCGCGCGCGAGATAGTCGCTTCATTGTCGCCAGGCTGCGGTCCATAATCGCCAAACTGGGCGTGATTGCCGCCGTCGATGACCACGTATTGTGTGGACTCGGGATTCAACGCGCGCGTTTCATCAAACTTGGCCATGCCTGCCATATCGCGCGTGCCGTAGATGGACAACACACGCAGGTTGGAATTCTTGATCGACTCGTCGGCGGGATACGAGGCCCAAAAGACCAGCCCCTGGACCTGAGCATGGTTCCCCGCAAACAGCGAGGCTGCCACCCCGCCCAGGGAATGTCCGCCCACGACCCAGTGCTCGATCTCGGGATGGGCGGCAAAGACAGGGTCGGCGGCATTGACGTCAAAGAAGGCCAGGTTCAGGCGCACGGGCACCAGCACCACCAGATATCCTTGCGCGGCGATCTCGCGCAGGGACGGCGCGTACGAACGTGCGTCCACGCGGCCGCCAGGGTAGAAGATAAAACCGACCGAAGGGCGCGAGTTCGCAGGCGCAAAGGTGATGAAGCGATCCGTCGTCACGGTCACCTGCGAATCGGATTGCAGGGCAGTCAACGCCTCGGGCGCGGGGCCCAACGGGGTCTCGGCCCAGAACACGAATCCCCCCACGGCCAACAGAACAAGCACGCCTAGCGCGTAGAAAATATAGCGAAGTTTGAAT
>CAZGFR010000073.1:0-16813 GCA_964524485.1 uncultured Anaerolineaceae bacterium | reverse complement strand
CCAAGAGTGGCAGCGGCGAGCCGACTGTCTCGATGCAAGCTGTGGAAGCCAGCCGCAACGCCGAGCGGACCGACTTCGAGGGCCTGGGCCTGGCTCCGCCAATCACCCAGGTCATGACCACCTATATGCTCGGCGATGACCTGTATGACGAGTCCTTCAGCATCGACACGCAGGGCGGCGAGTTCCTCGGCGAATACGGCGTGGGTGTCTCCGAGACCGTCGGCGTGGGCGACCCGAAGAAGGTCACCGCGTTGGAGGTCTGGCTGTTCGACAAGAACGACATCAAGACGGCCACCAAGGTGCTGATGAGCGAACACGCCTTCAAAGACCAGAACCTGCGCAGCCGACTCGAGCCCAAGGGTGAGCTGGTGCTGGTCGAGCCGCACAAACAGATCATCCTCGAGACCGAGACCCTGCAGTTGCTGGCCACCGTCGTGGACCTGCAATACGGTCAGGCCGCGCCCGCTGGAAACAGCTACTTCGAGCGCCTGACCCTTGAACTGGCCATCTGGCCCAAAGGCGGATAATCTCCCCGAAATGAAAATCGCCCGACAAAAGTCGGGCGATTTTTTGTTTATTCGATCTTCAGGATTTTGAACTTGATCTTGCCGCCTGGAGCCTCGGCCTCGGCCACATCCCCGACCTTCTTGTCGAGCAGGGCGCGGCCGATGGGTGACTCGTGCGAAATGCGGCCGTTGCGTGGGTCCGCCTCGGTGGGGCCGACCAGGTGATAGGTCTCGGGCGGAAAGTCCTCTTCCTGGATGGTGACATGCGAGCCGATGGAGACCACGTCGGGGTTGATAGTCTTCTCGATGATGACGGCGCTGCGCAGGATGGCCTCGATCTCCTGGATGCGGCCTTCGAGAAAGCCCTGGTCCTCCTTGGCCTTGTGGTAATCGGCGTTCTCGGAGAGATCGCCCATCTGGATGGCCGAACGCAGGCGCTGAGACAACTCTTCGCGGCGCGGACCGGTCAGTTCGGCCAGTTCGGCCCTCAGTTTGGCTTCCCCTTCGGGGGTCAGATAAGATTGTTGTTGGGTCATGGTTGCCTCGATGTCTCCTAGGGTTTCTCGCCTGGGTTGAACAGCTTTTCATATTCTTCGATCGCGTAACGGTCGGTCATGCCCGCGATGTAGTCGCAGATGGTGCGCTCCAGTCCGCGTTTGTCGATCATCTTCTGGACGTGGTCGGGCAGGATGGCGGGCTCGGCGCAATAGGCGTTGAACAGGTCTGTGATGTTGCGCTCGGCCTTGACCTGCATGCGGACCACGCGGTAGTGGCGGTACAGTTTGGTGTACAGGAAGTCCTTCAACTCGCGGTGACGGCGCTGCATGTCCTCGCTGTAGCCGATGACGTTGTGCTTCAGCTTCTGGATGTCGAGCGGCGACTTGACCGCGCTCTCGCGCAGGCGCGCATCCGTGGCTTCGACCATGTCCGTGACCATCAGCCCCACCAGGTGACGGATCATGCGGTGGCGCTCCATGTCGCTCAGGATCGGCCCGTTCCAGTTGAAGGTCTCGCGCAGGATCTCCCACAGGGCGATGCCGTCCAGCATGTGCGGGGTGATCATGCCCGAGCGCAGACCGTCGTCCAGGTCGTGGGTGGTGTAGGCCAGCTCGTCGGCCACGTTGGCGATCTGCGTCTCCAGGTTGCCGCGCAGGTCGGGGTTGAAATCGCGGGCGTCCGAGATGTCGTATTCCGACTCATGCTTGACCATGCCCTCGCGCACTTCCCAGCTTAGGTTCAGGCCAGGGAACTCGGGATAGCGCTGCTCGAGTTCCGTCACGATGCGCAGCGACTGTTTGTTGTGGTCGAAGCCGCCGAAATCCTTCATCAGCCGCGCCAGCGCCACCTCGCCCGAATGGCCGAAAGGGGAGTGGCCGAGGTCGTGGGCTAGGCAGATGGTTTCCACCAGGTCTTCGTTGCCGCCCAATGCCCGCGCCAGGGTCCGCCCGATCTGGGCCACTTCGATGGTATGCGTCAGCCGCGTGCGGAAGTAGTCGCCCTCGAAGTTGATGAAGACCTGCGTCTTGTATTCCAGGCGGCGGAAGGCCGTGGTGTGGATGATGCGGTCACGATCCCGCTGGAAGGCCGTGCGGTGCTCGGGTTCATGGTCGAGATGGGCGCGGCCCTTCGAGTCCTTGCTGCGCATTCCATAGGGTGCAAGGCTTTTATCCTCGATCTCTTCCAATTGCTGGCGAGTGAATAACATGCCGTCTCGCTTTCAGATGGAAATGTCATTGCGAAGACACGGTTCTCATGAAACGGCTCGCAATGACATGGATGAAGTGGGGCGAGAGGGGGTCGAACCCTCACGGTATCTCTACCGGCGGATTTTAAGTCCGCTGCGTCTGCCGATTCCGCCATCGCCCCGGCGGGATAATTCTACCCGAAGGGGAGATTCCGTCAAGATGGCAACGGACGATGGGGCTGATCCCGTTTAATCGGAGACAGCCACCTGTCGGGCGGTCCGCCAATCCTTGATCGCAAAGGGCAGATACAACAGCAGGAAGCAGGCCACGCCGATGGCTTCCATGTAGAGGATGTACACGGGCCAATCGGGCAGCAGGTCCAGCAGGCTGGGCGTGGACGGGCGTCCGTTGATCATCAGGTAGTTCGAGCCGATGGCGCGGTTGATGAAGAACACGACCACCATGTATACGTTCATCCAGAAGGCCACGCGCAGCAGCGACTTCCAGGTCGGGCGGAAGCCCTCCACGACGGTCATGTAGATGGCGGCGGTGACGATCAGCCCATGTGAAACGAAGGTCTGGAAGAAGCGGAAGTGGGGATAGCCGTAGATGCCCAGGTCGGGCGTCAGCAGAGCCTGAAGCGCGCCGCTGATTCCGATCAGATAGGCGAACTCGTAGATGCGGTAATTCTTCGTCACCAGCATGAACGCGCCCACCCACACCAGCACGCTGCACAGATGCAGCGGCAGCATGGTCTGGATGGTCCACTTGCCGATGGAGTAATTCCAGATGTGCCAGGCGAATTCGTTGACCCACAGGATGATGGCCATCGTCCTGCGGATTCGCGTGCGGGTGCGCTCATCCGCGCCTTTGAAGCGCAGCAGGAACAGGTTCAACAGCACGATGACCAGCAGCGCGGCCAGGTGCGCGGGGCCGAATAATTCGAACGCAGGGCCTGGATAATCGCCAGCTAAAAATTGTCCCATGTGGAGTCTCCCGAGAGCAGATTTGAAGGATTAAACCCTATTTTCTCACGAGAGACACGGCCCGACGAGTGCGGTTTGGTAGAATAAACCCATCCACTCGCTTGGGTGGATGCGACTTCCATTTTCTGTCAGGATACTCCACTCCATGAACCAGCCTGCCCGCAAGATCCTCATCGGCGATACGCCTCAAAAGCTGCCCTCGACCGCGGTCGAGGGCGTTTATGTCACCCTGTTGGGGGAAACCTTCTACCAGATCAGGAATTACGACGCACTCGAACCGTTCTTCATGAGCATCGTCAGCAGTTCGGATCACTGGCTTTTTATCTCGTCCAGCGGCGGCCTGAGCGCGGGCCGCGTCAATGCGGAACAGGCGCTCTTCCCGTATTACACCGAAGATAAGCTGACCGAGAACAGTGAGAACACGGGGAGCAAGTCCATCTTCCTGGTCACGCGCGGCGGTCAGACTTGGCTGTGGGAACCGTTCTCCGCCCGACAGCGCGGGCAGTACGTCACCGAACGTAACCTGTATAAGAACGTCCCAGGCACGGCCCTGGTCTTCGAAGAGATCAATCGCGACCTCGGGTTGACGGTCCATTACGCCTGGCGCACCAGCGAGCAGTTCGGCTTCGTCAAGACTACCTGGCTGGTCAACGACCTCGATACCACCTGCCAGGTGGAACTGCTGGACGGCTTGCAAAACCTCCTGCCCGCCAATGTCACTTCGCAGACTCAAAACACCTTCAGCTGTCTACTGGACGGCTACAAACGCAGCGAACTGGACCCGCGGGCTGGCCTCGGCATCTTTGTGCTCAATTCCACCCTCACCGATCTGGCCGAGCCGAGCGAGTCCCTGTTGGCCACGACCGTCTTTCAGGTCGGCTTGGATGCGGACCGCTACCTGCTCTCGTCGCTGCAACTGGACAAGTTCCGCGCGGGCTGGGAGGTCGAACCCGAGACGGAGATTCGCGGTCGGCGCGGGGCATACTTCGTTCACGCAGACCTGGGGCTGGCTCCGCGCGAGGAGCGGAGTTGGCATCTGGTGGCCGACGTCCACCAGGACGCGGCTGCCATCGTCAGGACGTTGAATCGCCTCAAGGGTGGAGCCGCCGCCTTCAGTCAAGAGATCGAGCAGGACATCGCAGATAACACTGCGCGCCTGCGCCAGATCGTCGCCAGCGCGGATGGTTTGCAGGTTTCCGCCGACCCGCTTTGTACGTCGCATCATTTTGCCAATGTCATGTTCAACGTGATGCGTGGCGGAGTCTTCGCCGACCAATACGGGTTCGAGAAAGCCGACTTCGTCGAGTTCGTGTCCACGCATCATCGCGCGCTGCTGGAAACGCAGGCCGCCTTCTTCGATGATCTCCCGTCTCATTGTCAGATTGCCGATCTGCAAGCGCGCACCCAGGCATCGGGTTCCGCGGACCTGATCCGCTTGAGTTACATGTATCTTCCGCTCACCTTCAGTCGTCGCCACGGTGACCCCAGCCGACCCTGGAATCGCTTCTCCATCAGCCTCAAGGGTCCCGATGGTTCCCGTCGGCTCGATTTCGAGGGCAACTGGCGCGACATCTTCCAGAACTGGGAGGCCCTGGCTTATTCCTATCCCGAATATGTCGAGGGGATGATCTTCACCTTCCTGTCTGTCACTACCGCCGATGGCTATAACCCCTACCGCATCACGCGCGCTGGCCTCGATTGGGAGATTCCCGAGCCAGGCAACCCCTGGGCCAATATCGGGTACTGGAGTGATCACCAGATCATTTATCTGCAAAAGTTGATGGAGCTCAGCGTCAAGTTCCACCCTGGCCGACTCCGCGCCAGCCTGGAGCAGTCTATCCTCAGCTACGCTGACGTCCCGTATCGCATCAAGCCCTTTGCGGACCTGCAGAAGGATCCCTATAACTCCATCGGGTTTGACCATGCCCAGGAAAAGGAGATCGAGTCGCGGGTCAAGACGCGCGGCACGGACGGCAAGCTGGTCTGCCAACCCGATGGACAGGTGTTGCATCATTCCCTGGCGGAAAAACTGCTCGGCTTGTTGCTTGCCAAACTGGTCAACTTCGTCCCCGAGGGCGGCATCTGGATGAACACCCAGCGTCCCGAGTGGAACGACGCCAACAACGCCCTGGTGGGCAAGGGGCTTTCGGTCGTCACGCTGGGCTACCTGCGTCGCTACGTTGCGTTCTGCCGCGATTTGTTTGCCCAGGAAACGCCCGCATCCATGCGGGTCAGCGCGGAGCTCGCGCAACTCCTCGCGCAGATTGTTTCCGTGCTGGATCGCTTCCGGCCGCAACTAGCCACCTCTTTCGATGATGTCCAGCGTCACGCCATGCTCGAAGCCCTGGGCGAGGCGGGGAGTACCTTCCGCTGGGGATACTACAAAAACGGATTCTCAGGTCAGTCCACTTCGCTCTCTGGCACGGATGTGTTGTCCTTCCTTGATCTTGTTCAGCGTTACATCGAACATTCTCTGCGTGCCAACCGTCGCAGCGATCATCTGTATCACGCCTACAATATTCTGCACCTCGATCAGGAACGCGCCGAAGTTGGCCATCTATATGAGATGCTCGAAGGTCAGGTTTCTATTCTGTCGTCGGGGATGTTGACGGGCGAGGAGGTGCTGTCCCTATTGGACAGCTTGCGCCACTCCGCCTTGTATCGCGCCGACCAGCATTCTTACATCCTCTATCCTGACAAGGTCTTGCCAGGCTTCCTGCAAAAGAACAGCCTGACCGAGGAACAACTGCGTGGACTGCGCCTGCCCTTCGCCCTGGCTGAAGCGCGGGATACTTCCTTGTTCCTCCGAGATATGGATGGCGGCTTCCACTTTAGCGGACATCTGCGCAACGGCAAGGATGTCCACCGCGCGCTGGAGGCGCTCAGCCGTCGGCCACAGTTTGCCGAATTGGTCGAAGCGGAAGGGGAGCGCATCTCCGCTCTGTTCGAGACGGTCTTTCGTCACAGTGAGTTCACTGGGCGTTCCGGCACCTTCTTCGCCTACGAGGGGTTGGGCAGCATCTACTGGCACATGGTGTCCAAATTGCTGCTGGCAGTTCAGGAAATCGCCCTGCGTGATCAGGATACACCTTTTGCGCCGCGCTTGGTTGAAGCGTATCGCGACACCCGCGCAGGGCTGGGATTTCACAAGTCCCCGTCTGTGTATGGCGCCTTCCCAACCGATCCATATTCGCATACCCCCAAAGGACAGGGTGCCCGTCAGCCTGGTATGACCGGCATGGTCAAGGAAGAGATTCTCACGCGTCTGGCCGAGGCCGGCTTGGTCATCGAGGATGGCTTCCTGACCTTCGACCCGTACTTGTTGGATCAGGCGGAACTGTTGGCGGCTCCCGCTATGTTCGAGTACCTGTCCGTGGACGGGACCTTCCAGCGTCTTGACCTGCCCGCTGGCTCATTTGCCGTCACTTTCTGCCAGGTGCCGATCGTGCTGCAATCCGCCAACGCTGACAGCATCACTATCTATTTTACAGATGGAAGTACGAAGGCCGTTGACACTCACCGCCTGGATGTAACGACTAGTTGCTCCATCTTCCAGCGCGATGGGAAGGTGCATCACCTGGTTATTCAATTTCAAGGAATATAGAAAGGGATAGCGATATAAAACAAAATCGCCTCTGCTGAAGCAGAGGCGATTTCTTCTTGACTGGCGGCCCCGACGGGATTCGAACCCGCGATCTCGGCCTTGACAGGGCCGCATGTTAAGCCGCTACACCACGGGACCAGTCTCGCTCAACAATGTTTCTGTTTGTCGAGCGGGCGATAGTTTATCATGCCCATCTTACCTTGTCAATATGCGCCGCCCGTGTAAAGTGCGGGATCGGTGGGAGTCTGTCCCGACGGATCATGGACGAACACCCAGTCGCCCTGGACGGCCCAGTTGAATAGCCAGTGCGCATCCCCCACGGAAAGATTCACGCATCCGTGCGATTGAGGGTAGCCGAAGCGCGTGCGCCAATATGCGCCGTGCAATGCGCGCGCGCCGTCGAAGTACATCGTCCACGGGACGTTATCCAGATAATAGAAATCGGACGGGTCGTTGTTGCGCATCGTCTCCGTCTCTTTCTTCTGTTGGATTTGAAATAGGCCGGGGCGGGTCCAGAAGGGTTCCAGTCCGCTGGCGATGACGGTGGCAAAGACCAGTTGGTAGTTGTCATACACCGCCAGGGATTGCTCCGCCAGGTTGACGTCGATCCAGCGGCCGTTGGTCACGCCGTCGGGCGGGGTGGTGTTGATCACCACCTGCGCCACCTTGCGCGCCTCGACCCATTCGCCCGGGCCAATCAGGTTCCAATCTGCGCCATCTGCGTTTTGGGTGGCGTATATTTGAATGACCTGATAAGAAGGAATTGTTTTTCCTGTCTCTGGAGCATTGTAACCGGGAGTGCTCTTGATAGGAATTTGTTCATACGGCCACCCAAAAGAATTGCGGGGAGTCGCGCTGAACTGTAATCCTGGATTTAGGTCAGGCAGAGATATCCTTTCTCCCTTACCGGGAAGCCATCCGCCATTTTGAAGAAGGTAATACACACCGCCCTGTTCCACGCGGTCTACGTACGAGACGTAGACAAAGCCGGGCATGAATTGCTGTACACCTGTGCCGGTCTCGCCCGGAGCGCTGTAGACGGGCACGTAGGTATCGTCAAGGTGGAAGTAACGATAAGGGAGTTGGGCCAGGCTCGGGTCCGGTTTGAAGGCGGGCAGAGGGCGTGGGGGGAAGGTCATACCCAGTCGCGCCAGATCGGTCAGGTAGGCGGAGGGTCCCAAAGGCAGGCAGTCGTCCGGGGCGGTCAAATAGACGCCCGGCTCGCAGACCACCGCGCCGCTGTCAGGCTCGGGCGGGGTCGTATCCTGCGCGCGGACAGGGGTGAAGGCAAACGCAGCAACTATTAAGGAAATACCCAGGATGGGATACAGGATTTTCTGCATGGCAACCTCGTATGGACGCGGATTATAGCACGAGGCCAGGTTTACTAATTTGCAAAGCCGTAGATGCCGAACTTGACACAATCTACCCCATGTGCTAAATTTATCCAATCCTTGCCGTTTTTGCATCCAATTGTCTCGATTCGGATGTAATTTTTTCCTGAGGAGGGCTGGCTTGTCCAAATCACGCACGCAACAAATGGTGGATCGTCTGCGCGAGTTGCAGGCTTCATCCCCTGATATCGAAGCCTCCGCCGTTGTCAGTGTGGACGGGTTGAGCATTGCTTCCGCGCTCCCGCAGGGCGTGGAGGAGGATCGCGTTTCGGCCATGTCTGCGGCCATGCTGTCCCTCGGTGAACGTATCGCCACCGAATTGGGACGCGGTTCCCTGGAACAGGTGTACATCAAGGGTGAAAAAGGATACGTCGTGCTGATGTCAGTCGGCCAGGAGGCCGTGCTGACCGCCCTCGCGCGCGAGCAGGCCAAATTGGGCTTGATCTTCCTCGACATGCGCCGAGCCGCCGAAGATTTGGCGAAACTAATCTAGTGGAGTCGGTATGAGCCCAGTTCAAAAGAGCGGTCTGTATTATCCCAATAAATTCGGTCTGATCACCATCAAATCCCTCGAAGAGGTGATGGGCAAGAACGGTCTCAATGCCATCCTGAACCTGGGCGGCATGACGAACTACATCGAAAGTTATCCCCCCGACAATCTCGAAAAAGGCTTCGATTTCGCCGAACTCTCGGCCATCGGCCTGGCGCTCGAAGAGATGTACGGTCCCCGCGGCGGACGCGGCCTTGCCCTGCGTGCGGGACGTGCGACCTTTTCGGATGCCCTGAAGAACTTCGGCGCCCTGGCCGGCGCCGCGGATTTGGCCTTTGTGGTGCTGCCGCTTCAGTCCAAGCTGCGCATTGGCCTGCCCGCCTTCGCCAAGATCTTCACCCAGCTCTCCGACCAGGTGACCACCGTCGAGGAAAAGGAAAACGAGTTCATCTGGACCATCCACAAGTGCCCCTGTTGTTGGGGTCGTTCGGGTGCTGACAAGCCCGTCTGCTTCATCTCGACCGGTCTGTTGCAAGAGTCGCTCAAGTGGGTCTCGGGCGGCAACGAGTTCCGCGTCAACGAGTCCAAGTGTGTGGCGGTCGGCGACAGCGTTTGCGAGTTCATCATCCAAAAAGAACCCATCTCCTAGGCGCAGAAATGGCCGAAGCCAAGCCGAAAATTCTCATCATCGAAGACGATCTCGACGTGGCCGAGATGTTGAATGCGTATTTTCGCGTTCAGGGATATGAAGTATTCACCGTCAACTGGGGTGAGGACGGCGTCCGCTCCGCTCAAACTGTCCATCCTGACCTGGTGATCCTCGATATCCGCCTGCCCGACATCGACGGGTATGAGGTGGCGCGTCGCTTGCGCAGCGACCGCCGCACTGCCGACATCCCGATCATCTTCCTGACCGAAAAGCGCGAACGCGCCGACCGTCTGCAAGGCCTGGAGTTGGGCGCGGACGATTACATCACCAAGCCTTTCGACGTGCAGGAACTCCGCCTGCGCGTGCGCAATGCGCTCAAGCGCATGAGCCAGGGCTCGCTGACCAACCCCGTCAGCGGGCTGCCCGAGGGCGCCTTGGTGGATGAGCGCCTGAGCGATGCGATGAAGACCAATACCTCGGGACTGTTGCTCGTCTCGCTCGAAAACATGGACGCCTTCCGCGAGGCCTATGGGTTTGTAGCTTCCGATGACGTCCTGCGCGCTGTCAGCGTGATGATCACCAACACCCTGCGCGAGGTCAGCAACCCGGACGATTTCCTCGGCCACCTCAGCCCGACGGAGTTCGTGCTGGTGGTCCCGCAATCCAACTTGTCCCCGTTGCAAGAGCGGTTGCGCACCCGTCTCGAACAATCCCTCGATTACTTCTATCCGATCAAGGATCGCGAACAGGCTTCCAAACGCAAGGATCGCCTGGCCGTCAAGATCGCCGAGATCGACCTCACTTCCATGCAATTTGCCAGTCTGGATCAACTCAAGACGGAGTTCCTGCGGCAAAAGAGATAGGCTTGTTTTGAAGATCACAGTCATCACTCCAACCTATAACGAAGCGGAGAACCTGCCCAAACTGGTCTCCGCTTTATTTGCGCTTCCATTGGATTTGCACGTGCTGGTGGTGGACGACAACAGCCCCGACGGCACGGGTCAGATCGCGGACCGTTTGGCGGAGTCCGATAAACGGGTGCGAGTCCACCACCGCGCTGGGAAGTTGGGCCTGCGCTCGGCTTACCTTGAGGGGATTCAGATTGCCCTTGCTGACGGAGCCGACGTCATCGTCCAGATGGATGCGGACTTTTCGCACGATCCCGCCGCGCTGGCAGACATGGCCAAACGCCTCGAAACCGCGGACGTGGTGCTCGGGTCCCGTTATGTGGATGGCGGCTCGGTGGACAAGCAGTGGCCGCAATGGCGCAAGTTTCTGTCGGCGTTTGGGAATTTCTACGCGCGGACCATCCTTGGGCTGCCGCTGCACGACGTCACCACGGGTTACCGCATGTGGCGGCGCGCCACGCTGGAAGGCATGCCCCTGCATCGCATCAAGGCTAACGGCTACATTTTTCTGGTGGAGATGATCTATTTGGCGCACTGCGTGGAATATCGCATCGGCGAGTCTCCCATCTACTTCGCGGACCGCCGCTGGGGCAAGTCGAAGATGTCGTTCAAGATCCAGGCGGAAGCGGCGGTGCGCATCTGGCAGGTGTTGTGGAATTATCGTGACCTGCGCAGGAGCGGAAAGTCCGCTCGACTAAGTGTAGAAATGAAATAGGCCCATCGGGCCTATTTTTTTTGCAACCGAACCAGCGTTTCCCATTCTGCGATGCTGAGCGTCTCCGCCCGTCGCATGGGATCGATGTCCGCCTCACGCAGCATGGACTCGGCCTGGGCGGGCGCGATATGTAAGCCCGCCGAGAGCGAGTTGCGCAAGGTCTTGCGCTTCTGGCTGAAACCCGCCTTGATGAGCTGGAAGAAGGTTTCCAATTGCGGGGCGGGGATGAGCGGCTGAGGGTGGATCTCGATGACCAGCACGGCCGAGTCCACGTTGGGGGCGGGGAAGAAGGCCGAGGCAGGGATCTTCGCGGCGATGAGTGGCTGCCCGTAGACCTGAACGCTGAGTGCCAGCAGACTCAAATCCCCGGGTTGGGCGCAGATGCGTTCGGCCACTTCCTTTTGGATGGTCAGCACGATGCGGCGCGGCTTGCGTTCGCTTTCCAGCAAGTGGCGGATGATGGCCGAGGTGATGTAGTACGGGATGTTCGCCACGACCAGGTATTCGGGCTGGTCCACGATCTCGGATGGGGACAGGTCCAGGATATCGGCATGGATAACCCGCACGTTGGCGTGGGGCTTGAGAGTCGCCCTCAGGGGTGGGAGCAGGTTCGGGTCCAGTTCGACCGCGATGACCTGTCTGGCGGAGACGGCCAGGTAACGGGTCAGGCTTCCCAGGCCGGGACCGATCTCCAGCACGGTGTCGTCGGGACGGATCTCCGCGGCGCGGGTGATGGTCTCCAAAGCCTGGGCGTCCTCGAGGAAATTCTGGCCGAGGCGTTTATCGGCATGCAGGCCGTAGCGTTTGAGCAGGGCGGAGGCGTCGAGCGGGGGAAGTGTGTTCATCGCTAATTCAAGACATACATGATGTTGGCGGGTACGGGCGTGAGGAAGTATACCGTGACCCATGCGCCCCAGGATTGATATTCGGCGTCGCTGTAGCCGAGGTCGATCCAGGGACGACCAGGGATGCCGCCGCCCACATCCTCGATGGTGGCATAGCCGTAGCCGGGGATGTAGACGGGCTGTCCGCGCATGTTCGCGTACCAGGCTGAGATCACCGCCACCACACCGCGCTTGACGGGTTTTCCGCTAGCCGTGTTGGGATAGCATTGGCTCGACCCCGAGTGACAGGGAGAATACGCTGTGGCGTACATCTGAACAGCGCGCCAGTACTCGATCTGAACGCCGTCCACAGTGGTGGTCTTAATCTCGACCTTGGTGCCATAGCCCGTGATCTGTTTTTGCGGCGCGCGGACGAGCGTCTCGGCTTCGCTCTGGCGCGAGACCTCCTGCCCATCCTCAAAGCGGATTCGCACGCGGCTGACGCTCAGCCCCGTCTGACCGGGTTCGAGGATCTGTTGCTGGTCGAGCGGGACATCGGCCGAGGCGATGAATTCGTTGTCGAATGGGATGGATTTCTGGGCCAGCACGACGGCTTCGCGAACATGCACGACGCGCACCTGTCCATCAGCGGGCAGCGCTTCGCTCTCGGACGGGAGGCTGTAATCCAGTCCGAGCAGCGGAATCCCCGCTTCGGCCAGGGCTGCCCCAACCGTCCGCGCGGAGGAGCGGATGCGCATCCCCTGTCCGCCCACACTGACGGTGACCTCGCGGGCGGGCGTGAGCGTGACGGTCAGCGGGGCCGTGATGGGCGTCTCGGCGGGTGGATCGAGCAGGTCGCTGGCGTACAGGTCGATGCCTGCTTCGCGCAGCGCGGCCCCAACCGTCGGCGCGGAGGTTTGCAGCGCGCGCGTCCCCTCGGGCGTGACGAGAGTCAACGCCTGGGTGCGGACCAACTGCAGGGTTACGAGGCCAGTTGCGGGTACGGGGTCGTTCATCGGGACGGGAATTCCGTTCAACAGGGCGCGATCGTTGGGGGTGATGATCAGCCCCGCGCGGATGAAAGCATCTGCGGCAGTGCCAGAGGCGGCAGACAAGGTGTACAGTCGGCCGTTATCCAGCACGTGGATGTTGGCAAGGGTGGGTGCGCCCGTTCCGCAGGCTGTCAGGAGCAAGATCAGGGTGAGCGCCAGTCGATACAATCGCATGCGAAGATTCTACCCGATAATGGGATATAATTTTTTGGCTTAAGACCTTGGAAGTCTCAAAGACTTCTGAGGTTTGTAAATGTCAGATGCTGGAGAAAAAATAGCGCGGGGGGACTACCATTTTTCGATGCTCCCATTGTTAATCGTCCACACCTCGGAGGCGAACTGCTCGATGAAGTAACGGTCATGCACGACCGCCAGGATGGTCCCGTTAAACTGGGTCAGCGCCTGCTCGAAGCGCGCTCGCGACGGGATGTCGAGGTGGTTGATCGGTTCGTCGAGGATTAGGAAGGTACAGCCCTGTGCCACGAGCAAACCCAGTTGCAGGCGCGCGCGTTCGCCGAAGGACAGGTCACGCGTGGGGCGCAGCGGGTCGTCGCCGCTGAAGAGGAAGAAGTGCAGGAAGTGGCGCGCCTCGGTCTCGTTGAACGGCGCGATCTTTTGCACGGTCTGCATGGCGTTCAGCGACGGGTCGAGCAGTTCCTGTTCCTGCGCCATGTAGCCAAGCCTGATGGTCTGTCCGAGTTTGAGCGTGCCGCCCAGTGGACTCAGCCTGCCCGCGATGGTGCGGATGAGGGTAGTCTTGCCCGAGCCGTTTGGCCCCGTCAGCGCGATGCGCTGTCCCGCGCGGATGTGCAGGTTCAGGCCCATGAGCAGGGGATTGTTTTGCGCGTAACCAATAGAGAGATTTTCCGCTATTAGCACATTTTTGGATTGATGCTCGGGCGCGCCGAAATCGAGCTTCATCTGCCAGGAGCGTGAGGGACGTTCGACGCGCTCTTCGGTCAGCAGCTTTTCGATGCGGGCCTCGATGTGTTTGGCGCGGCCTGCCGTGTTCTTGGTGGCGCGGTTGCCGAAGAAGCCCTTGGCAAACTTGTCGCCGCTATCGGCTTTTCCGCCTTTCTTCATCTTAGTCAGCCCGCGGATGTGGGCGGCGGCGGCGCGTAGTTGAGCGATCTCATCCTGCTGATCCTGATAGGCCTGGGCCTGCTTCTCGCGCTCGGTGATCTTCTGCTCCAGATAGTCGGCGTAGTTGCCTTCGTAGGCGCGCAGACCGTGGGTGAGCGGGTCGAGTTCGAGGATCGAGGTGACGGTGTTGTCGAGGAAGGCGCGGTCGTGCGAGACGATCAGCGCCGCGCCAGGGAAGGACTCTAGCCAGCCTTCCAGCCATTCGAGCATCTGGATGTCGAGGTGATTGGTGGGTTCGTCGAGCAGCAGCAGATGCGGCTCTTCCAGCAGCACGCGCGCCAGCATCAGACGGGTCTTCTGTCCGCCGCTGAGATGGGCCACGGGCGTGTCGAGCGGATAGTCGGCCAGGCCGAGCGGGGCCAGGATGGTGGAAAGTGGCGAGTGGGAAGTGGATAGCTGCGCGATGGCCGTGTCATAACGAGCTTGGAGGGTCGAGTCCTCGGGGGTGGAGGAAAGCGCCATCGCCAGGGAGGCGACTTCCGCTTCGAGTTCCTCGGGTTTAACGGGAGCAGGCCCCAGGGCGGATTGGATCGTGTCCTCGGGGTCGAATTCCAAGCCCTGGGCCAGGTAGCCGACGCGCAGCGGGGAACGGTTGGGGATCACGCTTCCCGCATCGGCAGGTTCGAAGCCCGCCAGGATGCGCAGGAGCGTGGTTTTGCCGCAGCCATTCGGGCCGATCAGGCCGACGCGTTCGCCGTTGCTCAGGCTGAAGTTGATATTTTTTAGGATCGGCTGGATGCCGTAGGATTTGTGGAGTTGATGGACGGTAAGCATAAGCATTCCTGACTTAAAAAAGAAAACCGAGGGCCATGCCCTCGGCTGTGAATCAAAACAGCGGGTCATACCCTGAAAAGCCTGAAGTTAGAGAATGCTGTCCGTCATTGCAATTACTCCTGTTTGAATGGGGCGATTATACACAAGCCATGGAGAACTGACAACCTTGGCAGGAAATCTCAAAATAGGAAATAAGGGTATTGAAATTTACGACAATTTTGATTAACATAATATTAATATCCTATCTTTATCCTGGTGGAGGAACCCATGAAAAGACTATCCCTGGTTTGCCTGCTTGTCGTCTCAACTCTCCTGCTTGCTGCCTGCGGAGGCGGCTCCGCCGCAAAAGACACGATCGACGTGACATTTACCGACTTCAAGTTCACGCCCGACGCTTTTACCATTCCAGCGGGGAAGGAGATCACCCTCAATGCCACGAACAATGGCGCGGTGGTGCACGAGTTTGTCATCATGAAGTTGGGCACCAATGTTGGTGACAATTTCGGCGACGAAGACGAAGGCAACATTTACTGGGAGGTCGAGGTCGACCCGGGCGGCAACAAAACCGAGACCTTCACCGCCCCCGCGGACCCTGGCGAGTACCAGGTCGTGTGTGGCACGCCAGGCCATTACATGGCGGGCATGGTCGGCAAATTGATCGTTGTTGCGCCGTAGGTTTTGGACCCGCTGAAAGGCGGGTCTTCTTTTTGATACAATCGGGGCATGAACTCTCCCCAGCCGCAGATCACCAGCCTCTCCAATCCGTCCGTCAAACAGGCGCGCGCGCTCCGTCAGCGCAAGGCGCGGGCCGAGACGGGACGGTTCCTGGTCGAGGGATTGCATCACGTCGGTCAGGCGGTCGAGGCGGGCTGGGAGGTGGAGACCCTGTTCTACGCGCCCGAGTCGCTGACCAGTCATTTCGCCCGCGAACTAGTCGAGCGCTTGCAGCACCCCGACCCAGGCGCCGCTTCGACGCGACTTCAGCCTGTCTCCGCGCCCGTGATGGAATCCATGGCCGAAAAGGACAATCCGCAGGGATTGCTGGCGGTCGTGGCCCAGCGCAGCCAGGCGTTGACCTCCATGCAGGGATTGAACAAACTGGTGGCACTTGTCTCGCCGCAGGACCCTGGCAACGTGGGGACCATCCTGCGCACCATGGACGCCATTGACGCCGACGGCCTGTTCCTGCTCGACGGCGGCGTGGACCTGTATCATCCCAGCGTGGTGCGGGCCAGCATGGGCGCCCTGTTCTGGAAGCCCGTGGTGCAGACCTCGTTCGACGAGTTTGCCGCCTGGTCGCGGTCCCAGTCCATGCAGTTGATCGGCACCTCGGCCCACGCCGATGTGGACTATCACACCCTCGTCCCGCGCGAGCCGTGGACCCTGGTGCTGGGCAGCGAGCAAAAGGGACTCTCCCGCGAGCAGGTTGCCGCCTGCGACGTGACCGTCTCGCTGCCCATGCGCGGACGGGTCAGCTCGCTCAACCTGGCGGTGGCGGCGGGGATTTTGCTGTATGCACTGAACGCGTAATATGTCGTTACAAGTGGCTTGGTGGTCGAGTAGGGCGAGTGCTTTTCTCGCCCGTATCGAGACCACAAGATCGCAACGACATGCATGGAAGAATCAAAAAGCCTTCTCACGTGAGAAGGCTTTTTTGACTCCAAAACAGGCTAGAACTCGTCTTCCTCTTCGTCCAGCCACTCTTCATCGTCTTCCTCTTCGTCGTCCTCCCATTCGTCCAACTCTTCATCTTCCTCCCATTCGTCGTCGATGGCGGCTGCCTCCGACGGCGAGTAGGTTACACAGCCCGTGTCGGGGTCGATCTCCACGGCGGCGGCGCTGCACAAGCCCTCGTCGATGAACACACAATCCATGTAATGACACTTGATACGAGGCATCACTCCTCCTAAAGGTTTGGCTGGCGCACCAGCCGAATGATGGACAGGATGAAGATGATCGTCATCACGACCTGTGAAGTCAGGCAGAACGGACACAACGCCTTGATCAGAACGGTTTCCACGTAGATCAGCCAGAGCGTGAACAGGAAACCCGTCAGCGCCAGGCCGAAGGTCAGCAGGGTGGC
>CAZGFR010000072.1:0-16835 GCA_964524485.1 uncultured Anaerolineaceae bacterium | reverse complement strand
GGGCTTCATGCGCGGAAGTTCGAAGTAGGTGGCGCCCGTCATCAGGTCGCCGCTGAAATAGACAAGGTCGTAGCCCGCTTCCCAGGTGGCGGTACCGGTGTTGACGATGGTCCACTTGACGTCGAAACTGTCACCAGGCTTAAAGGTTGCGTTGTCACGCGGGCGCTTGCCGATGTCGGGATCGCAGGAATAGGAGTAGGTGGTGGTCCCGCCACCGCCCCCGCCACCGCTGGAGGAACGCGTGGCGGTGGGGATCACGAAGGGCGTGGTGGTCGGCAGGAGGGGCGTCTCGGTGGGAGGCGCGGGCGTGAACGTGAAGGTGGCGGTCGGCTGGGCCTCGGCGGTCTGCGTCTGCCCGACCGAGACGGTGGCCGCCACGGCAGTCATCACCTGGTCGGCGATCTCGTTCGCGTCGATGGTCGGCGCGACTGCCTGCTGCGGGATGCAGGCCGACAGCGCAAAGACAACGGCCATCAGCAGGGAAATCAATTTGGTGGTTTTGAAGGTCATGGGTTCTCCTTGGGTTCCGCCCCGCCCTGTCTGGACGGTCGTCCTCGCAGGGCTGGACGGGCGGACAATTTCAAC
The DNA here is from genome assembly GCA_964524485.1 of uncultured Anaerolineaceae bacterium. Classification (GTDB taxonomy): domain Bacteria; phylum Chloroflexota; class Anaerolineae; order Anaerolineales; family Villigracilaceae; genus JACPVF01. The sequence goes on along the minus strand of CAZGFR010000072.1, from coordinate 16,250 downwards.
GGTCTATTGGTCGGTCTGGCCCGACCCAATCCCCAGCGGCTTCCACTTGCTCTCGTCCTTAAGGCGGTGCTGGATGCCCTGGCGGTCGTGGATCTGGTCGAAGCCTTCCGGCTTGATGAACATCTCGTCACCTTCGAGCAGGGCATGGATGCCGCCCTGTCCGGGCTCGGGGCGTTTGAGCCCTTTGAACTTGGCGGCGTCGGAGGGCATGTAATCGGTCGGCTCCTCGTAGGTGGTGACGTAGCCTTCGTAGTTGCGCAGGATCACCTTGTGGTCCGACATGCTCAGCATGTAGTTCGGCATGACGGGGATCTTGCCGCCGCCTCCGGGCGCGTCGATGATGTACTGCGGGACGGCGTAACCGGAAGTGTGTCCGCGCAGGCCTTCCATGATCTCGATACCCTTGGCCACCGGGGTGCGGAAGTGCCCCGCGCCTTCGACCAGGTCGCACTGATACAGGTAATACGGCCGCACGCGGATGCGGACCAGGTCCTGCACCAGCTTGCGCTGGATGTGGACGTTGTCGTTCACACCGGCCAGCAGCACCGACTGGTTGCCCAGCGGAATGCCCGCACGAGTCAGACGGTCGCAGGCCTGTTCCAGTTCCAAACTGATCTCGTTCGGGTGGTTGACGTGGATGTTCATCCAAAGCGGGTGGTACTTGGCGAGCATGTCCACCAGCTCCTGGGTGACACGCATCGGCATGAAGACCGGCACGCGCGAACCGATGCGGATGATCTCGATGTGCGGGATCTCGCGCAGGCGGCTGAGGATCTGCTCGAGGATCTTGGGCGCCAGCACGAGCGGGTCGCCGCCCGAGAGCAGTACGTCGCGGACCTGCGGCGTGCGCTTGAGGTACTCGATCTGCATATCGAACTCGGCCTGTGAGAAGGTCTGGCCGGGGTCACCCACGATGCGGGAGCGGGTGCAGTAACGGCAGTACGAGGCGCACTGGGTGGTGACCAGCATCAGCACGCGGTCCGGGTAGCGGTGGACCAGGCCGGGCACCGGCGAGTGACGGTCCTCGGCCAGCGAGTCTTCCATCATCGCGGTGAAGGACTTCATCTCCTCGGAGCGCGGGATGATCTGCTTGCGGGTCGGGTCATCCGGGTCGTCCGGGTCGATCAACGAGATGAAGTAGGGCGTCACATCCACGCGGAACAGGCCCTGGGTCTGGAGCGCTTTGCGCTCCGACTCGGTCAGCGGGATGACCTTCTCGATCTCTTCGAGGGTGTTCAGGCGATGGCTCAACTGCCAGCGCCAGTCGTTCCACTTCTCGTCGGGAACGTCGGCGTAGATTGGAGCGCGCTTGGAAACAAAGGGAGCAGGCATGGGAAAATCCTCCGTTATTTAAATGTGGATTTGGAAACGACTAAAGCGGGAATCACAGGCGTAAGAATAAATCCCACACGGAGGGTCATGGTCGGGGCGGAAAAATCCCGCAAAAAAGCGACAAACCGACATGAAAGTCATCTTTGGTATTGTAAGAGCAAACAAATGACGGGTCAATGATAATTTGTGGGGATGGGTGGCCTGCCGAAAGCGCAATTTTCGGGCATTGCCTGCATCCAGGAAGCCAATTTTGGGTACAATAGAATCGAACCAAGGAGCGACCATGAACCCCGTTGCCGTGTTGACCGATTCCTGCGCCAGCATCCCTGAGGAGATGCTGAAGAGTTTGCAGATCCAGACCGTGGCCTACTACATCCACCGCGGAGGAGAAGTGCTGCGGGACCTGGTGACGATCCAGCGCGAGGAGTTTCTGCGCTGGCTGATGACCGCCCGCTTCCTGCCGACCACTGCCAGCCCCGGGCCCGGGGACTATTTTGAAGCCTATCAAGGTCTGGCCGACCAGGGCGCGAAGGAGATTGTCAGCATCCACATGACTTCGCTGGGCAGCGGCGCGTATCAAGCCGCCACGGTGGCGAAGACCATGATGGCCGACAAATCCCCCGACGTGCGCATCGAGGTGGTGGACACGCGTAATGTGTCGCTGTGCCAGGGCTGGATGGTGATCGAGGCGGCCCGTTCCGCGCTGGCGGGCGCCCATCTGGACGAGATCGTGACTCGCGTGAAGGGCATGATCCCCCTCACGCGCATGATCCAGACCGCCGACACGTTGCGCTACCTGTATCTCGGCGGCCGCATCGGCCGGGCCCAGCAGATGATTGGCAGCCTGCTCAACATCAAGCCGCTGATCGGCATGGCCGACGGGGTGATCGTCCCGCTGGGACGCGCCCACAGCCGCGGACAGGCCTACCAGATGATGGCCGACATGGTGAGCGAGGCAGTCGGCAAGGGCAAGGCGCGCATTGCCTACGTCCATGCCGGGGCCAGGCACGAGGCCGAGAAACTCCGCAGCCTGGTGGAGGGTCAGGTCGAGGTGGTGGAGTCTCTCTTCGCCGAATTGTCGCCCGCGCTGGCCGTCCACACCGGGCCGGGCACGGCGGGCTTGTGTTTTTATCCCGTCGAGTGAAACCGGGCAGGCCTGCGGGCCTGCTTTTTGATTCGGGTAAAATTTAGCAGACACGGGAAGTCCAATCATTCCAACCAATCCAACCAGAGAGGACAATCATGCAAACCCAGGATCCGCAGGTCATCCACGACACAGAAGCCCACCGTTTCAAGATCGTGGTGGATTCCCACACCGCCGTGCTCGATTATCGCAAGGATGGGAGCACCATCCTCTTTCTGCACACGGGTGTGCCGCCTGCGCTGGAAGGTCAGGGCATCGGCTCGAAACTGGTGAAGGCGGGACTGGATTACGCCCGCGCCAACCGACTCAAGGTGCAGAGCCTGTGCTGGTTCGTGGACGGCTACCTCAAACGTCACCCCGAATATCAGGACCTGTTGGGCTGATCCCGTTTCATGGACCTCGCCACCCGCCTCGAAGAACTCGCCGCGCTCCAGCCTGAGAAACCCGCCTACATTTATTCGTCCCGGCCCGGGCGCTGGGAGACAATCTCCTTTAGCAGGTTATACGAAGTCAGTCAGCGCCTCGCCAGTGCCCTGCTCGCGCGCGGATTGCGCCCCGGCATGCGCGCCGCGCTGTTGACCCCGCCGAGCGTGGAATTCTTTGCGCTAGCCTTCGCCCTGTTGCGTACGGGCATCGTACCTGTCATCGTGGATCCCGCCATCGGCCTAAAGCAGGTCGGCACATGCATCGACGAGACCCAACCCGAGATATTCCTCGGCAATTCCCTCACCCACACCCTGCGCGGCTGGTTTGGCTGGGGCAAAGGCACCATCCGCTACAACCTGTCCATCTCCCAACTTCTCCGCACTTCTCAACCCTCCACTTTCCAATTTCCACTTCCTACAGACTCTTCTCCCGCCGCGATCATCTACACCAGCGGCAGCACAGGCCTGCCCAAGGGCGCGCTGTACACCCATGCCAACTTCCGCGCCCAACTGGAGATGTTGGTCTGCACCTTCGGCCTGACCCAGGACGAGATCGACCTGCCCGCCTTCCCGCTCTACGCGCTGATCGACTCCCTGCTCGGCGTGACCTCGGTCATCCCCGACATCCGCTTCCCCGTCCCGGGCCGCATCGACCCCGCGCGGACCCTGGAGGCGATCCAGCGCTTCGGCGTGACCAACACCTTCGCCTCGCCCGTCGTACTAGACCGTCTGGCTCGCTATGGCGTCCCGCGCGGGATCAAACTCCCCAGCCTGAAACGTGTCATCACGGCGGGGGCGCCCGCCCCGCTCCCGTTGCAGGAGCGCTTCCGCCAATTGCTGACCGACGAGACTGACCTGTTCGGCGTATACGGCGCGACGGAGGTGCTGCCCATCGCCGTGGTGGAAAGCCGTGACCTGTTCAACGGAGCCAGGTCCAGGTCCGCGCAGGGGGCGGGTGTTTGCCTGGGTCATCCCGTGGAAGGGGCCGAGGTGCGGGTGATTCGAATTAGCGAGTCAGCAATTCAGCGTTGGGAGGATTCCCTGATGCTGCCCAGGAATCAGGTCGGCGAGATCACGGTCAAGGGCGCGGCGGTCACGAGGGAATACATCGCCCGCGACGAGGCCAACCGCCTGTCGAAGATTTTGGACGGCGGCGAGGTCGTCCACCGCATGGGTGACGTGGGCTACTTCGATGAAGACGGCAGGCTGTGGTATTGCGGACGCAAGTCGCATCGCGTGGAGACATCACACGGCTCGTTCTTCACCGAACAGATCGAAGGCATCTTCAATCTGCACCCGTCGGTCTATCGCACCGCGTTGGTGGGTGTGGAGGGCGAGCCTGTGTTATGGGTGGAACTCGAGCCACGCGCCCGTCAGGCCGACCGCAAAAAGATCATCCGCGAGTTGACGGCCCTCGGGCAGGACCATCCGCAGGCGGCGCACATCCGCACCTTCCTGTTCCTGCGCCGCTTCCCCACCGACGTGCGCCACAACTCCAAGATCCTGCGCGAACGGCTGGCCCGCATGGCCAAAGACAGGCTCAACCGCCCCTTGCCTGGCATGATATACTCACGCTGACCGACACCAGTAACAGGGATCGACACATGCGCATTCAGAAAAATCTCCGCTCCGACCAGGAAACCATCCTGCGTTTCCTCAACGTGTTGGGCACCGCGTCCACCATCCTGACCAATAACAAATATGCCCGCCCGAGTTTTTTCCTGCTGGCAGACGAGTTCAACCAGGGGTACATCGAGAGATATTTCTATAAAAAAGAGGAAGTGCTGATCCAGACCCTGGCCGAGGGCGGCTTCCCCTCCGACGAGGGCCCCATCCACGCCATCCGCGCCGACCAGCAGAAGAGCCGCGAGGCCGCCGCGACGATGGTCCAGGCCGCCAAGCACTGGGAGTCGGGCGACGAGGATGCCCGCGCCGAGGTCGGCTGGGCCACCAGCACCTTCACGGGCGTCGTCCGTCAACACCTGGAGCGGCTCAAAAGCCTGATCTTCCCCCTGCTCGAACAGACCATCTCCATCGACGAGGAACACAAGGTCTCGGACGTGATCAATGCCCTGCCGCTGGAAGCCGAATTCCAGAATGGCGCGGAGAAATATGTCCGCATCATCGAGAAACTCGAAGACATCCTGGGCGACTGGCGATAGAATTTTTTCTGACAAGATAAAGGCCGCCGAGTAAACCTTGGCGGCCTTTGTATTTAACGGCATACCCCGCGTGTTTCCACGCGGGGCAGCCTTTGACCAACTCAGAGGGAGGAGAGAGAGTTTTTAAGCGGTAACTCGGAGGAGAATTTTTCCGCTTTTACACAGGGTTTTGATTTGGATTGGTGCCGCAGTAGGCGCAGGCGGGCTTATCGAGCATGTTGCATTCCAACGCATTCGAGCAGCGATGAGCCAGCACACGCGGAGCCTGCTCGGGCAGATGTTCGGCGGGGTAGACCACTTCGGCCTCCAGTTCCACCTCATGCCCAACATGTTCACAGTACTTGATCTTTTCAACCATCCAAGTCTTTTGTGTCATGGCACCTCCAAAGTACGCCCTTAGTTTACGATAGGTCAGACAACCCTGCCAGTGACAGGCGTCACAAATTGGCGTGACAAAGGGCCCATTTAGGATGGATTGAACCCAATTTATCCTGATAATTTTGTAAGGTCTCTCCACATAAAAAAACGGAGGCTTTCGCCTCCGCTCACGTTCATTTTCGCATCAACCGCAGGATGGAACCCTGCAAATCAGCGACGTACAACTCCCCGGCCTCGTCCACGCCGAAGGAACTGATCCTCAACCCTGTCTGGAACAGGACCTGGGTCTGCCAGCCACTCCCAGAGCGGATCACCCCCCAGACGGTTCCCGTGCAATAATCGCCGAAGAAGTAGATTCCATGCCACTCGGGCAGATCCGCGCCACGATAGACGTACCCGCCCGTCACGGAGCAGCGGCCCTCGGTGTGGTCATATTCGGCCACGGGCGGGACCAGTCCCATGGGGGCCATGCCCTGGAAGGGATGATTGCCTTCCATATAATTCCAGCCGAGGTTCGCGCCGCTGGGGAAGCCGGCCGGCAGGAAGTCGACCTCCTCCCAATCGCCCTGGCCCACATCGCCGATCCATAAATCGCCAGTCGCGCGGTCGAAGGAGAAGCGCCAGGGATTGCGCAAGCCGTAGGCCCAGACCTCGCTGCCGAAGGGATTGCCGGCGGGAATCGCGTAGGGGTCGCCCAAGTTCACGTCGAGGCGCAGGATCTTGCCCAACAGGACGCTCGTGTTCTGACCGTTGCCGAGCGGGTCGCCGCCCGAACCGCCGTCCCCGAGACCTGCGTAAAGATAGCCGTCGGGACCGAAAGCCAACCCGCCGCCGTTGTGATTCTCGAAGGGCTGCTGCACGTAGAGCAGGCGCGTCTCGCTGGCGGGATCGGCCACATCGGGGTCCGCCGAGACCTTGAAGCGCGCAATGACCGTGTTTCCGCTGCGGTCGGTGTAGTTGACGAAGAATAGGCCGTTCTCCATATAGCGCGGATGAAAGGCCAGGCCGAGCAATCCCTGCTCGTTGCCCGAACTGCCGACTTCATCGATGATGTTCAGGAAGGGCGTCGGCAAGGCGCGTCCGTCCTTGACGATGAGGATGCGGCCGCTTTGCTCCACGACAAATAAACGCCCTGAGCCGTCGCCCGCGTTCTGGATGTCCACGGGGCGTAAAAAGCCCGAAGCGACAGGCACCCACTGGAAGCCATCCGCGTTGGGGAAAGCGGTTGCATCCACGGGGATGGGGGTGGCGGTGGCCGTCTCGGCGGGCGGGATGGCGGTATCCGTCGGGAGCGGGGTGAAGGTTGGGGTGGCGGGGACAGGCGAAGGTGTCGAGGTGGGGGGTGGAGTGGCGGCCGGGGCGCAGGCGGAAAGGAACAGCGCGGCGGCGGCCAGAGTCCAGAAGAGTCGCCGCATGTTACTGGGGCTTCTCATCTTTGATTTCGGTCACGTCGGCGTCCACGATGTCAGTGGAGGCAGAGGGATTTGAGTCAGCCAGCAGGCGCTTCATGTGCTCCTGCACTACCGCAGGCGGACAGAGTTCCACGAACAGGTAAGCGCCCAGCGATACAATGGCCACGTCGTCCAGCGCGCTGATGCCCGGGATGACGGAGATCAGGTCGAAAGGCCAGAAGAGGTAGGCCAGCGAGGCCACGGGCAACGCCTTGAGCAGGATGTTGACGCGGTTGTCGCCCATCAGTCCCAGGATCAATTTGAGACGCACGACCAGGTCGTGGATCACGCCGCTCTTGGGGGCCAGCATCAGGTCATTCTTTTTATCAGCCATATCCTTCTCCTTTGGATTCGGAATGAACAAATTGTAACTGATAACCTTGAGACCGCGCTTAGAAATCGGAGTGCGTGCCGCCCTGGGGAATCTCGCGCGGGTCATAAGGTGTCACCTGATATACGCAATAGTTGAGCCAATTGGTGTACAGCAGGTTGGCATGTCCACGCCAGCGTACGTTGGGAGTCTGGGTGGGGTCGTCGTTGGGATAATAATTTTTCGGGACGTGGATGGGCAGGCCCTTGTTCACATCGCGGTCGTATTCGGCTTTGAGCGTGAGCGGATCGTACTCGGAGTGGCCCGTGACGAAGATATGCCGTCCATCGCGGGAGCCGACGATGTACACGCCCGCCTCGTCCGACTCGGCCAGGATGCTGACCTCGGAAACCTGCTCGATGTCGGCGCGGCGGACTTCCGTATGGCGCGAGTGCGGGGCGAGGAACATGTCGTCGAAACCTCGCAGCAGGCGTTCGGTCGGCGCGAGGTTGTGATGCTCGAAGACGCCGAACACCTTGTGCGGTAGTCCGAATTTCGGGATGCCGTAGCGGTGATAGAGCGCGGCCTGCGCGCCCCAGCAGATGTAGAAATTAGACAGGACGTTGGTTTCGGCCCAGTCGAGGATTTGGGTCAACTCGGGCCAGTAATCGACCTCCTCGAATTCCATCTGCTCGACGGGCGCGCCGGTGATGATCAGGCCGTCAAACTTCTCCTCCTTCACGTCTTCAAAGGTGGAATAATGGTTGAGCAGATGGTCGGCGTCCACGTTCTGCGATTCATGCGTGGCGGTGTGAAGCAGGGTCACGTCCACCTGCAACGAGGAATTGCCGAGCAGACGCAGGAGCTGCGTTTCGGTGGCGATCTTGGTCGGCATCAGGTTGAGGATGGCCACCCGCAGGGCGCGGATGTCCTGATGGTCGGCGCGTTCTTCGCCCATGACGAATACGTTCTCGCTTTCAAGCGTGGCGCGTGCGGGGAGAGTGGCAGGGATTTTTACGGGCATGGAAACCTCAAGGATGAAAACAGAAAGATGAAGGATAAATATTCATCCTTCATCCTTCATCTTTCATCTCTTTATGAAAGGGCCTGGTCGAGGTCCCACAGGATGTCGTCGATCTCCTCCAGGCCAATGCTCAGGCGGATGAAGTCCGGGCTGACGCCCGCCGAGACCTGCTGTTCCTCGTTGAGCTGGCTGTGCGTGGTGGTGGCGGGATGGATGGCCAGCGATTTGGCGTCGCCGACATTGGCCAGATGGCTGAAGAGTTGCAGACTCTCAATGAACTTCTTCCCTGCCTCGACTCCACCCTGGATGCCGAAACCAAGGATGGCGCCTGCGCCCTTTGGCAGATACTTCCTGGCGCGCGTGTGATCGGGATGACTCTTCAAGCCGGGATACTTGACCCACTTGACCTTGGGATGCTTCTCCAAAAATTCGGCCACCGCCTGCGCGTTCTGCACGTGACGTTCCATGCGGATGGACAGCGTTTCCACGCCCTGGAGAGTCTGCCAGCTGTTGAACGGCGACTGGCAGGCGCCGATGTCGCGCAGCACGTGGACGCGCGCCTTGATGGCGAAAGGCGGCAGGCCCGCCCCGAGCAGGTCCGCGTAGACCAGGCCGTGGTACGAGGGATCAGGCGTGGTGAAGTTCGGGAACTTGCCGCTGGTCCAGTCGAAGTTGCCGCCGTCGACGAGGATGCCGCCGATGCTGGTGCCATGTCCGCCGATGAACTTGGTGGTGCTGTGCGTGACCACGTTCGCGCCCCATTCGAATGGGCGGAAGAGATAGGGCGTGGCAAAGGTATTGTCGATCATCAACACCACGTTGTGCTTCTTCGCAATCTCAGCCACTTCCTCGACAGGGAAAACGGTGATGTCAGGATTGCCAAGCGTCTCGCCGTAGAAGATCTTGGTGTTCGGGCGGATGGCGGCTTCGAAATTCTTCGGATCGCTCGGGTCCACGAAAGTTACCTCAATGCCGAGCTTCGGCAGGGTGTAAGCAAACTGGTTGTAGGTCCCGCCATACAGGCGGCTGCTGGAGACGATGTGATCGCCCGCTTCGCACAGGGTGAAGATGGCCTGGGCCTGTGCGGCGTGCCCCGAACTGGCGGCCAGGGCGGCCACGCCGCCTTCCAATGCGGCGATGCGCTGCTCGAGCACATCCGTGGTGGGATTCATCAGGCGGGTGTAGATGTTGCCCAGTTCCTTCAGCGCGAACAGGTTGGCGGCATGTTCCGTACTTTTGAACTGGTAACTGGTGGTCTGATAGAGCGGAACGGCGCGGCTGCCCGTGGTGGGATCGGGCGAATAACCGGCATGCAGCTGCTGGGTGGCGAAACCGAACTTGCGTGTGGACATGAAAGGCTCCTCTTAAGGTTGGATTCCACCCTTATCCAGAAGAGGAAAATAAAAACCTCTTCTGGTAAGCTAAGAAGAGGCTACGCGCGTGAACCATCCTCTCATCTTCCAGATAACGAACAGCACATGACTGTCCTTATTTGCCGGATTTGGCACCTTGACTTTTGGTCTGGTTGCCGAGGCTTCGCAGGGCCGGTCCCTCCGCCTCTCTGGATAAGAGCGTCTATTAGGTTGTTAGCGGCGGTTTATATCATAGTGAATTCGGAGCGTCAAGGGGAAATTCGAAATTGCCGGAAATCTCAGCATAACGGCTGCAACTTTTCCGCTCACCCTGCATCCAACGATTCGTAACCAATAAAACAATCACCCTGTTCAAGGAGAAATTCTTATGGAAATGTTGATCGACTTCCCCGGCGGCTCACGCGTGGACGCGCACTTTGGCCCCTTCACCGTCGCCACCGACCAGCCGCCTGCCGCCTCCGCGCCCACGCCCTTCGCCGTGTTCCTGTCCTCGATCGGAACCTGCGCAGGCATCTACGTGCTCGGCTTCTGCCGTCAGCGCGGACTGCCCACCGAGGGCATCCGCATCGCGCAGCGCATCCACAGCAACCCGTTCAGCGGCATGGTGGACAAGATCGACCTCGAGATCCAGGTGCCGCCCGATTTCCCCGCCAAGTATCACGATGCATTGATCAAGTCCGCGCAGTTGTGCGCGGTCAAGAAGCACCTCGAGAACCCGCCCCAGTTCGACATCACCACCAAAGCCGTTGCTGCGGCGTAACCCCGAACACCTCCTCCCCCGAAGTCCATCCTTCGGGGGATTTTTATTTTTCGCGCTTGCCAAGCGGGAGACCGACGCGTACAATGCCTGTCATCGTTTCATTCCCACAGGAGAGAGTATGCTTTACAAAAGAATCCTTCCCGCTTTGGTCAGCCTCAGTCTGGCCATGATGGCTTGTTCCTTTGCGGACCGACTGGTCCCGCGCGCCACCGACGTCCCCCAGCAGCCTCCGTCCACCGAAGCGCCGACCAGCGTCCCCACCCGCAGCCTGCCCACCCTGCGCGACATCCGCCCCGTGCTGGAAAAGTTGGGTGGACAGCCCTGCGAGGAAAGCCCCGACTTCACCTGCGTCAGCGTCCAGGTTCCGTTGAACCATTTCGACGCGGCCAGCACCGAGACGCTCGATGTGGTGTTCGCGGTGCTGCCCGCCAGCGGAGAACGCTACGGGATGTACATCCAGGCCTTCCCAGGCGGACCGGGCGGCGAAGGCGTCAGCACGGCCACCGTCAGCTGGTTCGACAAGTCCATCACCGAGCATTATGACATGGTCTACTTCGACCAACGCGGACTCGGCCTCTCGGGTGAGTTGGCCTGTCCCAACGCTTATGCAAAGAACTTCCTCGGCTATCTCAGTTACGATGACACGGCTGGCCTCGAAGGGTACGACACGCCTGCAGAGCAGCAGGCCTTGATCGCCGACACGCGCACCTTCGTCAACGACTGCGTGACCGAGATCGGCATCGACCCCGCCAAACTGTCCTTCTATGGGACGAATCAAGTGGCCGAAGACCTCGAGACCTTCCGCCAGGTCGTCGGCGATGACAAGTTCATGCTGTACGGCGTCAGCTACGGGACAGCCGTGGCCCAGACCTACGCCGCCGCCCATCCCGATCACCTGATGGGCCTGATCCTGGACGGCACCATCAACCTGACCCTCCCGGGCGAGGCCAGCGCCCACTCGCAGGAAAAGGGCTTCGACACGGTGCTGGTCGCCACGCTCCAGGCCTGCAACAACGATCCCGCCTGCGCCGCTGACTTTGGCGGGGACGCCGTCGCGGCATACGACAAACTCGCCAAAACCGTCTCGGACACCTCAACGCGTTACAGCTTTCCCCTGCCCTCTGGCAAGACCGTCAACCGCACGCTCACCTTCAACGCGCTGGAATACGCCGTCTCATATCAACTGTATTCGCGCAGCGACCGCATGATGCTGCTGCGCGCGCTGGCTTATGCCAACCGCGGTGACATCGTCCCGATGGCGCGCCTGCTGAACTCGGCCGCCAGCCTCGACCCCGCCACAGGCGAATACCTCGGCGACCCGACCTTCTCGGACACCATGTTCGACAGCGTCCACTGCACCGACAACACCTACTTCAGCGGCACGCCCGACGAGCGCATCCAGAAGACCATCCAGGACGGGCAATCCTCCAACGGGACCATCCCGCGGCTGGATGGCTCCGTCTACACGGGCGTCCTGTGCGCCCTGTGGCCGAGCAATTCCGCGGCGCCCGTGGCGGCCGCTCCGCTGCGCGCCGAAGGCGTGACCACGCTGGTGCTGAACGCCACGCTCGATCCCGCCACCCCCTTCGACGAGGGCAAGGCCGTTTACCAGAACCTGGCCGACGGTTACCACATCTACGTCGAGGGCGGCGTGCACTCGATCTACGGCTGGGGCGAATCCTGCCCCGATGACCTGGTGACCGACTTCCTCGTCAACGGGAATCCGCCCGCCCAGCGCGAGACGGTCTGCCAGTGGGACGACCCCGTCGTCGTGCCATACGTCCCGATCCTCGCCCAAAACGCCAGCAACTACGACGATCCGCTCAGCCTGCTGATTGCCATCGATGACGAGATCACCTACACACCCGAATATCACGACAGTTCCTTCACCGAGGAGGAATCCTTTGGCTGCCGGTACGGCGGCACCTTCACCTTCGGCCCGAGCGACGCGGGCGAGGACCTGAGTTTCAAGAACTGCTCCCTGTTGCAAGGATTCACCATGACGGGCACAGGCAGTTACGACTACGACACAGGCTTGTTCACGCTGGAGATGCAGGTCACGGGAACCCAAAGCGGGGACCTGACCTACGTCCGCGACGACAATGCGGGCACCTACAGCTTGAAGGGCACCTACGGCGGCCAGGACATCGATCTGAGCCAGTAAACCAAAACAGGAGGGACGAGGTTCTCGTCCCTCCTGTTGGGAATTTCCGATGCCCTACCTGATCGACGGCCACAACCTCATCCCCAAGCTGGGCCTGCGTCTGACAGACTTCGACGACGAGCTGGCCCTGCTCGAACAGCTCAACGAATTCTGCCGCATCTCCCGCCGCGGACAGGTCGAAGTCTACTTCGACAACGCGCCGCAGGGCTATCCCGAGACCCGCCGCAGCGGCCTGGTCACGGCGCACTTCGTCCGCAAGCCGCTCATCGCCGATGAGGCCATCCGCCTGCGGCTGAAGAAACTCGGGCGCGCCGCCAAAAACTGGACCGTCGTCTCGTCGGACCACCGCGTGCAGAACGAGGCGCGCACGGCGGGCGCCAAGGTCATCTCATCTGACGAGTTCGCGCGCACCATCGTCGAGACCCTGCGTGAAGGTCCACCGCCGTCGGGCAAAGACAAATCCATGAGCGAGCGCGAACTGGAAGAGTGGCTGCGGCTGTTCGACAAGAGAGAACGCTGACCGCCCTGACAAAAGTACGGGGATAAATTCGGACAATTCTAATCTAAATTTAATCAATTCGACTAGACATGGGTGTATAACAGGAACAGACACCTGCCCTCCCTTTACTGGTATTGGGTGTCAGCCCGCCGCTCTGTCAGCATGCCCCCCCCATGCTGAAGGGCGGCGGTGTCCTTTATAATGCAAGCATGACCACGGTCTACGCCCTCGTCCCCTCGACTGAACACGTCTATCCAGACCATCCCGAACGGCCTGCGCGGTTGGAGGTCCTGATCCCGCGGCTGGATTCCGTTCCCGCCGAGCGGATTCCCGCGACAGCCGCCACGTCCGAACAGGTCACCCTGGTCCACGACCCGAGGCTGGTGGCCGCCATTGACGAGGTCTGCCGCACCCAGGCCCCTGCCGTTATCGACTACGCCCCGACCTTCGTCACTCCAACCTCTTATCGGGATGCGCTGTTGGCAGTCGGCGGGACGTTGGCCTGCACGCACGCTGTGCAGACGGGCGAGGCGCACAACGCCTTCGCCATCGTCCGCCCGCCCGGGCATCACGCCGAGCCGAACCGCGCGATGGGCTTCTGCCTCTTCAACAACATCGCCATCGCCGCACGTCAGGCCCTGGCAGACGGACTCGAGCGCGTGCTGATCGTGGACTATGACGCGCATCACGGCAACGGCACGCAGGCTGCCTTCCTCCACGACGAGCGCGTGGGGTTTGTCTCCACGCATCAATGGGGAATCTATCCAGGCACGGGCACGGCGCTCGATGCGCCGCATGCGAAGAAGCGCATCGTCAACGTGCCATTGCCTGCTTATGCAGGCGACTCCTGTTTCACGCAGATCGCCGAAGAGATCATCCGCCCCACGTTCGAGGCAGTCCGCCCGCAGATGCTGTTCGTCTCGGCGGGATTCGACGCACATTGGAACGATCCCATCACTTCGCTGGGACTGTCCACGGCGGGCTTCTTCCACATCTCGAAGCGGCTGGTCGAATTGGCGGCAGAGTTCTGCGACGGCAAGGTCGTGTTCGTACTCGAAGGCGGTTATGACCCGCACAACGTGGCCAACGGCGCCGAAGCGGTCTTTTGCGCGTTGACCAACCCCGGGTCCGCGTTGGAGGTGGGGGATGCCTCCCCGCACAGGGAACCCGAAATCACGTCCAGGCTGGCAGAGATCCGCGAATGGCATGGATTTTAGAGTCGTGGGACATCGTCAACCAAAGCACTATTGATTTTCTGACACGCTGATTTATCATTGAAGCGGAGATTTTTATGGCCCGAAAACAAACCCTTGGATACGTCGAACTGGAATGGACCTGCCCGAACTGCAACTCGCGTAACCGCGGAAGGGACAAGACCTGCGCGAATTGCGGCGCACCGCAGCCTGAGAATGTTAAATTCGAGCGCGCCGCCGACGAGAAGATGATCGCCGCGGCGGACGCCAAAGGCGCGGCCCTCGGCCCCGACATCCACTGCGGGTTCTGCGGCGCACGCAACCCCGCGGATGCCGTCACCTGCTCGCAGTGCGGCGCGGACCTGAAGGAAGGCAAGGCGCGCGCGGCAGGCCAGGAAATGGCTGCCGCGGCCAAAGTGGCCGCTGTGACCTGCACCAACTGCGGCGCGGAGAATCCATCCACGCGTACGATGTGCGAGAAATGCGGCTCGCCCCTGCCATCGGCGGCGGCGCCCGTCAGCTTTGCTGCGCCGATGGGCGGGAGCGTTGCGCCCGCCAGCCCTGCAAAGCCCGCGAAAAAAACCAACTGGCTGCTGATCGGCGGGATCGCCTTTGTGTTGATGGTCTGCTGCGTGGTGGGGCTGTGGGCCTTCCTCGCGCCGTCCTCCTCGGTACAGGCCACTGTCACGGATGTGTATTGGCAGACCTCCGTCCCCGTGCAGGCCCAGCAGGAGGTCCGTTACAACGACAAGGCGGGCAATCCGCCTGGTGATGCGTACGACGTGTCCTGTCACACCGAGACGAAGTCAGTCTGTGAGCAGAAGACCATCGACCAGGGCAACGGCTACGCCAAGGTGGAGGAAGTCTGCCACGACGAGAGCACCGACTACTGCTCCTACACCATGCTGGAGTGGAAGACAGTCCAAACCTACCCGCTGGAGGGCTACGACCTGTTCCCGCAATACGCATCCCCCACCCTCAGCAGCGGACAACGGCTGGGCTCGCCCTCCGAGTCCTTCACGGTCACCTTTGACAGCAGCAAGGGCACGTTGACTTACAACCCAGGCAGCGCGGGCGAGTTCAGCCAGTTTGCGCCCGGCAGCAAGTGGACGCTCAAGTTGAATGCGTTCGGGGGAATCGTGAGCGTGAGCCAGTAACAACCCATTAAGATAGAAAGAGGAGTCGAGCAACTCGACTCCTCTTTTTGTTTTCCTACTCTGTCTTCCTGCGCACGATCCCCTCCTGCCAGGCATAGACGGCGGCCTGGGTGCGGTCTTCGAGGTGTAGTTTCTTGAGGATGTTGCCAATGTGGGTCTTGACCGTGCTTTCGCCGATGACCAGAGCCTCGGCGATCTCGGCGTTGGACCTGCCCGCGGCGATCAGGCGCAGCACGTCGAACTCGCGCTCGGAGAGTTCGGTGAACGGATTGACGTCGTCCTTGCGCAGGCCCTGCAATTCCTGCACGATGCGCGAGGCCACGCGCGAGTCGAGCACGGCTTCGCCGTGGGCGGCCTTGCGGATGGCGGCGGCCAGTTCGTCGGGTTCAACGTCCTTAAGCAGGTACGAGATGGCGCCCGCGCGCACGGCGGGGAAAATGTATTCGTCCTGGTGGTGCGATGTCACCACGATGACCTGCGTCTCGGGCCGCAGCTTGCGGATCTGACGCGTGGCGGCGATGCCATCCAACTCGCCTGGCATTTCGAGGTCCATCAACACCACGTCGGGCTGATGCTGCTCAACGGCGCTGACCGCCGCCGCGCCTGATTCCGCTTCGGCGATGACTTGTATGTCTGCAAGCGTGTGCAGGTAGGCGCGCACCCCCTGACGAACTATTTTGTGGTCGTCCACGAGAAGGACTTGGATGGGCATTCTTTAAACCTCTTCACCACGAAGGACACCAAGGACACGAAGGAAAGAACAAATCTTCCTTTGTGTCACTTTGTGCCCTTTGTGTTTAATTGTACTTCGGCATTAACCGTTGTGCCGACGGCCAGGGTGGACTCGACCTTGAGCGTGCCGCCAACCTCGGTCAGGC
>CAZGFR010000071.1:0-17014 GCA_964524485.1 uncultured Anaerolineaceae bacterium | reverse complement strand
AAGGAAGCCGATTTTTATTTCTTCGAGTGCGAGAACGACCCCGAGGCCGCCGCGGCTTTGTTCAACACGGTCTTCGACTGGGCCAGGGCGCGCGGGTTGGACGCCGTGGTCGGGCCGAAGGGCCTGGGTCCGCTGGATGGGTATGGGATTCAGGTCCTCGGCTTCGAGCATCGCCAGACCATGACCATGCTCACCTACAACTATGCCTATTACCAGGACCTGATCGAGGCGCAGGGCTTTGTCAAGGAAGTGGACTTCGTCTCCTGCTACCTGCCCGCCGACCAGTTCCAGATCCCCGAACGGGTGGAGCGCATCGCGCGCCGCGCCGCCGAACGCAGCGGGCTGGCCGTCAAGAAGTTCAGGAACAAGAAGGAATTGGTCAGCTGGGCGGACCGCATCGGCGCGGCCTACAACAAGGCCTTCGTCAACAACTGGGAGTATTTCCCCTTCACCAAGCGCGAGATCGACTTCGTGGTCGAGAACATCCTGACCGTGGCCGACCACCGCCTGATCAAGATCATCACCCACGGCGACGAGGCGGTCGGCTTCCTATTCGCCTTCCACGATGTGTCGGCGGCCCTGCAGCGCGCCAAAGGGAAGTTGAATCCGTTCACGCTGGCCGACCTGCTGCTGGAAATGCGCCGCACGAACACGGTCTCGGTCAACGGCATGGGCATCCTGCCCGAGTATCAGGGCAAGGGCGGCAACGCCCTGTTGTACGCCGAGATGGGCCGTACCTTGCTGGAATTCCGCCAGTTCAGCCACGTGGAAATGACCCAGGTGGCCGAGTCCGCGGAGCAGATGCGCGCCGACCTGAAGAACCTGAGCGGTGTGGAATACAAGAACAACCGCGTATATCGGAAAAAACTGGCAGGATAGAAAAACTCAAGCCTGTGGGCTCGCCCTGCCAACATTCCACCTCGAAAGCTGTGTAGGCCTATGAAACATCCCCTGGAATTTCTCCCCGAAAAACTGCGCATGCCGCTCTTGGTCCTCTTCTTTGCGGCGGCGCTGGTCATCGCGCTGGTCTTTCGATTCTTCGACGTGCCCGGCGGGATCGTCGCTTACGAAATGGCGGGCAGCGTGAAGAACGCGGCGGACCTGTTGAAGACCTGGGATGAGGCCGCCCGCCTGAAAGCCGCCTTCGGCCTGGGCTTCGACTACCTGTTCATGCCCGTCTACGCCCTGGGCATCTCGCTCTGGACCCTGATCGCGGCGGGACGTCACACGGGCTGGCTGAAATCCCTGGGAGCGGTAGCAGGCTGGGGCGCGTTCGTCGCGGCCTCCTTCGACGCGGTGGAAAACGCCGCGCTGTGGCAGATCCTCTCACGCGGGGCGGCGGATCCCTGGCCCATGATCGCCGCCGTCTGCGCGTCGGTCAAATTCTTCTTTTTCTTCGCGGGGATCCTGGTGGCTTTGGGGGAGTGCCTGCTTCCCAAACGAAAATAATCTCCGCCCAGATTGAAAAAAAAGCCCTTTTTCTTGAAGGCCAGAGGTTCATCTCTGGCCTTTTTTGTTTGCCTAATGGGCGGAGGGCGCTTCCATTATTTCGACTTATCGATGACCAAATATCAGGAAGGACAGCATGATAAATTGTGATTATTTTCACATAACAAGGAATAATAACAAGGCTAGACTTACAACTGGAATGATGGAGAGTCTATACAAATGGAAATCGTCCCGTACGTACTTCTAAGTTTGGGCGCGGTCTTCTGCGCGTACAAGGCAGTGCGGTCGCCGCGTTTGCTGGCCTCCGCGTTGTACCTGGCCGTGGTCAGCGCGCTGGTCTCGGTGATGCTGTTCCTGCTCGGCGCGACCGAAGTGGCCGTGATCGAGTTGAGCGTGGGCGCGGGGCTGGTGACCGTGCTGCTGGTCTACGCCCTGAGCATGGTGGGCGAGGACACGCAGGACCCGCCGTCGGTCATCCCCAAGCCGCTGGCCTTCGTGCTGGTGGTTGCTGCGGCGGGGCTGGTCGGCTGGATGATGCTGCCGATGCTTCCGCTTCCGCAGGCCACGCGTGACCTGCTGCTGGTGGACGTGCTCTGGAAACAGCGCGCCCTCGACGTGTGGATCCAGATGGCGCTGATCTTCTCGGGCGTGCTGGGTATTCTCGGTTTGTTGACCGAGAGCCAGACCGTCAAGGAGGACGAGATCGAACCCGAGGCGCTGGAATCGGTCAGCGCGGTGATCGCCCATCAGGAGGCGGGCCTGCATAAGATCGAGGCTGCGCCCGAAGCGGAGGTCCGACCATGAATTTGTTCACGATCCTGATGATCGCCGTGGCCTGTCTGCTCGGCGTGGGACTGTACGGCCTGCTCATCACCCGCAACCTGATCAAGATCGTGGTGGTGCTGCAACTGCTGGTCAAGTCGGTGGTGCTGGCCTTCGTGCTGGCGGGCAAGGTCAGCGGGCACCCTGGCATCGGCGAGAGTGTGGCGGCGACGATCATCGTAGCCGACACGGTTGTGGCGGTGGTGGCGCTGGCGCTGGCCGTGCAGGTGCGCATGCGCCTGGGCACGCTCGACATCCCGAAGATCTCTTCCCTGCGAGGGTAGGATGGCTAACCTTCTCGTTCCCTCTTTGATTCTCATCCCCTGGTTGGGCGCGCTGGTGGTTTGGCGCGTCGGGGACAGTCGTCCGAAATGGCAACACGGGCTGGCTGTCTCTTTTTCTGTGCTGGCGGGCCTGCTCTCGCTGATCCTCATCCCGCAGGCTTCGAGCGAGGTGGCGTTCTCCCTGCCGATGGGAGCACTCTTCGGTGACCTGACCTTCATTGCGGACGGCTTGTCCGTGGCGCTGGCGGCCATTGCCTGCGTGGTTGGTTCGCTGGCCGTGATCTTCGCCGTGGATTACATGCGCGGCGAGCATCAACTAGGCCGCTTCTACGCGTTCGTGCTGCTCTTCATCGGCGCGATGACAGGTCTGGTGCTGACCAGCAACCTGCTCTTCCTGTTCTTCTTCTGGGAGATCACGGCGCTGTGTTCGTACGCGCTGATCTCGTTCTACAACGACGACCCCAAGGCGGTGGCGGGCGGCATGAAGGCGCTCATCATCACCCAGTTGGGCGGCGTGGGACTGCTGGCGGGCGCCCTGACTGTCTTCGGGACTTTGGGCACGTACCAGATCCCCGACCTGTTGGCCCGTTTCTCCGAGCTGACCCCCAGCCTGCTGGCCGTACTGGCATTCGGCTTCCTGCTGGCGGCGGCGGCCAAGTCGGCGCAGTTCCCGTTCCACACCTGGCTGCCTGACGCGATGGAAGCGCCGACGCCCATCAGCGCCCTGATCCACGCGGCCACGATGGTCAACGCGGGTGTGTATCTGCTGGCCCGTTTTTACCCCGCCTTCGAACACGTCCCTGGCTGGACCTTCGCGGTGATGCTGGTGGGCCTGATCTCGGCCCTCATCACGGCCGTCATGGCGCTGACTGCCATGGACCTCAAGCGTGCGCTGGCCTACTCGACCGTCAGCCAGTTGGGCTACATGGTCTACGCCATCGGCGCGGGCGGAATCTTCGCCAGCCAGTTCCATCTGCTGAGCCACGCGGTCTTCAAGGCGCTGTTGTTCCTGGCGGCAGGCTCGGTCATCCACAGCGCGGGCACGCGTGACATGCGCCGCATGGGCGGGCTCGGTAAACAGATGCCTTTCGTGCGCAACGTCTTTATTCTCGGCGCGCTGGCGCTGGCGGGCTTGCCCATCCTGAACGGCTTCTGGAGCAAGGAGCTCATCCTCGAAGAAGGCTTGCTGCATACGCCGCTGTGGGCCTACATCGGCATGTTGATCGGCGCGGGCCTGACGGCTTTCTACACCCTGCGCATGACCTGGATGGTCTTCTTCGGCGAGCCGCGCGAGGCGCTGCACGCGCACGACGCGGGCACGGCCATGAAGGTCTCGCTCGGCATCCTGGCGGTCGGTTCCCTGACCACCTGGCTGCTGGCGGGCGGTTTCTCGGAATTGCTCGAACGGACCCTGCCGTTCCACGAAATCCACCTGTTGACGCTGACCACGCTGGCCGAGGAACTCTTCCGCGCACCCGCCACCTACGTCGCATTGGGCGTGGTGGCGCTCGGGCTGGGGATTAGCTGGATGGTCAGGAAGCAGGCGGCGGGTCCCGTGCCCCCCGTGCTGGACGCGCTCAGCCGCGAGAGTTTCGGCCTGGATTGGCTGAATCAGCAGGTCGCCAGGCTCACGCTCCAGTCCGCATCCGCGGTGCAGAAGACGCAGACGGGTGAGATGAACTGGAACGTGGTCGGCATCATCGGCGCGCTGGTCGTGGTGTTGGGAATTTTATTGTGGAGTGCGTCATGAACATTCCCATGTTTACTTTGCTGGTCGGCATCCCGCTGGTGTCGTCGCCCGTGGTGTATCTCTTCGGGCGGCTGACCACGCGCGCCCAGGTGTTGACCCGTCAGGGTTGGATCGTGCGCTTCCTGGCCCTGCTGGCCGTGGCGGCCACCTGGGTCCCGTTCGTCAATTTGTGGCTGGAGTTCCAGGCGCGCGGCAGGCGCATGTTTTTCAATATCGAGAGCATCTGGCTGCAAATGGACGGGATCAGTTTCCTGCTGGCTGCCATGGTGTTGACGCTCGGCACGCTGGCGATCCTGTTCTCGGGCCGTTACATGGCGGGCGATTTTGGCGAGGAAAAATATTACGCCATGCTGCTGGCCATGATCGGCCTGATGATCGGCCTGGGCTGCGCCAATGACCTGTTCAACCTGTGGGTCTGGTTCGAGGCCATGGCGGTCTCGTCGTACCTGTTGGTGGCCTTCTATCGCGAACAGCCTGGTTCGCTCGAAGCGGGCATGAAATATGTGGTGCAGAGCGCGGTCGGCTCGGCGCTGGCCCTGCTGGGCATCGCGCTGGTGCTGGCGCAGACGGGCACCCTCGACATGGACCAGATCCGCTTGATGGTCGGCACGATGGACCTCAACAAGCTGGGATTGCTGGCGGCGGGCGCGCTGTTCTTCATCGGTTTCGGCGTGAAGGTGGCGATGGTGCCGCTGCACACCTGGCTGCCCGACGCGCATTCGCAGGCCCCGAGCGGGATCAGCGCCATGCTTTCGGGCGTGGTCATCGAAGCGGGCCTGGTGGCCATGCTGCGCGCCCTCTCCACGCTGACGGGCTATTCGCTCTCCTGGGGTTGGCTGCTGCTGGCCTTTGGCGCGTTGAACATGTTGTATGGCAACCTTCTGGCGCTACAACAGACGCAGGTCAAGCGCATGCTGGCCTTTTCCAGCCTGAGCCACATCGGGTACATCCTGATGGGCCTGGGCATTGCCCTAGTCAGTGGGCAGCCTGCTGGCGCGCAGGGCGCAGCCTTCCACCTCTTCACCCACATGCTGATGAAGGGACTGGCCTTCCTGGGCGTAGGCGCGGTGATGTACGCGCTGTTCCACGAGCAGGGCATCCACCGTCCGCTGGTGGCGCACGACCTGAACGGGATCTCCACCCGCTATCCGTGGGTGGCGCTTTCGTTGAGCATCGCGCTGCTGGCCCTGGGCGGACTTCCCCCGCTGGCGGGCTTCATGTCCAAGTGGCAGATCTTCGTGGCGGGCTTCCAGAGCGGTGACGGCTGGCTGATGGGCTTCGTGGTCTTTGCTGCGCTCAACAGCGTGCTTTCGCTGGCCTATTATGCCCCGCTGGTCAATCGCATGTATCGGCGTGTGACCGCCACATCGGTGAAGAAGGGCGCTGCGGCCATCCACTGGACCCTGCAACTGCCGCTGCTGCTGATGGCGCTGGCCGTGGTCGTGATCGGCTTGTTCCCGTCGCTGATGAACTGGCTGACCGAACCTGCGGGCGCCGCGCTGATGAGCATCTTCAAATAGGATGGTGACACATGGCTGATCTGATTCTTTCCCCCGTGGTCGCCCTCACGTTCTACATGGCGCTGGTGGCCATCCTCTCGCTGATCGGGCGCGCCGTCGCGGTGCGCGGCAAGGCGGCTGCGGGCAAGCGCGAACGCTACGCGGGCGGCGAGGAGCACGACTCCCAACCTGCCGCGCCTGGCTACCGTCCCTTTTTCAAGGTGGCGCTGTTCTTCGCGGTGCTGCACTTGGGTGTGCTGATGATCGGCACCAGCGGCTTCTCGCCGTTTACAGGTGTATATATCGGCGGGCTGATCCTGGTATTGGTTGCATTAATCCTTGGATGATGGGTCTGGTGGTTGAGTAGCCTGATGCAATGACGTCAGGTGTGTCGAAGCCACCGCTAGAAAAGAGACATTTTATGATCACCACTCCAAATCTGATCAACAAAGTCGTTTCGGGCATCACCACCTGGGCGCGGGTCAACTCGCCGTGGATCATCCACTTCAACAGTGGCTCCTGTAACGGCTGTGACATCGAGATCCTGGCCACGCTCACGCCGTACTACGACATCGAACGTTTCGGCATCAAGCTCAAGGGCAGCCCCCGCCATGCGGATGTGCTGATCTGCACGGGGCCTGTCACCCGCCAGGCGCGCGACCGCCTGCTGCGCATCTACGAGCAGATGCCCGAGCCCAAGTTCGTGGTGGCTGTCGGCTCGTGTGGCATTTCGGGCGGCACCTTCGCGGGCTGCTACAACATCGTTGGCCACATCGACGAGGTCCTGCCTGTGGATGCCTACATCCCTGGCTGCCCGCCGCGCCCCGAAGCCATCATCGACGGCGTCGTCAAGCTGCTGACGCACCTCAAGAACGGCACCCGCCCCGAGCCGATCAAACCCCAACTGGGAGAGCAAGCATGAACACCGAAGCACGCCTCCAACGCGCCAAGGAGATCCTGGCGCCTTTTTCCAGGGAAACCCTCACCCCCGAATCCAACCGCGTGGACGTCGTCATCGACGCCGCGGACCTGACCCAGGCCGCCGCCGCGTTGAAAGCCGCGGACTGGGGCTACCTCTCTGCCATCACGGGCATGGACCTTGGGCTTGAGGCGGGTCAGCTCGAAGCCATCTACCACTACTGCGATGCCGCGGCGGTGACGTCCCTGCGCGTGCGCCTGCCGCGCGAGGGTCAGCCCGAGATCGCCTCGGTCGCCGATCAGGTCCCTGTGGCCTCGTTCTACGAGCGCGAGCTGAGCGAAATGCTCGGCGTGACCGTGGTTGGCACCCCCGACCCGACCCACCTCTTCCTGCCCGACGACTGGCCCGATGGCGTCTTCCCCATCCGCAGGGATTTCAAGATCGAAGATGCCGCGCCCGTCGAACGGGACACGCCCAAGGTCCCTGAGCAGGGACGCATGGGCAACAAGTTCATCGTCCCGATTGGCCCGCAGCATCCCGCCCTCAAGGAGCCAGGCCACTTCGAGTTCGCCGTGGACGGCGAGATCATCACGGGTGCGCGCATGCGCCTGGGTTACGTCCATCGCGGCATCGAAAAGGCCACCGAGCAGCGCAACTGGATCCAAAACCTGTACCTGCTCGAACGTATCTGCGGCATCTGCTCGCACACGCATACCAGCGCCTACGCCCAGGGCGCGGAGAAACTGGCGCAGGTGGAAGTCCCCATGCGCGCACAGGCCATCCGCGAACTGGTGGCAGGGCTGGAGCGCATCCACAGTCATCTGTTGTGGCTGGGAGTCGCAGCGCACGAGGCGGGCTTCGACACGCTGTTCATGTATTCGTGGCGCGACCGCGAAACTGTCATGAACCTGCTCGAAGAACTGACGGGCAACCGCGTTAACTACTCGATCAGCGTGCTGGGTGGCGTGAAACAGGATATTGGCCCCGATCAATCCAGGTCGATCCACAAGGCGATGGATTACCTCGAAGAGCGCATCCGCTACTACCTCGACGTGGTCACCTCGGACGCGATGTTCTTGCAGCGCACGCGCGGCATCGGCACCATGAGCCGCGACGAAGCCATCCTGTACGGCGCGCTCGGACCGACCGCCCGCGCCTCGGGCCTCGAACGCGACGTCCGCGTGGATGCGCCTTACGGCGCATATGGCAAATTCCCCGTCAGCCTGATCACCGACGAACGCGGCGACCTGGAAGCCAAGTTCGTCGTCCGTTTGAAGGAATTGCTGGTCTCGTGCTTCACCATCCGCACCATCGTGGATAACCTGCCTGCGGGCGAGTTGGCCGTGCGCTTCCCGCGCAAGGTCCCTGCGGGCGAGACCGTCAGCCGCGTGGAAGCGCCGCGCGGCGAGGCCTTCTACTTCATCAAGAGCGAGGGCGGTGAAAGTCCTACCCGTGTGAAGATCCGCACGCCCAGCCTGTGCAACTGGACCTCCGTGCTGAACAAGGCGGTCGGCCATCAACTGGCCGACGTGCCGATGATGATCGCAGGCATGGACCCGTGCTTCTCCTGTAATGACCGCATGGTCACTGTCCGCCGCAAGGACGACAGTCAGACCATGACCTGGGCGCAGTTGCGCGCGTATGGAATTGAGAAATATAAAAGGTAGAAATATCGCGGAGCGCGGACTTTAGTCCGCCATGTGCAGGCTGAAGTCTGCACTCCGCGCCTCGAAAAGAGATGAGCCGATAACATGCAAACCCTCCTCGCGATTACCTCCATTATGTTCTTCCCCGCAGGCATAAGCCTGATCCTGGGCGGGATGCTATACGAGTGGGCCGACCGCAAACTGGTGGCACGCTTCCAGAACCGCATCGGGCCGCGCTGGTTCCAGCCGCTGGCCGACACGATCAAACTGCTCTCGAAGGAGGAGATCGAGCCGCTGGGCGTCAACCGCGCCCTGTTCTTCGGGTTGCCCGTCATCGCCCTGGCGGGCGCATTGACCGCCGCGCTGTACGTGCCGATCTTTGGATTGCAGCCTGCCCATTCCTTCCCAGGCGACCTGATCGTTACGCTCTATCTGCTCTCGTTGTTGACCATGTGCACAGGCCTGGCGGGCTGGAACTCCGCCAGCCGCTTCTCCATCGTCGGCGCGACCCGCACGCTGACCCAGCTCTTCGCCTACGAAGCGCCTTTCCTGCTGGCCCTGCTGGGTCCCGCCATGGCAGCCGACTCCTGGCAGATCAGCAAGATCGTGGCCTATACCCAGACGCACTGGATGATCATGCTGCAGCCCGTGGGCTTCATCATCGCTTTGATCGGCCTGATGGGAAAACTGGAACTGCCGCCCTTCGACGCCCCCGAAGCCGAGACCGAGATCGTGGCGGGCGCGCTGACCGAATACTCGGGGCGCGGCCTGGCCCTCTTCCACATCGGCAAATCGGTCGAGATGGTGGTCGGCGTGACGCTGGTCACGGCCTTCTACCTGGGCGGGCTTGGCAATCCGTTGATCTTCCTGGCCAAGACCCTCGGCCTGCTGCTGGTGATGGCCTTCCTGCAATCGGTGCTGGTCCGCCTGCGCATCGACCAGACCGTGGGCATGTGGTGGCGCGCGGGCGCCATCCTGGCGCTGCTACAGATCCTGGCGCTGATCGTGTTGAAATAGGAGGCCGTCATGAAAATCGGCTCGATGTTCAAAGACCTGTTGACCTCGTTCTTCAAGAAACCCGTCACGGAGCAGTATCCGTTCGAGCGGCCTGAGGTGGCAGACCGCTTCCGCGGCAAGCTGTTCTACGATCCCGCCAAGTGTACGGGCTGCAACCTGTGCTCCAAAGATTGCCCCTCCGACGCGCTGGAGATCATCATCCTTGACCGCGCCGCCAAGAAGTTCGTGGCCCGTTACCACGTGGACCGCTGCACCTATTGCGGTCAGTGCATCCAATCCTGCAAGTTCAAATGCATGGGCATGTCCAACGAAGATTGGGAACTGGCGGCTTTGAACAAGGAAGCCTTTGAGGTGTTGTATGGACGTGACGAAGACATCGATACCCTCCTGGCAAAATTCTCTGGAAATAAGGTCGAGCCCGCCCAGCCAGGATAATCCCTTCATCCCGCCCCGTACCTGCCTGGTGGGCGTGGGCAGCGACCTGCGCGGAGACGACTCGGCGGGGCTCGCAGCCGTACGTGAGATCATCGCGCGTGGATTGACCTCCGACCACTTCCTCGCGCTCGAAGGCGGACCCGCCCCCGAGAACATCACCGCCGCCCTGCGCAGGTTCCAGCCCGAGCGGGTCATCTTCCTCGACGCCGCCCACATGGACGAGCCGCCCGGGGCGATCCGCTGGATCGAGTTGAACACCATCGACGGCATGAGCGCGTCCAGCCACAGCCTGCCGCTTTCGATCCTGGCAGAGTTCATCGAATTGGACCTGGGTTGCGCCGTGCAGGTGTTGGGAATCCAACCCACGCAAAACGAAGTGGGGGAGGTGCTGAGCGACCCCGTCCGCCGCGCCGTGGACGAGATCGTGGAGGCGTTTGCGCCTGTGATATCGCCTTGCGTGTAGTCAAGATAATTGATCAAATCAAAAACCGCCAGTAGATGCTGGCGGTTTTCCTTATTCGATCTTGACCTTCACAGCGCGCGCCATGGGGATGGTGGAACTTTCCTCGCGCTTGGTCAGCGGCAGCAGCACGTGGAAGTGGCTGCCGGGGAAGTTGATCTCATCGTAACCCGGGCTTTCCACCCAGATGCGTCCACCGTGCGCCTCGACGATGCCCTTCGAGAGCGCCAGTCCCAGCCCCGAGCCGCCGCCCTTGAAGCGCGTCTTACTGGTGGAATGTTTGGTGAGCTGCCCGGGCTGGTAGAACTTGGTGAAGATGATCTCGCGCATGTTCGGGTCCACGCCCACGCCCGTATCGGTAACCACGATCTCCACGCCGCCGTTGGGAAGTTCGCCCGCGTTCGGGCTGACGGTATGCGCCGTGATGATGATCCTGCCCTGGTTGGGCGTGAACTTGATGGCGTTGGCAACCAGGTGCTGGAACACCTTGCGGATGCTGTTGGGGTCCGCCTTGACGTTCGGTAGGACGGGCAGGTCGACGGTGATGGATTGCTGGCGTTCCTTGAGCGTCTTGCTTTGCTCGGTGCAAACCTCGGTCAACATTGTGGACAGGCTGGCGGTTTGCAGGTTCAACTGCATGGCGCGCGAGTCGATCTGGGCGATGTCGAACATGGAGTCCATGATCTGGTGCAGGCGCAGGGTGCCTTCGTGCATGCCCTTGATGATGGGCTTATAGTTCAGGTCGAGGTTGGTGTCTTCCATCAGCATCTCGGTGTAGCCCTTGATGACCGTCAACGGGGTGCGGAGTTCGTGCGAGGCGATACTGATGAAATCGGACTTGGTCTGGTCGAGGCGTTCCAGGTCGCGGTTGGATTTTTCCAGGGCGCGGCGGGCCTGGCGCAGCTCGGTGTTGAGGCGCATCAGGTTGTCCACCAGGCGGGCGTTTTCGAGCGCCACGGCGGTCTGGTTGGCCAACGCGCTGAGCGTGACCAGGTCCTCGTTGGTGTAGCGGTTTCCGCTGAGCTTTGCGCCGAAGGCCAGCAGGCCGATCCACTTGCGCTTGGCGAAGATCGGCACATAGACTTCGGTCTCGAGGCGGCGGAACCACTCCCGCTCGAGGGGTGGCACCGACCGATATGCCGGGAGCAGGTCCAGGTCATATTGGAGCAGGGGGCGCTGTTCGCGCATGAAGTAGGCGGCGATGGGACCCGTATCGTCCATCTGCAGGGCCATGATCTGTCGTTCGGCCTGGCTGCGGGCCGAGCGCAGTCGGTAGAGCGTCCTGCCTTCTGCCGTGGTGCCGCTATCCACCAAAAAGAGGAAACCGCGTTCCACCCGCATGGTTTCCATGATGATGCCGACCGCCACCGTGGCCAGACGGTCCATTTCGAGGATGTTGCTGATGCTCTCGCTGTATTCGTGCAGGGCGTGGCCTGGGTTGTACTGGTCCGCCTTGAGCCAGCGATCCACCATGCGGCGGACGGCGCTCAGCAGGGGCGTGAAGGCCAGCGACAGCACCAGCGCGATGCCCGCTCCGATCAGCAGCGGATTGTAGCTCGGGGCCGCGCGGAAGACGGTCTGTGTGAAGAGGAAGCCCGCGATGTAGATGGCAACGATCAGCAGCGTGGTGATGAGGTAAACCAGCACGCGCCGCACGATCTGGCGCACGTCGGGCAGGTCGTGGGTCAGCGCCACGTAGGCGAGGATGATGGCCGCGCCCACCCGCAGCGGATTTCCAGGCAAGGCCCGCCCGCCGATCACAAACATGTCATTGAGCAGGACGAACCCATACAGGATGATCCAGTAGGACAGGCGGTTGCGGAGCAGGGGTTGGCGCGTCTGTTGTTGGGCCCTCATCACGGTGACAATGCCCCCCAGGACGAACACCAGCCAGCCCACCAGCGCCCAGGCCGCCCCCATGCGCTCGCGCGGAAGCGCCCACTGACTGTTGGCCCACACGATCTCGGGCAACCCTGGCATGCTCACCAGCAGCGCTGCCAGGCCTGCCACCCAAACGCCGCCCGCCACGGCCCACGTCCACCAGTTGGCGCGGCGCATAAAGGTGTGGATGGCCAGCATGGTCACGAAGGCCAGCGCAAGCGCCGAATAAAGTTGGATTTCCTGTACGGCAAGCTCGGTCAGGTTGGGCAGGCGGCCGCTGCGCCAGAAACCTTCCCCCGCCGTCAGTATGAGCGAGATCAGCGCATACGCGGCCACTAATCCGCCGCTGGCTTCCTGTCCTTCGCTACGCTGGAAGGCAAAGATCAGCACCGGCAGGTAGAGCAAGGCCAGGAGGATTAACCCGGTCAATGTGAGCAGTTGTGGGTCGAATGCGGGCATTGCCCAAAAGTATACTCGAATTCATTGAATGGGGTATCATTAAGATTGTAAGGCTCTCCAATTCAACGCCGAAACCCCTGTTGAGGTTCCCATGCTCATTTCCCGTTTTGCGCGCCAAAAATATCAATTCGACCTGGATTTTTTCAGACCCGATGGTCGCGCCGTCTTCAAGGATTATTCCGCCGCCCGTCGCTTCGCGGAGCAGATGTCGGCCCATCGCGCGGACCCCGTGCCTGCCTCCGATGTCCAGGCCATGGCCCTGCTCGACGAAGTGCTGCGCATCCTCCTGCGGCAGTACGAGTTGCAGAACCCTGGCCTGCTCACCCGCGCTCTGGGGTACATCCAGGCGGGTCTGGGCGAGCCGCTCGACACGACCCTGATGCGTTTCATCGAAGAGTTCCCGCCCTTGTCTGTTGCCAGTGGGGTCGTCAGCGTGCCGCAGCATCTCGAAGGCGCCACCGACGGTCGTCCGCATCGCCAGATCGCTGTCGAGGAACTGCTGCTCATTCACGTCAACAACCAGAATCCCGCCATCCATCCCTATCGGGACCTGTTCGATGATTCGTCCCTCAAATCCCCCGCCTATGACAAAGCCCTGACCCTGCTCGGACGTTTCCTTTCGCACCAGCCGGTCTTCAGCGGATCGGCCCAGCGCGGCGGCGAGACCCTGCTCGACCTGTTGACCGCGCCCGCCAAGGCCTCGCCGTATTCGCTCGAAGGCCAGTTGCAATTCATCCTCGACAAGTGGGGGTTCCTGCTTGGCGAGAGTTTCATCCTGCGCATCCTGCGCGGCATGGACTTCATCCGCGAGGAGGTCATCCGCCATGCGGGACCAGGCCACTTCAAGCCCGAAGCGCCCGTCCCCACCTACGGCGGCGCGGATTATGCCGAGTACGAACGCTTCAGCCCCGACCGCGATTGGATGCCGCGCCTGGTGTTGATGGCCAAGAATACCTACGTCTGGTTGGAGCAGCTTTCACGCAAGTACGAACGCTGGATCCAGACCCTTGACCAGGTCCCCGACGAGGAACTCGACCTGCTGGCTCAGCGTGGGTTCACAGGCTTGTGGCTGATCGGTCTGTGGGAGCGCAGCCGCGCCAGCCAGAGGATCAAACAGCGCATGGGGCAGGACGATGCCGTCGCCTCAGCCTATTCCCTGTATAGCTACGATATCGCCGAAGACCTGGGCGGCTGGAACGCGCTCAATAACCTGCGCTCGCGCGCCTGGCAGCGCGGCCTGCGCCTCTCGGCAGACATGGTCCCCAACCACATGGGCATCGACTCGGAGTGGGTCATGTCGCACCCCGATTGGTTCCTGTCGCTCCCGAACCCGCCTTACCCTGGTTACACCTTCAACTCCGAAGACCTATCCGATGATGGCCGCGCGGGGATCGTCCTCGAAGACCATTACTACAACCACTCGGATGCTTCGGTCGTTTTCAAGCGTTACGACCGCTCCTCGGGCGAGACGCGCTACATCTACCACGGCAACGACGGCACCTCCTTCCCGTGGAACGACACCGCCCAGTTGGATTATTCCAAGGCGCACGTGCGCGAGGCGGTCATCCAGACCATCCTGCACGTGGCGCGCAACTTCCCTGTCATCCGCTTCGACGCGGCCATGACGCTGGCCAAGAAGCACATCCAGCGCCTGTGGTTCCCCGAACCAGGCGCGGGCGGAGCCATCCCCTCGCGCGCCGAGCACGGCATGACCAAAGCGGACTTCGATGCCGCCATCCCCGAGGAATTCTGGCGCGAGGTCGTGGACCGCGTCGCCGCCGAAGTCCCCGACACGCTGCTGCTTGCCGAAGCCTTCTGGCTGATGGAAGGCTACTTCGTCCGCACGCTGGGCATGCACCGCGTCTACAACTCGGCCTTCATGCACATGCTGCGCGACGAGGACAACGCCAAATATCGCTCGGCCATCAAGAATACGCTGGAGTTCGACCCGCAGATCCTCAAGCGCTACGTCAACTTCATGAACAACCCCGATGAGAAGACCGCCGTCGAGCAGTTCGGCAACGGCGACAAATACTTCGGTATCGCCACCGTGCTGTCCACGTTGCCTGGTCTGCCCATGTTCGGTCACGGACAGATCGAAGGCTTCCACGAGAAATACGGCATGGAATTCCGCAAGCCGAAGTGGGAGGAGACTCCCGACGACGGCCTGATTCGCGGCCATGAGTGGAAGATCTTCCCGCTGCTGCATCGCCGCTACCTGTTCGCCGAAGTGGAGGCCTTCCAGCTATACGATTTCTACACCACCGACGGCGGCGTGGACGAGAATGTCTTCGCCTACTCCAACCGCTACGGCGACGAGCGTGGACTGGTCATCTACCACAACCGCTACGCCGACACCCGTGGCTGGATCAAAGTCTCTGCCGCCGCGCTGGACAAGAACTCGGGCCAACTCGTGCAGACGACCCTCGGCGAAGCGCTCGGCCTGCCGCGCGAAGGATACGCCATCTTCCGCGATTACACCTCGCATCTGGAATTCATCCGCCCGTGCGCCGAGATTTGGGAGCGTGGTATCTATGCCGAACTGGCCGCTTATCACTGCCACGTCTTCATGGACTGGTGGTTCGTGGATGGCGAGCAATGGGTCGAGGTCCATCAGGTTCTCAACGGCGCAGGCGTGGACTCGGTCCAGGCCAAGTACGATGAACTTTTTGCTGGCAAGGCGGAAGTCGTCGAAGCGGCAAAGGTCAAGAAGCCGCGCAAGAAGGCTGCCCCGAAGAAGGCCGAGAGCGGAAAGAAGACCTCGGCGGCGAAGAAACCTGCGGCCAAAGCCAAGAGCGAAAAGGCCAGCGCATCGTCCAAGTCGAAGAAGACCGTGACGGTGAAGAAAGAAGCTGCGGCGAAGAAACCCGCGGCGGCCAAAAAGCCTGCGGCCACAAAGAAAACTTCAACGGCTCCGGCGAAAAAGTCGACGGCAGCGAAGAAACCTGTAACCGCGAAGAAGGTCGCAGTAAAGAAGTCTACGAGTAAAAAATCGACAAAGACTGAGAAATAAAGTCAAGGAGCACAATCAGGAGTGAAGCCAAGCCTGGTTGTGCTCTTTCAAAGATGGAAGGATTTCATGTTCAAATTTCTTAAACTCGTCCTCGTTACCCTCGTGATTTTCCTCGGCATTGACTCGGTCTGGCTGGGGCTGGTTGCGCCGAAATTCTATCAGGCGCAGATCGGCCATCTTCTAGCCGAGAAGCCCAACCTCGTAGCCGCGGGAGTCTTTTATCTGCTGTTCGTGGCCTTGTTGGTCTATTTCGTGATCGAACCCACCGTGCAGACCAGCACGCCGCGCGAAGCTATCGTGCGCGGGGCCTTGTTCGGGCTGGCGACCTATGCCACCTATGACCTGACCAATCTGGCTACTTTGCGCGATTGGCCGTTGCAGGTCACCGTGGTGGATTTGATCTGGGGTGCGGCGCTTACCGCCGCCACAACGTCCCTCAGTGTGTGGGTGGCGCAAAAGTTGAAGTTGGTCTGAATCGGAAATTCTGGTTCAAAAAAAACAGCCCGATATTCATCGGGCTGTGCGGTTCACCGTCTTGAAGCGGGCCGATAGGGATACTTTGGCACTTCGTGGCTGAATTCGTAGGCGGCCATGATGGCTTCGAAGACCTTTTTCTGCTCCTCGGTCACTTCCTTGAACTCGAAGCCGATATCGTGGAAGTTCGGGCTGACGTCGGCTTCGCACCAGGCCACGCGCGCGGGAATGGAGATGCGCCGCACGGTCTCCTGTTCGAGGGCGGGCACCACCAGTTGCAGGGTCAACTCCGTGCCCACAGCCACGGGCTTCTCGCCGATCACCATCGCGCCCGAGGTGGTCAGGTCGCCCAGATAGCCCAGCATGATGCCGCCATACAGGTCGAAAACCTGCGAATAGGCGACCAGATTCTTGCGGTCCTGTTTCCGTCTTTCCTGCATAACGCACCTCTTTCATCTAGTGTACTTGCAGTTGTATGCGGGAGAATTGCATTTTTATGGTAAAAATGGCGCCATGCGTTGGATTTATATTTCCCCCCATTTGGATGACGCCGTTCTTTCGGCAGGCGGTTTGATCTACGAGCAGGTCCGTGCGGGCCAGCCCGTGGAGATTTGGACCATGATGAGCGGATTCCCGCCCGAGGAGGCTGTCTCGCCCCTGGCGCAGCTGCTCCACTTCGAGTGGGGCTTTCCAAACGCCGAGGCGGCCATCCGTGGACGCCGCGCCGAGGACCAGGCGGCGGCCGCTATTGTGGGCGCTAAGGCGGTTCACTTCGACTTTTTGGATTGCATCTACCGCCGCAGCGCCGACGGAAGCTGGTACTACGCGATGGGCGTCTTCGACCCGCCCGCCGACGAGGAAGCGGACCTGCCAGACCAGATCGCCGCCGCCCTCTCGGCCCGACTC
>CAZGFR010000070.1:0-17401 GCA_964524485.1 uncultured Anaerolineaceae bacterium | reverse complement strand
ACGGATCTTGAAAACCAAAACGTCTCGGCGACCAGCTCGAATCCCAGGTGTTCGGCCAGCCGCTGCATGGCGGGATTCTGACTGCTCGTGCCAAGCTGTGCGACCTTTGCGCTGCGCGCCTGCAAGGCTTTGAGGCCCGCCGTGACGATTGCTGCTCCCAGCCCGCGTCCCTTGTAACCTTCGCGCACGCCGATCGGGTCGGTGAAACCGACCTCGGGCTGCCCCTCCTCGAAGCCGCAGATGCAGAAGGCGGCCAGCTCGCCGCTGGGGGCCGCAGCCAGCAGGTCCAGTTCGGGGACGTATTGTGGCGCGCGCATCATAGCCAGCCGATATTCGACGGTCATGTGGTCGGTGCCGAAGGCGGAGCGGTGCAGGGCGACCAGATCCTCGACCTCCTCCTCGCCGCGGGCGGGGCGCAGGTGGAAACCCGCGGGCAGCGGATGCTCCGCAATGGGCAGGTCCAGCGGGCGGCGATACCCCAGCGAGCGGACCTCCTCGCGCTGGAAGCCGTGCCGTTCGAGGAAAGCCAGCCGCCCGAGGTTCTCCGCCTGACAGGAGGCGTCCAGCGTGCTGGCTTCGCCCGTCTCGGCGTTGCGCGCTCGGACGACGGCCAGGCCCCAGTCCACGATCTCGGCTTCGAGCGCGGGCGTGGTGTGGGCGGGGTCGCTGACGAAGTTCAGGTTGCTGAAATCGTCCACGAAGGCAAAAGCGATGGGGGTCCCGTCCGCCTGCCAGATGCGCGTGGCAGCGCGGACCTGCTCGATCTGGATTCTTTCCTCGAAGTCCACCACGGTCTTGCCGTCGGGATGGCGAAGCAGGTCACGCAGGGTTTGAATGTCGGCGTCGGATTGCAGAAGATGGCTGGTGATTCTCGAAGTAGGTTCCATGAGCGGATTGTAGTCGACTTTCTGCCCGTTAATTTTCCTTTTTCCACTGGAAAAACAGCCAGCCCAGGAACACCAGATAGAGCAGGGAAAGACAGCAGCAGATGCTCATCAGCACCAGCCCGTTGCCCACAGACTCGAATCCGCTCAGTTGTTGTCCCTCGGGCAGGAACAGGTTGGCCACGGCCAGCAGGAACGTGAACAGAGGAATCGCGTAACCCGTCACGGCCTTCAACGTCTTTTCGATTTTGGTGGCGTTTTTCAGGGTGAAACCGAGGATGACGGTTTGAGCCAGGGAAAAGAAAAAGAAAGACTTCAATCCCATTTCAGGATCGACCGTGGTGGACCCGACCAGGTAGGCGGCGGCGAGCGGCAGGGGGAAGGGGAAGGCGGCTGCCACGAAAGACCACAGCAGCCCTGGGTTGATCTGCAGCATGACACCGACGTAGGCTGAGAGATTGGACAGCGAGTCGTAGATCGTTACAGACCATTTCACGTACAAGAGAAGTTGCAGGAACAGCGCGACCACCCCAAAGTAGAAAATGAACCAGCGGGCCTTGCTGAAGGTCAAAACCAGGGAAACGAGGAAGGCGGGTACGACGAGTACGAGTGCCATGTAAGTTTTCCTTGCGTGAGAGGAGTTGTCAGAATTCCAGCCCCTGTCTTGCTTCTGCGAGGACATTGCCCGCGCCACTGGATTCCGCCTGGTTCGATTGTAGCGCAAATCAGATGCTGCGAGTCCCGCCTAACAAAATTGTATTTCCTGTCATAAATAACAGGCGGCCCGTTTCCGAGCCGCCTGTGAGAATGCATTGTCTGAACGTTGGTTATAGATAAAAGGTCATGCGTTGCAGGTGGATGGACGGGTCGATGTGCTGGACCTTGACGCCCTCAGGCACCACCAGGTGCAGCGGCGCATAGTTGAGGATGGCCCGCACGCCCACCTTGACCAGCTTGTCGGTGATCTCCTGCGCGGCTGAGGCGGGCACGGTGAGCATGACGATCTTGATGCCCGCGTTACGGATGCGCTCCACCATGCTGGCGGCGTCTTCGATGACGTAATCGCCGATCTTCTGGCCGATCTTCTCGGGGTTCTTGTCGAAGACCATCACGATGTTGAACCCGCAGGGGGTGAAGCTCTGGTAGCGGGCCAGGGCGTGACCCATGTCGCCCGCGCCGATCAGCGCCACGTCCCAGATGCGGTCCACTTTCAGGATGGATTTCAACTTGTCGATCAGGAACTGGATCGAGTAGCCCGTTCCCTGCTTGCCGAACTCGCCGAACTGCGAGATGTCCTTGCGGATCTGGGCGGCAGAGATGCCCACGTGATCGCCCAACTCCTGTGAGGAGGTGGTACGCATGCCCTTTTCGGCCATGCGCTGCAACGCCCGCAGGTAAACCGGCAGGCGGCTGATGATGATATCGGGGATTTTTTCAGCGTTCATTGTGCCCTCGCCAAGATGGAATTGTCCCTACTCTACCATAAATGGTTATTTTGTACAATTCCCCACAAGTTTGGTACAAATAGTTCACAAGCGGATGGCTCAAGCGGACTTCCACGGCTGGATACGTTCCGCTTCGGGGGCAATTTTCGGACCGAGGACCCGGTACAAATTAACAGGCTCGGTCTTGCCCTTGACCGTGACCGAGTTGGCCCATTCGCCGTCGAACTCGTCCCGCACCTGAAACCAGGTGCTTTCGCTCGCCAGCAGGGGCCAGCGGTAGGTTTTGGTCAGGTCTTGCAGGCGCGAGGCCAGGTTGACGTTGTCGCCGATGATGGTGTGGTTGATGCGCTGAGCCGAGCCGATCAGGCCGACGAAGACCGACCCCGAGTTCAACCCGATGCCGATGTCGATACGTTGGATGGGGCGGCCCTCGCGGATCCAGGTTTCGGTCAGGTCCGGCAGTTCCAGCAGCATCTCGGTGGCGGCGCGGACGGCGCGCAGGGAAAGGCGGTTCATGCGGGTCTTCATTGGTCAGCGTAGCAGTAGGGCGGCTGGTTGGGCGCGTTTTCACAGTAGCAGGGCGCGCTGGGGTCCTCCCACTGGCCGACCGCGCAGAGGGGTTCCTTCGTTTTTTGAGGCTGGGGCGCGGGCTTGGTAAAAGTGCCCGTGGGTGACTTGCACATCTCATTGCCGTTGGCGTCGAGGGCGGCCACATCCCAGGTGAAGTTGACGGCGTTGCGCATCTCGTCGAAGTAGCGCGTCAGCTGGGTGTCAGTGGTCTCGAAGAAGAGGAAGGTGCCGTCGGGATAGTGCAGGGTCAGCACGTACTTGGCGGCCTGCACCTTGGAGGTCCACTGGAAGACCACGGGATCGTTGTAGTCCACTACCAGGTCATTGGGCGGGCTGACCAGGCTCATGCACGGACCCAGGTCTGCGGGGGCGGCGGCCGCTTTGGTGGGGGCGGGCTGCGGCGTGTCGCTGGGCGCAGGCGCGGGCTTGGGAGTGGGGCTGGGCTCAGGGCTGGGAATCGACGGCAGGGAGGCCAATCCCTGTTGAGCCAGGGTCCTGGCTTCGGGGCTGCCCTCCAGCCATTTCTGGTAATCCTCATCGGTCATCGGCTCGACCTTCGGCGCGGAATACTGGCCCGAGGTTGGGTCACGGTGCAGCAGCAGGGATTTCTGTCCTGTGCCGAATTGCACCTTGCCCGCGGGGTTGCTGGCTTCGCAATGGCCTTCGAGGCAGGTGACCAGCACGTCGAGGATTTTGGAGTCCACTTCCACCATCATGTATGAGCCGCGTACCGAGGCCACGCCCGAGGGCGTTTCCACATCCAGCGAGCCGCCCTTCAATACGATGAACAGCCGCCCGAGTTCGAGGCTGAGGCGGGTGACCAGACCCTGGTCGGTGGATTGGTTGGAGACCAATTCGAACAGTGACATGGGCGCCATGCGGAAGATGGCGCCGTCCGAGAGGTCGAGGCGCACGCGGCCATCCCCGCCCGTCTTCACTTGTCCGCGCTCGGTCAGCACGGTGTCGCCCGTGGCGGGACGGAAGTCAGCGCTTTCGGGCGGCTTGACGCCCACCGTGCCCTGGATCTCGCTCAGCGCGGCTGAGAGTGCGGATTGCCCCGCCCCAGCCTGACAGCCCGCGAGGAGCAGGGCCAGACCCAGCAGCGCAGCCAGCACGACAAATCCTGTTCGGTTTTTCATCGGATCTCCGAACAGATCAAGGGCTAATGCGCTTGCAACTGGACGGCTGGTCGTAGACGGCCAGACAATCCACCAGCACATCCCCAAAGCGGACGAGGACATGCACCTGTTCGAGATAGTTGTCGAAGCTGCCGACGGTCAACTCGCGCGGGCTGCCCACCAGGTCTTCGATGTCGTGCATGGCTGCCAGGTGCAAGTCACGCGCGACCTTGCTGTCGATGGGCTTGCCCTGGTTTTCCTGCATGAACTGGAAGGTGGCGTCGAGGGCGATGATGGCCGAGCGCAGCGGCTTGTTGTTGTCCGCCTCGACCAGGGTGCCGCCGATGCCCATTAGCACGGCGCACATCAGCACGGGAATCCACTTGCCCATCACCGAGGTCGAGAAGGCGGCGGGCTGTCCCATGGGAATTTCCAGCACCCCCGCCAGGGTGACGAAGATCGCCACCCACACGAAGCTGACGCCGAATCGCACGGTCAGTTCGTCGGCCAGGAAATAGGAGACCAGCCCCTTGAGGTCGGGTTCGAGCGCCACCAGCATCCTCGGGAAGATCTCCAGCGGCAGGGCCACGGTCATCCAGGCGAAGACAGCCGCCGCCGCCAGCCAGAACGGGACGGCCAGCAGACCGCGCTCGAAGCGCATGGTCAGCCAGCCCGCCAATCCGCCGACGGGAACACACACCGCCGCGCCGATGATCAACTTGAGCCACGGCTGGATCGCGTGCGCCCGGCTGAGCAGGAAGGCATCCACACCCCAGGCGAAGATGGCGAAGGACAGGCCGAGCATGGCGCCGTAGAACAGCCCATAGCGATACTGGGCGCGCAGCACTTCAGGCCGGCGGTGCCCATTTTCAGAAGAGGGAGAGAAAGGTGTCGTCATAATTCAAATTATCGCACAGTTGAGAGGATTAGGGTATAACGCACGGCTTCGAGGCTGCCTGCGCCGCTCACGGCCTGCAGGCGCAACAGATAGGGCTGTCCTGTGATCAGCGTGAAGAGCACTTCTTCGCCGCAGGCCAGCGTCGGCGCATCGGGCAGGATCGCTCCATTCTGCCAGAGTTCCGCGCGGACTGAGCCGTTGCCCGCACAGGTCAGGCGGGCGGTGACTTTTGGCAGGAAGGTCGTGAAGCCCACCCAGTCTTCGGCGTCGCCTTGCGGGGTGGAGAGGTCGCTGGTGTATTGCAGTCCGCTCGACCCATCGGGCGCGAAGGTCACGTTCACGGCGGGCGCGGAGGATGAGTCGCCGTCATCTGCGGCGGGCAGCAGGGTGGGGGTGGCCGTCGGCGGGATGCCCGTGGGCGTGCCCGTGCCGACCACCTCACCTGCCTCGCTCACGATGGGCAGGTCCGTCGCGACGGAGGTCTGCACGTAGGCAGCGGAGATCCAGCCGCGCCCGTCGGGCCCGCCCGCGAATTCGATCTGGAGCCAGGCGCCGTGGGAATCCTTGCCCGTCAACGTGACGCCGTCCTGTGGGTTGAGCGTGCCAAGCGAGTTGAAGCCCGTGCCCGGGCCGCTGCGCACGTTGACCTGCTGCGTCACCGTCCCGTTCGGCGCGGACCCCGAGCCTGGTCCGCCTGCGAGGATGGGTACCTCGACCCCCGCCTCGACCTGCACGTATTGCGCCGTCAGCCAGCCCTTGCCCTCGGGGCCCGCCGGGTAGACGATCTGGTACCAGTTACCGCCCGCGTCCTTGCCGAGGATCTGCACCGGGCTGAAGATCGGCAGCAACCCCAGCGAAGCCGCCCCGCTGGACGGTTCCGCGCGGACGTTGATCTGGGCGGTGGTCGTGCCAGCCACGGGCGGCAGGCTGGGGATGGGCGTAGGCGGAGGCGGGGTGACGGTGGGCGGCATGGGGAGAGTCGGCGGCAGGGTGACGGTCACCAGGCTCACGGTCGGGGTGGGCAGCGGGGACTCGGTCACAGCGCAGCCCGCGCTCAGCAGGCCAAGCAGGATCAGGACGGAGAGGAATTTGCGGGTCACGAATTAATTGTAACGCAAACAAAAAAACCGCCTTGCGGCGGTTTGGGCTGGCGCCCCCGCGCAGACTCGAACTGCGCTCTTCGGCTCCGGAGGCCGACACTCTGTCCACTGAGCTACGGGGGCGGGCGTCCGCAATTTTATCACATCAGGCCCGACGGGTTTCGAGATGCTTTGTTGCATAGTTCAATAGAGACTATCATAAGTTAACCTTGGGAGTACATCCTCCAGAGGATCAAGATGCGGCAAAGTAGATAAGTGCCAATCAATTGCTCGATTTCTTGGTTAAACATTTCCGCAAAGAGTGAAGATCATTCCGCCTGGATTTGGCTTCCCGAGTTAACTTCCTGGCATTGCGGGCAGGTGACGGTGTATCCCATAATCTGTTTCCTTTGGTGTTTCTCCCATTGAATGAAGCAAGCATACAGGAAAAGCAGCTTTCTGTCAAAATCACCCGCTTCTCCCGAATTTCGAATCCCACTTCCTCCACTTTCCATCCTCCAACAACCACTCCCCAATTACCATTTACCACTCCCCAATGATAAAATACTCTCATGGACGAACCCGCCCTGATCCACGACGCCCAACGCGGCAGCCTCGACGCCTTTAACACCCTGGTGCTTCATTACCAGGACACGGTCTTCAATACCGCCCTGCGTATCCTTGGCGATGAAGACCAGGCCGCCGACGCTTCCCAGGAAGCCTTCATCTCCGCCTTCCGCAGCATCACCTCTTTCCGCGGCGGCTCCTTCAAGGCCTGGCTGATGCGTACCGTCACCAACGCCTGTTATGACGAGTTGCGCCGCAAGAAGCGCCGTCCCACCACGCCGCTCGAGCCCGAGCTGGATGACGGCGACGAGATGGATTCCCCGCGCTGGCTGGCCGACCCCAACTTCACGCCCGAGCAGGCCGCCGAAGCCGATGAGGTCGAGCACGCCATCCAGCACTGCCTGGAGGCCCTGCCCGTCGAGTTCCGCGCCGTGGTGGTGCTGGCCGACATCCAGGGCATGGACTACACCGAGGTGGCCGCTTCCGTCCGCGTGCCGCTTGGCACCATCAAGAGTCGCCTGGCCCGCGCAAGGTTGCGATTGCGTGAATGTTTGCGAGGCTTCGCGGAACTTTTGCCCGCATCCTATCGTCTGGAAGGAGAAAACGCATGAAAACTCCTACCTTCCGCGACGTTGAACTGCTTTCGGCCTATCTGGACGGACAACTGTCCCAGGCCGATTCCGCGCGCCTCGAGTCCCGCCTCCACGCAGACCCCGACCTGCGCGCCGTCCTGGACGATCTGTCCCAGTCCCGCGCCTTGCTCCGCAAACTGCCCCAACGCCGCGCCCCCCGTAACTTCACCCTCACGCCCAAGATGGCGGGCGTCAAAGCGCCCCTGCCGCGCGCCGTCCCTGCCCTGCGTTGGGCCACTTCCTTTGCCACCTTCTTATTGTTCCTCTCGATGGCCGCCAATGCCCTTGCGCCTTCGCTTGCAGCCCGACCGATGGCGTATGGCATGGGCGGAGGCGGGGGCGGAGATGACCAGGCGCCGATGATGATGGAGGCCATGCCCGCCGCGACGGAGGCTCCCGCTACCGAAGCCCCTGCCGCCACCGAGCCTCCTGTTCTGGCCGCTGCCCCCACACAAGCTCCCGCCTTGGATAACAGCGGCCAGGCCATGATTGCGCCCACCGAGACCGCCCCCGCCCCCGACTCGGCCATGAAGACCATGTCCACGGAGGAGGCGCGGTCCGTCGAACCGGGTGCGCAACCCGCGCCCGAGCCTGTCCGTGCGCCCATCCCGCTGGGCTGGCAGATCGCCCTGCTGGTGGTGGCCCTCGCCGCGGGCGGCCTGGCCTGGATCCTGGTCGAGCTTGCCAATCAGTCATGGCGCAGGAAAATGAAATAAGGTTTTGTCCGCGCTGCGGCGCGGCCGTGGACCACGCCGAACGTTTCGGCAGGGTCCGCGCGGTTTGCCCGCAGTGCGGTTGGATCCATTTTGCGGACCCAAAGGTGGCTGCGGCTGTCCTAGTCGAACGGGACGGCCGCGTGCTTTTAGTGCGGCGGGTCAACGAGCCCTATCGCGGCTTGTGGACCCTGCCCGCGGGTTTCGTGGATGCGGGCGAGGACCCCGCTGAGGCGGCTGCCCGCGAATGTTTGGAGGAGACAGGCCTGAGGGTCCGCGTGACTGGGGTGGTGGATGTCGTGTCTGGGCGCGAGCATCCGCGCGGGGCGGACTTCATCCTGGTCTATGCCGCCGAGGTCGTGGACGGACGCCTGGTCCCCGCCGACGATGCCGACGCCGCCGATTGGTTCCCCCGCGATGCATTGCCGCCGCTGGCCTTCCGCGCGACCCGCGTGGTACTGGG
The DNA here is from genome assembly GCA_964524485.1 of uncultured Anaerolineaceae bacterium. Taxonomy (GTDB): domain Bacteria; phylum Chloroflexota; class Anaerolineae; order Anaerolineales; family Villigracilaceae; genus JACPVF01. The sequence continues at coordinate 9,032 of CAZGFR010000070.1, read as the reverse complement.
CAAAAGTTGATCGTGCGGGCGGCGCAGCAACTCCCCTGTAAAAGATAGACCAAAAGTAAGGTTGTCAGACGGGCAGATGCTTTATATAATGCCCGAAACTTTTTTATGACCAAGAAGGAGAATGAATGAAGAAGCAAGGTTCGTATCGTTTGTTTGCATTGATGCTGGTGTTCGTGTTTGTCAGCCTGGCCTGTTATGGCGGCAACACACCCACTGTTGCGCCTGTCCAGCAACAGCAGCAGAGCCAGCCCACGCCCATCCCGCAGCAGCCGAGCCCCGTGCCCCAGCAGGATGTTCAGCCCACGCCCGAGCAGCAGAGCACGGGCGGCCTGACCACCTTTACCGACCAGAACAAGTATTATGCCATCGACGTCCCCAGCGACTGGGCCTACAGCCAAACGGTGGACTCCGAGAAGAACTATTATTACATCGACACTTTCACTTCACCCGACCAGAACGCCCTGGTGGAGAACATCGTGTACGATGACGGCAAGCCCTTCACGGGCACCGACAAGGGTAAGTTTGCGCTGTACCTGATCAATACCTTCTACAGCAAGACGGGCAAGGAAGGCGACATTCGCGTCAGCGACGACCGCATTATGCAGGATGGCAGCGAACGCCTGACCTGGACCTCGAAGGCGGGCGGCTACTCGGGCATCTCGTTCCTCGAGACGCGCGGGACCAACACCTTCCTGCTCTTCACTGTTGAATGGGTGAACAGCGCCGAGGACCAGTACAAGTCCACGCTCGACGACGTCATTGCCAGCTATCGCGTCCCGTAAAGCGGAATCGACCCACGAGGCGGATGGATTTCCATCCGCCTCTTTTTTTACTTCCCTCTCCCATTGGGAGAAGGACAGGGTGGGGGAGGAATTCATTTGTGCTACAATGATTTTGATGACCATTAACCTGCGTCCCTCTCCCCTGGCGGGGACCTGGTACCCCGCCGACCCCGACTCCCTGGCCCGCAGCGTGGACGAGTACCTTGCCCAGGCTGCGTTGCCCGAATTGAGTGGGGACGTGTTGGGCGTCATCGCTCCCCACGCTGGACATATCTACTCGGGGCCTGTGGCGGGCTATGCCTTCGCTGCCTTGCGCGGGCGGACTCCCGATGTAGTTGCCGTGCTCTCGCCCTATCACAACTTCCACACCAGCCCGTTCCTGACCAGTTCTCACAGCGCCTACGTCACGCCGTTGGGGGAGATCCCTGTCGCGCAGGATCTGCTCGACGACCTGGATGACCGCCTGCATCACAGCGTGGGCCTCGGCCTGACGCGCGTTGCGCGGGACCGCGAGCATGCGCTGGAGATCGAGCTGCCCTTCCTGCAGCGCGCGTTGGCCAGGCCGTTTCATCTGCTGCCCGTCATGGTGCGGGTCATTGATCCGCACCTGGCCGAGGGACTGGGTCAGGCCCTGGCCGACCTGTTGCGCGGACGGAACTTCCTGTTGGTAGCCAGCACGGACTTGTCGCATTTCTATACCCAGAAGCAGGCTGACCGCTTCGATGCAGAGATGCTCCGTCAGTTTGAGGCTTTCACGCCCGAGAGCCTCTTCGAGACCGAGGAGGCAGGCGAGGGCTTTGCCTGCGGACTGGGCGCGGTGGCTTCGGTCTTGTGGGCGGCGCGCGCTCTCGGCGCGGACAAGGTCCAGGTGCTGCATCATGCCACCTCGGGCGATGTGACGGGCGACTTCTCGTCCGTGGTGGGCTATGGCGCGGCGGCGATTCTGAAGAGCATGATGTAATTCATCTTTCTTGAAAGGGAAGGAAATGTAGATGGAAACAACTACCCTGGTTATATTGATATTTTTGACATTTGTTTTTTGGTTGACGGGCTTCGGCACAGCGAATAAACGGGCCAGATTAGCATTGATTCCTCTGGGACTTGTTTCTTATATGTCAGCAATTTTCTATCAACGGTCGATAGAAAAAATTCTTGAAACCCCTTTATTCTTTGTCTGGCTTCAGGCTGCCCTTTATGGCGCGATACTGCCCGCTCTGCTTTTGCTGCGAGTGCAGGGAGGTAAATTGATTTTCATGACAGAGGATATAACTTGGAATCTGAGGAGATATAGCTTGGTTTTGCTTATTCCTCTTACATTCTTTCTTTACCCAACCATTCAATCGACCCTCATAAATATATCTATAAACCCACCGCAACTGATTTTTAACGAGGAATTTTTCTATCAAGGACTTCCTTATTGGGTGGTGGCAGTATCTATTATTGGTTTGATGTTCTTTATTTCTCTTTCCAAAGCTGGCATATATGAGCGTGCAGTGATTTTCCTTTCTTCCTACATCGAATGGTCGGATATTACCTCTTTTTCAGCGTATGAACTCAATGGACGGGATAGAATCGCCATTCGATATAAGGCCTTCCCTCTGTGGAAGAAGACAGCTTCGATGATTCTGGTTGTACCAAAGGATAAGAAACAGATGCTGCGAGAGATATTGCTTGCAAAGAATATTCCTGAAGAAAATCAGATTACGCAGCAATGAAAAATATCAGGCCATAGGCCAGACCTACCTATCAAAGCAGGGGAGATATCCCACCACAGAGACTACAGAGCGCACGGTATTTTTTGAGTTTCCTCTGTGAACTCAGTGGCGAATTATTTCAGTTTAAGGCGCGGTTATAATACCCCCATGTTTGCGCGCATTTCGGTCAACCTGCCCGCCGTGAGCGGGAGTTTCGATTACGCCATCCCGCCTGAGTTGGCGGGGCAGGTGACGCTCGGGCAGCTGGTCACGGTGCCGTTCGGGCGGCAGACCGTACAGGGCGTGATCCTCGAATTCGTGGAGACTCCGTCCGTGGCGGAGGTGCGCCCGATCCTCTCGACGCTCGATCCGCAGCCCGTGCTGACTCCTGCGCAGATTCAGCTGGCCCACGTCCTGGCGGACTCCACCCTCGCGCCGTTGGCCGCCTTCGTCGACCTGATGTTGCCGCCTGGCCTCAGTCAGCAGGCCGATACGCTCTTCACCCTGCGCGACCCCAATCTCCAATCCTCCGACATATCCCAGACGGCTTCCCGTCTGCTCAAATTGCTGCAAGAAAAAGGCCCCCTGCGTGGACGGCAGATCGACCGTCACTTCGCCCAGGTGGACTGGCGCAAGACCGCGCAGATGCTGGTCCGACGCGGCGTGCTGACGAGTCAATCCGTGCTGCCCGCGCCGACGGTGCGCCCGAAGTTCATCCGCGTGGCGGAACTGGCCGTTGCGCCCGAGGCGGCTGAGGCGGCCATGTCCAGCCTCGGCAAGACCGAGGCCACGCGGACGCGGCGCGCGGCGGCCTTGCGCTTCCTGATGCGCGTCCCCGACGCGGTCAACGTCGCATGGGTGTATGCCGAGAGCGGCTGCAATCTGGCGGACCTGCAGGAGCTGGCCGAGCGCGAATTGATCCTCTTGCGCGAGAGCGAGATCTGGCGCGACCCACTGGAGAAGATTCAGATCGCCGAGGCGGAGCGCAAGCCCGAGTTGACCGCCGACCAGGCCCAGGCTTGGGAGCCAATTCGAGCGGGTTTCGAGTCGCTCGCGGCGGGGCAGGCCATCCCGCCCTTCCTCTTGCAGGGCGTGACGGGTTCGGGCAAGACCGAGATCTACCTGCGCGCGGTGGAAGAGACCGTGCGGCGCGGCAAACAGGCCATCATCCTCGTGCCCGAGATCGCGCTGACCCCGCAGGCCGTGCGCCGTTTCCTGGCTCGCTTCCCCGGGCAGGTGGGTCTGATCCATTCGAAGTTGTCGGATGGCGAACGCTACGATACCTGGCGGCGCGCCCGCGCGGGGCTGCTCAAGCTGGTCATCGGGGCGCGCTCGGCGCTTTTCGCGCCGTTGCCGAACCTGGGATTAATCGTCGCGGACGAGTGTCACGATGGTTCGTACTATCAGGCCGACCCGCCTTTTTATCATGCGGTGGAGGCGGCCCAGGCCTACGCGCGCCTGACGGGTTCGGTTTGCATCCTGGGCAGTGCCACGCCTTCCATTCTTCAGCGATATCAGGCGGAGCATGGCGCGCTGGCGCGTCTGGAATTACCCAACCGCATCCTCAACGTCAACGGTCTGCCGCCCGTGCAGGTGGTGGACATGCGTGAGGAACTCAAGCAGGGTCAGCGCGGAATCTTCAGTCGCGCGCTGCTGGAGGCGCTGGCCCAGACTCTCTCCAACGGCGAGCAGGCCATCCTGTTCCTCAACCGCCGCGGCACGGCCACCTACGTTTTCTGCCGCGACTGTGGGTACGCGCTCAAATGTCCGAATTGCGACACGCCGCTGACCTTGCATCTCGAAGCGCGCGAGACCTTGCGCTGTCATCGCTGCAACTACGAGCGCGGCAAGCCGCACAAATGTCCGCAATGCGGCGGGACGCAGATCCGCGAGTATGGGCTGGGCAGCGAGAAGGTCGAGGCCGAGGTGCAGACCCTCTTCCCCAAGGCGCGCACCCTGCGTTGGGACTGGGAGACCACCCGCCAGAAAGACGCACACGAGATGATCCTGACCCACTTCTCCAACCATCAGGCGGATATCTTGGTGGGCACGCAGATGTTGGCCAAGGGTCTGGACCTGCCGCTGGTCACGTTGGTGGGCATCGTCCTGGCCGACGTGGGACTCAACTTGCCCGATCCCTTTGCGAGCGAGCGTGTCTTCCAGGTGCTGACGCAGGTGGCGGGACGCGCGGGCCGCAGCGCGCGCGGCGGGCAGGTGGTGCTGCAAACCTTCCAGCCCGAGAGCGCGGTCATCCAGGCGGCGGCGCGGCACGACTTCGAAGGCAACTATCGCGCGGAGTTGGTCCAGCGCGAGCAGCTGGGCTATCCACCCTTTGGGCGGCTGGTGCGGCTCGAGATCCGGGACCAGGATGAGGGTCGGGCGCAGGCGGAAGCGCGCAAACTGGCCGACCAACTCTCCGCGTGGATTCGGTCCGAGCGGCGGGTCGAGACGGGGTTGATCGGTCCTGCGCCCGCCTTCTTCTCCAAAGTGGACGGCATCCACCGCTGGCAGCTCATCGTGCGCGGACCCGACCCCGTCGCCTTTCTGCGTGGACGCGTTCCCAGCGGCTGGCGGGTTGAAGTGGACCCGATAAGTTTGCTATAATCAGATGCATTCTTAGCACAGGAGGCAGCAATGCAGAGTTTTACCCGTGGTTGGTCTTTTCTTCAGCAAGCCTGGTCGATGGCCTTCAAGGATAAGGACTTGATCAAACCCTCGATCTACGCCTTGATCGTCGGCATGATCGTCTCGGTGATCGGCATCATCCCCATCGCGATATCGGCCTTCATCTTCGGCACGGACAGCATGGTGGGCCAGGCGATCCTCTTCGTGCTGGGCGCGATCCTGGTCTTTGTGCAGTTCGTGGTCAGTTACATCTTCTCGGCCATGACCGTGTACCTGATCTACGGATATCTCGCCGAGGGCGACGGCCGCATGGACAAGGCCTGGGCCATCGTGCGCCGCGACTTCTTCGACATCCTGACCCTGGCGGCGGTCTCGACCGTGGTCAACCTGCTGCGCCAGTCGGCGCAAAAGAACCGCAAGGGACTGCTGGCGGGCGTGATCCGCGCCGCGGCGGGCGCGCTCGAAGCCCTGTGGACCGAGGCGGCTCTGCTGGTGCTGCCCGCCATGGTCATCGACGACTTGAATCTCAAGGACGGCCTGGAACGCATCCTCAAGATCACTAGGGAGAACCTGCTGCTGGTGGGAATCAGCGCGGTGGGCGTCAATTGGGTCACGGGGTTGATCGGCTTTGTGCTGGGCGTGATCGGCGCGGTAATCGGTTTCGCCGTCGGCTATGGCATCATCCTGGTGACGAGCTCCGCCACCTTCGGCATTATCATCGGCATCGTGCTGGGCGCGCTGATCTTCTTCGCCTTCGTGATGGTGGCCAGCGTCATCGGTACCTACACGAGCACCGCCTACCATACCTGCCTGTACATCTGGGCCCGCGAAACCGAGAAGGCCCGCGCCCAGGGACAGACCTCCGCCGTGGCCGCGCCCGCTCCGCTGGCGGCCGTGCTGGGTTGACATGCAGCCCGAGCGCCGTCGTGAGTTGGTGAGTTGGGAGGAGGTGAATCGCCTGATCGACCACCTCCTGCCGCAGTTCAAGCGCGAGTTTACCGCCATGGTGATGATCACGCGTGGCGGAATCGTTCCAGGCGGGATGTTGGCCGAGGCGATGGACATCACGCACGTGCTGACCGCCGCCGTCGATTTCCCCGCCGAGTCGCTCCAGCAGAAGAGCCTGATGGCCTGGCCCGAGTTCATCCAGTTCCCCGCCGACGACAAACTGCGCGGCCGCCCAACCCTGATCGTGGACGATGTGTGGGGTTCGGGGCGCACCATTACGGCCGTCAAAAACCGCGTCTCGGCGGCGGGCGGATTCCCCGAAACCTGCGTGCTGCATTACAACCCGTACCGCAGCCTGTTCGGCTCGGTCCGCCCCGATTACTATGCCGCCGTCACCGACGCCTTCATCGTCTACCCGTGGGAGATCGACCGCGGCACCGACCAGGTGTTGCTTGGCGAGATCTGACCCCCTATGAACTCCATCGAAGTCAGCACCTCTTCCAAGATCAAGGCCTTGCGGTCCAACGAATACTTCAACGACCTGCCCGAGACCATGTTGATGGAGATCGCTGCCCACATGCGTCTGTGCGAGGTCCAGCGCGGTGAGGTGCTTTTCTGGGAGGGGGATCCCTGCGCAGGTCTGCACATCATCGAGCAGGGCAGCGCCAAGATCTACCGTCTCTCGCCGCAGGGACGCCAATACATTGTGCGCATCCTGCAGGAGGGCGATACCTTCTCGGAAGTGCCCGCCTTCGATGGCGGCCTGCACCCGGTCAATGTGGAGGCGCTGGAGTCCTGCCGCGTGTGGGTCATCGACAGCGCGTTATTGCGTTGCCTGATCCTCGATTATCCCGTCTTTGCCCAGAAGGTGCTGGCCAATTTCGGGCAGATGTTGCGCGGCATGGTGCACAAGGTCAGCGAGATGGCCTTCTACCAGGTCACGCACCGCCTGGCGCGGTTGATCAACGAACTGCCGCAGGAGGATGCCCAGGGACGCGCCACCCTGCCCCTGACGCAGGAACAACTGGCGGCGCGACTGGGCACCGTCCGCGAGGTGGTGGCGCGCTCGCTCAAGGAGTTGGAGCGCAGCGGCGCAATCCGCATCGAGGACCGCCGCATCTATGTGGCCGACTCCGCCGCCATGGAGCAGTGGACGCATCCGTATAACTAGCTCGTCATTGCGAGGTTGCGCCAGCAACCGAAGCAATCTCAAGATTTGCAGAAGTTTGGGCTTCTGGTGTCCGTCTCTACGCCGCCGTCCTGGGCGGCGGACTTTTCTGAAAGATATGACTCCCTTCCATGAATCTCGACTTTCTTCGCGATAGGAAATTCCTCTGGTCCATGCTGGTGATCGCCGTGCCAGTGGCCTTCCAGCAACTCATCACTGCCTCGCTCAACATGGTGGACGTGCTCATGGTGGGGCAGTTGGGCGAGACCTCCATTGCCGCCCTCGGCCTGGCCAACCAGGTCTTCTTTCTGCTCATCCTGTTCCTGTTCGGCGTGACCAGTGGCATGGCCATCTTCACCGCCCAGTTCTGGGGCAAGGGCGACACGCACAGCATCCGCCATGTGCTGGGCATTTCGCTTTCCATCTCCGTGCTGGCGAGCGGACTGTTCACCTTGGCGGCCCTGCTGATCCCCGAAACCATCATGGGCTTCTATACCGAAGACCGCGCAGTGATCGAACTCGGCGCCAGCTATCTGCGCATCGTCGGGCTGAGTTACATCATGGTGGGCATCGTTACCTCGTACATGGCCGTCCTGCGCAGCATGGCCATGGTCATGCTGACGGCCGTCGTCACGGTCATGGCGCTGATCTTCAAGACGGGGCTCGGCTATATCCTCATTTTTGGGAAATGGGGACTGCCTGCTTTGGGCGTGCGCGGCGCGGCCATTGCCACCGTCCTCGGCTGGACCTTCGAGCTGATCCTGCTCCTCATCCTGGTCTACGCCCTGCGGACTCCCCTGGCCGCCAACCCGCTGACCTTCTTCCGCTTCAACCGTGTTTTCCTGTTCAGGGTGCTTCGGACCTCCATGCCCGCCGCGGTCAACGAGGTCTTCTGGTCTTTTGGCATCACGGTCTATAACGCCGTCTACGCCCGCATCGGCACGGACGCCATCGCCGCTGTCAACATCAACGCCACCATCGAAGAGCTCTTCTTCGTGTTGTTCATCGGTCTGGGCAATGCCTGCTCGGTCATGGTCGGCAACAAGATCGGCGCGGGGGAGAAGGAAATTTCCTATGAATATGGGCAGCGCTTCCTAACCCTGGGTATTCTGGGGGCGCTGCTGGCTGGGATGATCGTCATCTTGATCCGCGAGCCCTTCATTGGCCTGGGCCTGTACGACATTTCGCCTGCCGCCGCCGACAACCTGCGCATGTTGATGCTGGCCTTCTCGCTCAGCCTGTGGCTGCGCGTCCACAACTTCATGCTCTTCATCGGCGCCCTGCGCGCGGGCGGCGACACGCGCTTTGCCATGTTCATGGAGATCTTCTCCATCTGGGCCGTGGGCGTGCCGATGGCCCTGCTCGGCGGATTCGTCTTCCACCTGCCCGTGTACTGGGTGTACATCATGGTGCTGGCCGAGGAGGCTGTCAAGGCCATCGTCATCCAGTTCCGTTTCCATTCGCGCAAGTGGATCCACGACCTGGTCAATTTTGAGGCGTGAACGGATTAATAAGAGCCAAAAATCGGCTTGGATGTGCCTCATCCAAGCCGATTTTGTTTATACTTATCTTTTCCCGCGCAATCAAGAGAGATATGTTCAAGGACGATAATTTTTCTCATGGACAAAATCTTTTATATTATCAGCCAGGCCAGCCTCGAACCGTTTTTGATCCTCACTTGTCCTTTATCCCTTTTTTCTGCTCAACTCTTGACGCTGCTGTTAATCGGTAGGTGCGTTATTGTACACAAACTGAACCTTGTGGATAAAAAAACAGCATAAGGTCATGTTTTGATAGTGTAAGTACTTATTATCA
>CAZGFR010000069.1:0-17544 GCA_964524485.1 uncultured Anaerolineaceae bacterium | reverse complement strand
ACGTCGCGCGGCGGGATGATCTCGCGGATCTCGACGTTGGTCACCTTGACACCCCAGCGCTCGGTCACTTCATCGAGGCGGGTGCGCAGCATGTTGTTGATGTGTTCGCGCTCGGAGAGCACGTCGTCCAGCGGAATACCGCCGATCACGGCGCGCAGGGTCGTGGCCGCGATACCCGCCGCGGCGGCTTCGAAGTTACCGACCTGCAGCACCGACTGGGCGGGGTCGAGCACCTTGTAATACCACAGGAAGTCGATCGAAATGGGGGCGTTATCCTTGGTGATCGAGGTCTGATGCGGCACTTCGCGCACCTGCTCGCGCAGGTCCACTTTCATGGCGCGGTCAAAAAATGGGATCAGGATGATGATGCCAGGTCCCTTTGGTTTGTCGAGCACACGACCCAGGCGGAAGACCACCAGGCGCTGATACTCGGGCACGATGCGGACGGCGTTGGCCAGAAAGATGATGCCAATCACCAATACTGCACCGACCAGGCAAAAAACGGTACTGCCTACTCCTAGAGCATTCATTGCGTTCTCTCCTTTTAATTTTGATGCATGACTTCTTCGACAACGAGGATGAATCCCTCGCGGTTCACCACACGGACAGGACGGCCAGCAGGAATCGGACGGCTGCTGCGCGCCGACCACAATTCGCCATTGATCTGCACACTGCCCTCCGCCCCAACCTGAGTGCGGGCTTCGCCCTCCTGACCAATCAACATCCCAAGGTCATGGGCAGGACGCTCCAACATGGCGCGGATCGACTTGCCCACCGCGATCCACAGGAAGGCCACAAGCAGGGCCGAGACGGCCAATGCCACAAACAGGTTGACGGCAGGCAGGCCATTCTCGCGCGAGAACAGGAACACCGACCCCGCCACCAGCCCCAGCAGGGAGAGTCCCAGCCAGAGCTCGCGTTTCGGCTTTCGCACCGAGTACAGGAAGGGCACAACACTGACTGCCATTACGATTAACGCCCACAAGTTGAAGGACAGGTTATAGACAGCGTAGCCCGCCAACGCCAGGCAGAAAAAGGCTCCCACTTCGAGCATCCCCGTACCTGGGGTGACAATGGCCAGCAGGGTCAGCAAAACTCCCGCCATCAGGAACAAGTAGGCAACATTCGGGTCCAGTAAGAAATCCATGGTTCCTCCGTTTCATTATACAACAGGCATCCCGACTTTACATACGAAATTGGTACGGATGGGGTTGTAGACGATGGATTTTCTCTCCCCGACGAAAAACTCTGCGGCCTCCACGCCTCAGCGGTTCAAATCCTCGAATTGTGAAAACGCGATTCGGGAGCGTGGGTATACCGCACTCGGTTGAAAATTGCGCTTTTTTTAGAAGGCGGAAAGCGCAATTTTCAACCGTGGGTATTATATAATAGGCCCGCCAGAGGAAAATCCCTCCACCAAGGAGTTCAAGTGAAATTTCAGAAAATCTGCGTGCTCGGCCTGGGCTATATCGGCCTGCCGACCGCATCCACGTTCGCCACGCGCGGAGTCCGCGTCGTCGGCATGGACGTCAACCCGAAAATCATCGAAACCCTGCAGGGCGGCGGGCTGCACATCCACGAGCCTGGCCTGCACGAGACCGTGACCGAGGCCCTGCGCTCGGGCAACCTGACCGTCTCCACCCAGCCCGAGGAGGCGGACGCCTTCCTGATCGCCGTGCCCACCCCCTTCCTCGACGAGCAATACGGCGAGTTCAACGGCGTCCAATACAAGCTGGCCGACATGCGCGCCGTGACCTCCGCCGCCGAAGCCATCGTGCCGCACCTGCGGAAGGGAAACCTGGTAGTGCTGGAATCGACCTCCCCCCCACGCACCACCGTGGACCTGGTCCAGCCCATCCTCGAAAAATCGGGACTGAAGGCTGGCACCGATTTCCATCTTTGCTACTCGCCCGAGCGCGTGCTGCCCGGGCAGATCCTGCGCGAACTGATCGAGAACGCGCGCGTCATCGGCGGCGTGACGCCCGAGTCGGCGCGGGCGGGCGCGGATATGTACGCCATCTTTGTCAAAGGCGACATCATCCAGACTAACGCCACCACCGCCGAGATGGTCAAGCTGATGGAGAACACCTACCGCGACGTCAACATTGCCATCGCCAACGAGTTCTCGCGCCTGGCTGAAAAATTCGGCGTGGACGTGTGGGAGGCCATTCGCCTTGCCAACCGTCACCCACGCGTCAAGATCCTCAACCCGGGCCCGGGCGTGGGCGGACACTGCATCAGTGTGGATCCGTGGTTCTTTGTCGAAGCCGCGCCCGAACTGACGCCGCTCATCCTCAACGCGCGCCGCGTCAACGACGGACAGCCGCATTTCGTGGTCAATAAAGTTCAAGCCGCGCTCGGCTCGCTGAAAGGCAAACGCATCGCCGCGCTCGGCCTGGCCTTCAAACCCGATGTGGACGACCTGCGCGAATCGCCCGCAGCCGAGGTAGTTCACCTTTTAACGGAAGCAGGCGCAGAGGTCCGCGCTTTTGAACCGTTCAAGCCCGAGGGTCTGCCTGGCATCCAGTGCATGCCCACGCTCGAAGCGGCGCTCGAAGGCGCAGAAGCGGTCCTCCTGCTGGTGCGCCACAGCGAGTTCGTCAAACTGAATCCGAGTCATGTGCTGGAGCTGACCCCCGCCCGCACGGTCATCGACACGGTCGGCGCGTGGGATGGAGCCTGGGATCAAGCGGGATTCAACGTGATCCGCCTGGGGGTGGGCAAATGAAGGTGCTTTCTGTTTTTGGAACCCGGCCCGAGGCGGTCAAGATGGCGCCCGTGGTGCGCCTGCTCGCGCAGACGGCGGGCATCGAAGCGCGCGTATGCGTCACCGCCCAGCATCGTCAGATGCTCGACCAGGTGCTGGGACTTTTCGACATCCGCCCCGATTACGACCTCGACCTGATGCGCGACAATCAGTCGCTGCCCGAGTTGAGCGCTTCCATTTTCACCAGCCTCGACCCCGTGCTGACCGATTTCCAGCCTGACTGGGTGCTGGCCCAGGGCGACACGACCACCGTGGCCATCACCAGCCTGCTGGCGTACTATCGCCGCATCCGATTCGGCCATGTCGAGGCGGGACTGCGCACCTACGACAAGTGGGCGCCCTTCCCCGAGGAGATCAACCGCCGCATCGCAGGCGTGGTCGCGGACCTGCACTTTGCGCCCACCGAATGGGCGCGCCAGAATCTGCTGCGCGAAGGCGTGGACGATGCGCTCATCAAAGTGACGGGCAACCCCGTCATCGACGCGCTGCAGGTGGTGGCGGAGCAGCCAGAACCTGAGGAAATTGACGAGCTGCTTGGTAAGTTGGGAATCGGGAATCGGGAATCGGGAGGCCAGAAACTGATTCTTGTAACCGCCCATCGGCGCGAGAACTTCGGCCAGCCCATCGAAGACATCTGCGCGGCGCTCAAATCCCTGGCCGAGCGCGGCGACGTGGAGATCGTCTACCCTGTGCATCTCAACCCCAACGTGCAGGAGCCTGTCTATCGTCTGCTGGGTGACGTGCCGCACATCACCCTCTTGAAGCCGCTGGATTATCTGCCGCTGGTGCAGTTGATGAAACACGCCAAGTTGATTCTCACCGACTCAGGCGGCATCCAGGAAGAGGCCCCGGGCTTCGGCATCCCCGCGCTGGTGCTGCGCGACGTGACCGAGCGTCCCGAGGGCGTGGAGGCGGGCGCGCTGAAATTGGTCGGCACCGACACACAGACCATCGTGCGCGAGTCCAACCGCCTGCTGGACGATCCCGCCGCGTATGCGGCCATGGCCAAAGCCGTCAATCCCTACGGCGATGGCCGCGCCGCCCAGCGGATCGTGGAGTCCCTGCTGGCCGTTTCCCGTTAACGCTTTGTAATGTCGCGCCTTGCCATTCTAGGTATAATGAAATCGATGCGCGCGATCCGTACGGTTTTCACACTTTTGCTGCTGGCTTGTGTCCTGTTCTCCACCTGGGGTCCCGCCCAGGCGCAGGGGCAGGATTTCGAGTTCTTCGATGAGACCGGCCACAATGTGCAGGGTGAGTTTCTGGCTTTCTATCGCAAGGCGGCCAACCCCACCCTGCTGTATGGCTATCCCATCACCGAGGAATTCACCCGCGCCGACGGCTTGCGGGTGCAATATTTCCAGCGCGCGCGCTTCGAGTATCACCCCGACCTGCCCGAACAGGTGACCCTCACCCCCATCGGGCGCGAGCTCTACACCCCCACCCTGCCGCTCAACTTCTCCAACCCCTTTGCCTGCCGCAGCTTCGACACGGGCTACTCGGTCTGCTTCGCCTTCCTGGAATTCTTCGACGCCTACGGCGGGCTGGCCCAGTTTGGGCAGCCCGTCTCGCCCTTCGAGTTTCAGGACAACATGCTCGTGCAATACTTCGAGAACGCGCGCATCGAGTGGCAGCCCATGCGCGAGGACGGCCAACGCGTGGTGGTCACCGACCTGGGCCGCATCTACTTCGACCGTATGGGCGAGGACCCGGGCCTGCTTCCGCCCGTCCAACCGATGAGCGCAAGCACCCAGCCGCTGGTCCTGGCGTTGCAGGTGCGTGCCTTCGTCGAGAAGGCTGTGGTCCTCACCAACGACACGCAGACCATCTACATCGCCGTGCAGGATCAGAGCACCCAGCCCATCGCCAATGCCGACTGCACCATTGCCGTCCACTGGCCCGACCAGCACACCGACAGCACCGTGGCGCGCACCAACGAGAGTGGCGTGGCCGTGGCTGCCATGGCCTTCAATAACCAGCCGCAGGGTGAAGTCATCTACGTGGATGTATCTTGCAGCTACGGCGGCAACGTGGGCGCCACCAGCACCTCGTTCCGCATCTGGTATTAGCAACTCCCATCACCTAAAGCGAACGCCGCCAAAAATGGCGGCGTTTTTCATCCTTTCAGCTCGTTCCAATCGAAGACGGGACCATCCTTGCAGGCCATCCTCCAACCATTTCGGACTCGGACTGCGCAGACACCGCACTCGGCCAGCGCCCCGCAAGGCATCTCCGTGCGGACTAATACCTGCGCCTCGACCGACGGCTGGTCCCGTCCGCCCAGACTCTCCCTCAGCCCAGGCAGAGACTCGCGCTCCACATCCACAGCGAGGAAGTCCGTCCAGGCCAGCACCTCGTCCAGCGCCTTCATCGGCTGGACTTCCACCTCGGCGGACAGGTCGCGCGGGGCCGACTCGCAGACCAGGGTCACAGCCGCGCCTTGTTTGAGCGCGGAAGGCAACAAGGCCAGCAGCCGCGCGGGCGTATCATCCCAGGCCAGCAGCGCCAGGCGGCGGATCGTGGACGGCAGGGAGAAACCCCGCCCAAGCGGCCCGCATAGATGGAGTAACGTGCCCGGGGTCCATGCGCGCGGCAGAGACGGGGCAGCCAGAAACCCGTCCGCAGCGGAACCCGCCTGAAACACGGGAACCGCCAGCGGCGCGTCCGAACCGTCATGGGCCAGCAGGTATTGCCCGGGCGCGGGGACCAACAGCGGCGGGCAGAGGATCCGCGCGGCGGCTCGCCCGTCATCGTAATACAACTCGAAAAGCTGTCCCTGGCCGGTGTGCATGTCCCGATGCTATCATGCTTCCCCGCGAGGAACAAGCAAGTATAATAAGCCATTCGATTTGAAAGTCAGAGGAGAATATGTCAAACCAAAACTTTGCTCGGGGACGAGTCAACTTCAACGGCCGCGTACTCTGGATCGGCCTGGCCGTGGTCCTGGTCGTCTGGCTGCTGGCCTCGACGTTCAAATTTGTGCCCCCGCAGACCAGCGCGGTGGTGATTTCCTATATCGCCCCGGGCGGATACCGCAAGGAACCCCTGCAGTCTGGCCTGCACCTGTTGATCCCGTTCGTGGAATACATCGAGACCTACAGCATTTCGAACCAGACCTACACCATGGCGTCCCAGGCCAGCGAAGGCGACCTGCAACGCGACGACTCAATCCGCGCGCGGACCAAGGACGGGCAGGAAGTCTTCATCGACGCCTCGGTCATCTTCTCCATCGACCCCAAGAAGGTCGTGGACCTGCACATCATCTGGCAGGATCGTTACGATGAAGGGCTGGTACGCCCCACCGCGCGCGGCATTGTGCGCGATGTAGCTTCACAATATGGTGTGGAAGAGATCGTTTCCAGTAAACGCTCGGAAATGGAAGATACCATTACCACCCTGTTGGAAGAAAAATTCGCCGAGAACGACCTTGTGTTGGTGGACTTCGTCCTGCGTGACATCCACTTCAGTGAAGAGTACGCTGCTGCTGTAGAGCAGAAGCAGATCGCTGAGCAGCAAGCCCAGCAGGCGGAATTTGTGATCGCGCAGAAGAAGGCCGAGGCTGAGCAGGCCCGCCAGACCGCCCAGGGACAGGCTGATGCGGCCGTCATCGCGGCGCAGGGCGCAGCCCAGGCCCGCCTGATCGAAGCGGAGGCCGAGGCCAAGGCGCTCGACCTGATCGCCGCCGTGCTGTCCAAGAATCCACTGCTGTTGCAATATCAATACATCACCAAACTGGCCCCCGGAGTGCAGACCATCTTCATCCCCACGGGCAACCAGTTCATCCTGCCCCTGCCGAACACCACCACGCCCACCCCGTCCACGCCAACGGTCCCAGCGCAGTAGTCAAAGAAAAGACCTCGGAGGTCTAGAAGACCTCCAAGGTCTCCAGTGGAGATTTCCTTGAACGATACGTATCCTTCCGGGCGGCAGATCCGTCTCACCTCTCTTTCGGCCTGTGCTGGCTGAGCGTCCAAACTAAGCGCGGACGCGCTGGCGCAGGTCCTGCGCCCGGTACAGGAGGTTTTCGACCCCAAGGCCTACCCCGACCTGTTGGTGGGTCTCGAGGGTCCCGATGACGCCGCCCTCTGGCGGCTGGACGACTCGCGCGCGCTGGTCGTCACCACGGACTTCTTCACCCCCGTGGTGGATGAGGCCTACGACTACGGCTCGATTGCGGCGGCCAACAGCCTCTCGGACGTGTACGCCATGGGCGGACGTCCATTCCTGGCCTTGAACATCGCCGCCCTGCCGCCCGACCTGCCGACCGAACTGTCGGCGGAGATCCTGCGCGGCGGCGCGGAGAAGGCCCGCGAGGCGGGCGTGGTCATTGCGGGCGGGCACACCGTCAAGGACAAGGAGCCGAAGTATGGTCTGGTGGTGATCGGCTTCGTGGACCCGCACAAGGCAATGACCAAAGGTGGACTGAAGCCAGGCGATGCATTGGTGCTGACCAAGCCGCTTGGCTTCGGCGTCACCACCACAGCGCTCAAACAGGAGAAAGCCGCGCCCGAGGATGTGGCCGAAGTCGTGGAATGGATGAAGCGGCTGAACCGCTCCGCCTCCGAGCTGGCCGTGGAGTTCGGCCTGCGCGGCGGCACCGACATCACGGGCTACAGTTTCCTCGGCCACGGCCTGGAAATGGCAAACGCTTCGGGCGTGTCGCTGCACATCGACTACGCAAAAATTCCGCTGGTACGTGGCGCGCGCAAGTACGCCGAACGAGGCACGTTCCCCGGCGGCGCGTTCGACAATCTGAGCCATTACAAACCGCAGGTCCAGTTTGCAGACTCGCTCGACGAGCCCGCCCAGATGTTGCTGTTCGACCCGCAGACCAGCGGCGGACTGCTGTTGGGCGTACCTGCCGAAAAGCTCACCGCCTTCGAGGCGCGGGCGAAGGAAGTGGGTCAGCCCGTTTGGGCCGTGGGGACTGTCCATGACGGGAGCGGGATCGAGGTCCGATAAAAGCACCCAAGCTTCGGAGGGCTGTCGGGCAAGTGGACACATCAGCCCTCCGAAGCCTTATAAGGTAAAATAATCCTGGCAGGGAAAGGAGACCTGCCGAAAACGCTCATGTCAGAAGTTTCATTAACCATAGATTTCAACACGGGTCTGATCGCCATCGCTATTTTGCTTTTTCTGAACAGCATCCTGGCCATGGCCGAGACGGCGCTGCTTTCGGCGCGCAAGGCCCGCCTGCAAAATCAAAGCAATCAGGGGGATCCCCGCGCCGCATCCGCACTCAAGCTGACCGAAAACCCGAACCAGTTCCTGTCGGTGATCCAGATCGGCATCACGTCCATCGACCTGTTGGTGGGCGCGTTGACGGGCGCCACCCTGGGCCTGTGGATCACCGGCCAGATGGACCGCTTCCCTGCACTCGAACCCTACAGCGAAATCATCGGCCTGCTGGTGGGCGTGTTGCCCGTGACCTATGTGTCGCTGGTGCTGGGTGAACTGGTTCCCAAACGCCTGGCCATGCGCGACCCCGAGCGCATCTCGTCGATGGTGGCGGGACCGATGACCTTCTTCTCGAGACTCTTCTCGCCCTTCGTGCGCCTGCTCAGCTTCTCGACCGAGAGCGTGCTGCGGCTGATGGGCGTGAAGCCTTCCGAAGACCCGCCCGTGACCGAAGAGGAGATCCAACTGCTGATCGACCAGGGCACTCAGGCGGGCGTGTTCGAAGAGTCCGAACAGGACATGGTCGAGGGCGTGTTCAGCCTGGGCGACCAGCGCGTGTACTCGCTGATGACCCCGCGCACCGACATCGTCTGGCTGGATATCAACGACTCGCCGCAGGAGATCCTGCAAAAGATCGCCGAGAGCGAATACTCGCGCTTCCCCGTCTGCGATGGCAGCCTGGACAAGGTGCTGGGCATCGTCAAGGCGCGCGACCTGCTGGTCCCCAGCCTGGCGGGAGAGCCGATCAACCTCAAGGAAAAATTGCGCCCCGCGCTCTACATCCCCGAGACCAGTTTCGCCTCGCGCGCGCTGGAAATTTTCAAGGAACAAAACCGCGAGTTGATGCTGGTCATCGACGAGTTCGGCAGCCTGCAGGGCATCCTGACCCTGAACGACATCATCGAGGAGATCGTCGGCGACTTCGAAGTGGAACCGCAGGCCACCCAACGGCAGGACGGCTCCTGGCTGCTGGATGGCATGCTGCCCATCGACGACTTCAAGGAGATCTTCAACCTGCGCACCATGCCGCACGAGTCGGAATACGAGACCCTGAGCGGATTCATGATGACCACGCTGGGACGCGTCCCCCAGACCGCCGACCATTTCGAATGGAACACCCTGACCTTCGAGGTCATGGACATGGACGGCAATCGCGTGGACAAAGTGCTGGTCACCACCCTGGCCAGCCGCACGGCCAACAACGCCGAAACCGAGGGAAAGAAGTAATTTCCGAATCGGAAGCGGCCCAAACCGCGCGCCAAAATCCCATTTCGGTTCGATGGTATAATCCCCGCCCGTATGAGCCCTGAAAACACCTCACAGTCGAAAACGAAGATCTGCCCAACCTGCGGCACCCGTCTGAGCGAAAATGCCACGCGCTGCCTGGTCTGCGGCACGGATTTGGGCGCCAAACCCGAGCCGAAAGCCGTCAAGAAGGCCGAGAAGGCCATCCAGGCCTCGCGCATGCCCGAGATCACGCTCAGCCTGCCGCTGGCGCTGGGGTTATTGGTGCTGATCCTCGCCATCGGCGCGGTGGCGGTCTTCGTCAGCCTGCGGGCCCAAAACCGCGTGGTGGACCCGACCCCCGTCCCGACCGTCACCTCCACCCCCACGGCCAGCCCCACCCCCACCGAGACGCTCATCCCCACGGCCATCCCCACCTCCACGGTCCAGCCGCCCTTCCCCTACACGGTCAAGGCGGGTGACACCTGTGGCGGAATCGCGTTCGCATTCAACGTGTCGGTGCAGAGTATCATTGTGCTGAACAACCTGTCCAGCCAGTGCACGGACCTGCGGGTGGGCCAGACCCTCAACATCCCCTTCCCGACCGCCACCCCTGCGCCCCTGCCCACCAACACCCCCGAGTCCGCCACGCAGACCGCGCTGGCCTGTGACCGCGTGGTGGTGACCGTGCAGGAAAATGACTCGCTTTCCAGCATCGCCGCCAACTATGGCGTGCCGATGCAGGCCATCAAGGATTACAACGGACTCCCGACCGACAACGTGTTCATCGGCCAATCGTTGACCATCCCGCTGTGCGCGCGCGCCGCCACCGCTGGACCGACGCCGACCGCCACCATCCCGCCGCCCTATCCCGCCCCGAACCTGCTCCTGCCCGCCGACGGCGCGGCCTTCACCCTGGCCAACGATGTCGTGACCCTGCAATGGGCCTCGGTCGGCACCCTGCGCGAGGGCGAAGCCTACCAGGTCATCGTCGAGGACGTGACCGGTGACCAGGGCGCCCGCCTGACCCAGTATGTGACCGACACCAAGTTGATCATCCCCACCTCCTTCCGCCCCAAAGACAACGTGGCGCACATCCTGCGCTGGTGGGTGGTCCCCGTCCGCCAGACAGGCACGGACGAGCAGGGCAAGCCCGTCTACACGCCTTCGGGCGCGGCCAGCGAGAAGTGGGTCTTCTCGTGGGTCGGAGTGGCCGTCCAAGGCACACCGTCAAAATAACACCCTATACATCGCCAGGCGCGCGCCGCATTCCACGGCCTCCGCGCCTGGTTTTGATTCCAGCGGAGACTACGGCATCTCGATGCGGCTCGGCACCCTGCCCGCCGCGACCCAAGCCTGGGCCGTCTCTTCGACGGTGGCCCAACGGATGAAGGGAAATCCCTTCACCTGCTGGACGAAAGCCGCGATCTGCTCGATGCCGTCTGCGCTCTCGACGATCCGCAGCGTGGACGGGGCGACCATGATCGTGAAACTGATGACAGGATAATCATATTGACCGTCCGCGATGGAGTGGATCAACACCAGCCCGTCTGCCAGTTGATGCGTGCCCCCGCCCACGCAGGCCAGGGTCACAAGCAGAAACGGGAGGAAGAGTCGGATCGGTCGCATACAGGTCTCCTTGATTTCAATTCTATGAAGGTCGTTTACATGGATATTATCCGCATGTAAAATATCGGTAACAAATTGGCCGCAGAAAGGGAGCCCATGACCGACATTCGAGCTTTCAACCGTGACGCCTGGGACCGCCAGGTGCAATCAGGCAAAAACCCGTGGACCGTGCCCGTCAACCCCGAGACCATCGCGCGCGCCCGCGCAGGCGACTGGTCTGTGCTGCTGACGGAAAATATCCCCGTGCCGCGCGAGTGGTTCCCGTCCATGCAGGGATTGCGCATCCTGGGCCTGGCTTGCGGCGGCGGTCAGCAGGGACCGATCTTCGCGGCGGCGGGCGCCGAGGTGACCATCTTCGACAACTCGCCCGCCCAACTGGCGCGGGACCGTGAAGTGGCCGAGCGCGAAGGGCTGACGATTCGCACCGTGGAAGGCGACATGCGCGACCTCTCCGCCTTCCCCGACGAATCCTTCGACCTGGTCTTTCATCCCGTTTCCAACCTGTTCATCCACGAGATCCGCCCTGTGTGGAGGGAGGCCGCGCGCGTACTCCGCCGTGGCGGGACGCTGCTGGCAGGCTTCATGCAGCCCGTCATGTACATCTTCGATTACGAGGAATTGGACAAGGGCAACTTCGTGGTCAAACACAAGATTCCCTACTCGGACATCGAAGTCTATGGCGAGGAGCGGCTGCGGGCGGAGGACCGTCCCGCCGAGTTCGGCCACTCGCTCACCGACCAGCTCGCAGGTCAGACCGAGGCGGGGCTGGCCATCGTCGGCGTGTACGAGGATCGCCACACGGGCGTCGTCCTCAGCCAACATATCCCCACCTACATGGCGACGCGGGCTGTCAAGTTATAAAATCCTTGTCGTTTCCCGCATCCAGATGTAAGATAGAAAAAATCGCAGGCCCTAAAGGTTTGACGCCTTTAGGGTCTTATGCAAAGGAAAAACACAAGGGCCATGGACGTCAATTACTGGAACGAGTTCGCGCACGAATACGATGAGCACGTCATCGACGCCTTCACCTATGGCCGCTCGAAAACGGTCGGGCAACAGGTGAAGCGTTTTGCCGCTCCCGGGAAGGACGTGGCTGACTTCGGCTGCGGGCCCGGCAAAATGCTGCCGTATCTCGCGGAGAAGTTCCGCACTGTGTACGGTTACGACTTCTCGGACAAGCTGCTCGAATCGGCGCACAAACGCTGCGCCGAGCTGAAGAACGTCCACATCGCCCAGGCGGACCTCTCCCAGCCTGTGGACCACCTGCCGATGGTGGACCTGGCTGTGTCGCTCAACGCCGTGCTGATGCCCGATCCCGAACTGCGCCTGAACTTCCTGCGCGGGATGGCTTCACGCATCAATTCGGGCGGGCACCTGATCCTGAACGTGCCGTCGGTCGAGTCGCTGTTGTACAGCTACTTCCGCGAGACGGAATGGTGGCGGCGGCTGGGCCATTCTCCGAAGGAAGCCGAGACCCTGGTGGACTCCAGCTACGTCACTCCGCCTCAGCAGGTGGCGCAGGGAGTCTTCATCCGCGGCACGCACCCCACCAAGCATTACCTGCGCGAGGAACTGGTCGTGCTGGCGCGCGACGAGATGGGTCTCGAAGTGCTCGATGTGTTGAAGATGGAATACGATTGGAAGACCGAGATGGAAGAGGAGAATATCCCCGAATGGATGGGAGAGCCGTACCCGTGGGACTGGATCATGGTGGCGAAAAAGCCATAACCCTGGATTAGCGGATCTATACATGGAGAGAAAATGAAACTGGCGTTGAAAATCATCGGCGGGCTGCTCTTTCTGGCGGGCGCGGTCTGGTTCCTGCAGGGCGTCAACCTGCTGCCAGGCAGCTTCATGACGGGCGATCCGCAGTGGGCGGTCAATGGCGTCATCAGCATGATCATCGGTGCGGGGCTGCTTTGGTG
Source organism: uncultured Anaerolineaceae bacterium (assembly GCA_964524485.1). GTDB lineage: Bacteria > Chloroflexota > Anaerolineae > Anaerolineales > Villigracilaceae > JACPVF01. Next base: position 4,821 of record CAZGFR010000069.1, on the reverse strand, counting down.
GGGAAACCGCCGCTCATGACCCATTTCCAGATCGGGGATCGGGTGCGCGTCCACCTGGATGAGAAGTTCGGCCCGCGCGAGGGCTGGTACACGGGCACCATCTTCAAGATCGACCCATATTCCCGATACCGCGATTTCTACTGGGTGGAACTGGACGAAGAAGCGCGATCGGCCCTGGGCCTGCGTCAGATCTCGGTCTTCAACCCGAAGAATATCGAAAAGATCGAACCCAAATGAAAAACGGCCTCCGAAATCGGAGGCCGTTTCTTCGTCTCAGGCGGACTAAATCCCCGCATTGTTGAGCGTGTTCAACATCTCGGACAGGACACGGGTGAGGGCGGGATGCGTCACCTCGAAGTGCGTGATCGAGTCCTCCAAGCCGCGCAGGAAGGCAGGCCTGGCCTGCTCCCCCTCCGCCCGCTCGAGGAACTGGTGAATCTCACGCTCCAGGCCGCGCAGCAACTCGCGCCCTTCGGGGTCCATCGTTCCTGACCGTTTCAACTCCCCCTGCAATTGCTCCAGCAGATTACGCAACGATTGATCTTTCATGGGAACCTCCTCGATCTGGAAGTCATACTGCTTAAAATAATTGTAACCCAAAACGGACGGTCATTACGATGGGTGCAGGATCTCGCGGTCGGCCTGATCGATCTCTTCGTAGATGGCCTTGACCTCGGCCTTCATTTCCGCGGTGGCGGTGGGCGTCATCGAAATGAACTTGACCAGGTCTTTGGCCTGGCGCAGCAAGTCCTTGACCTGGGCAATATAGTGCAGATCGTTCCGCCCCAACTCGGCGGGGACAGGCAGCTCGCGCGCCTGTTGAATCAGGTCACGGGCGCGGATAAGACGTTCAGCGGCGGGAATGAGCTTGGCCATGGTTTCCTCAAGGAAGACGGATATCTCTATTTTATCCACATTTTGTGAACGAAAATCTCGGATTATTTGCCTTACAATTTAGTTAATTGACTATCCGCAATTCAAAGCCGCCAAAACTTGCATCAAAGTATAATATTTCATAATTTTCGGGCGGGCTTGGAGGCAAGTTGCTATTTCAACCAAATCCTTACGTTATTCCCATGAGCGTTGCGGGGCTAATATCCTTGATCAACGTCTTTTTTGTTTTGAGACGCATCCGCATGGCGGGCGCCATTCCCCTGCTGGGGATGCTGGCCACCGTCACAGTCTGGACCGTGACCTACGCGCTCGAGCTTTCCTCGGCCACCTTCGAGTGGCAATACTTCTGGCTGAGGATGGAATACTTCGGCATCCCGTACGTCTCGCCTTTCTTCCTGCTCTTCGCACTCGAATACACCCAGCAGACCCAAGCCGTGGACCGCAAGTGGCTGCACGCCGTGTGGATCGTCCCTCTGGCCGCCACCATCCTGGCGTGGTCGAACCAGGCCCACGGGTTGATCTGGTCCCAGGTGGGCCAGACCAATTACGGGTCGTTTACCGTACTCCACCTCCAGCACGGTTTCTTCTTCTGGGTGATGGCCGCCTATTCCTACCTCATGCTGCTGAGCGGATCGCTGGTGCTCCTGCGGCGGGTCATCAAGAGTTGGTCCACGTTCAAGTTCCAGCCGCTGGTGATGATCGGCGGCGTGCTGGTCACCTGGGCGGGCAACCTGCTCTACCTGAGCGGCTCCAGTCCCATCCCCGAACTGGACTGGACCCCGATGAGCGTGATCCTCTCGGGCATCATTTACACCGTCGGACTGCTGCGCTTTGGCGTGCTGGACATCCTGCCCATTGCGGGCGAGTCGGTGCTCGAAAGCATGGACGACTTGGTCTTCGTGCTGAACGACCAGAATTATGTGGTCTTCATCAACCGTGTCTTCGAATACTACACGGGCGTGGACCCCAAGGAGCTGTTTGGGCAACATGCCGAACGGGCCCTGGCGCCCTGGCCCGAACTGCAATCGCTGACGGGGCTGGATTCGACCGTGCGCAGCGAGGTCAGCCTGAATCTGAAGAATCACGGGGCCGTCTATTTCGATGTGAAGATCTCCAGCATCCGCTGGAAGACCGATCGGACCTTTGGGCGGGTCATCCGCCTGGACGATATCACCGAACGACACAACGCCGAGCACCGTTGGCGCGCGCAGGACGAGTCGGAGACAGGCACGGAGATCCCCATGATCGCGGTCTTCGACATCGACCAGGAGCAGATCATCGAGGTCAACCGTTCCTTCCTGCTGCACCTCGGCATGGAACGCAACCAGGTGATGCGCCGCTCCCTGCTCGACCTGGGCATCTGGGACCCCTACCAGCGGGCGGAGTTCCGCAAGCGCCTGTTCCAGGAGAACCGTCTGGAAGGTTATACCCTGCAGTTGACCAACAGCCGCGGCCTGGCCAGGGAGTATTCCGCCACGGCGCACCTGGTGGAAAGCGGTGGAAAACGTTACGTGGTGCTGTTCGCGCAGAAAGAAACTGTCCCCCAGCCCGCGTGACAAGGCAAGCAACGGAAACGACCTCGGGTACCCGAGGTCGTTTTAATTTAGGCACGATCAATGACGGGGACTCGCCCCTGCGGAATCACGGCGAAGGCAGGACCATCCACCAGCCCGAACCGCCCGGGTCGCCGTTGTTCTGCCAGGCGTTCCAGATGCCTTCGTTGCCGTTCCAGTCGCTGGCGCGGTTCCCGCCCGTGAGCGGATCGTTGTAGAAGATGCGCACATCGTCGGGGTTCTGCGGGTCGATGGAGATGCCCGTCACTACGATGAAATGCGCGCCCGAGTCAGGGTCGTAGAGCAGGGTGAAGACGTCGATCAGGACGGGGTCGCCGCCCGTCAGTTTGTCAATCAGCAGGTCGAGGGCCGCATCCTGGTCGGAGACCGTCCCCGTCTGGACCACCTCGGCGTAGTGCTCGGCGATCTTGACCATGTTCTCGGGACTGGTGTAGGGGAACTTGCGCTCGGTGTAGTAGCCCGCATCGGTGGCGTAGTCGATGACCTCCTGCTCGATCAACTGCATTTCGGGGTAGGCGTAGTTATACGCCATGACGATGACCGCCTCGCCGCAGGAAGTAGCCCTCGATTGCGTAAGGGTATCCACGGGCAGGTTCATCTCACCGTGCAGACGCAACTGCCGCGCCCAGTAGCCTTCGTCCGCCAGGGGCAGGAAGGCGGAGGTGACCAGCGCGCCGATGGACAGGACAAAGGCGCACAGGATACGCACTGCAATCGAAGTAAGTTTGGTCATCAAGGCTTTTCCTTCCATGGATGTTCCATTTTATACCAGATGTTTACTTCCATACGAAGATAACATGACCTCCGCCTCGGCCGTATGAGCAAGGTCGAAAACGAAACCTGCTGCAAAGAAAAGCGCCTCACCCGTCAAAATGGAGGATGGGATGCCCAAAAGAACGCCGACAAACCATGGCAGAAAGATGATAAGCGGACCAAACACGGTCGGGAGGAAGATCAGGCGGCGAAAGACCTTGAGCAGGTATTTTTCGGTAGGCGCACCAGGCTTAACTCCAGGGATGATCCCGCCGCTGCGCCGCAAGTTGGCGGCAATATCAGTTTGCAGGAACTCGACTTCCGCCAGCCAGGGTCCAACGGTGACAAACAGAAAATAAAGCAGCAAGGGGGCCAGGAAATATTGCGGCGAAGTGGCTGCCTGCGCCACCTGTCCCACGACTTGAAGACTCGGCTGGGACGTACACGCCAGCCTGCCCAGCCCGAGCAGGATCAGGGTGGCCAGACCCTGCACCTCCAACATGGACTCCATGGCGGGAAAGATACGCAGCGGAAAACTGGCCAACGGGACATGAAGTCCCTGACGCGCAGCCCGCAAATTATTTATGGACGGATACATGACGGGAATATTGCGCCTTCCGCTCATCAAGAAGATGACCAGGTATAGAGCAAACACCAGGATCAATACATAGACCGCCAGGCTCAACCAGTGCTGTGCGCTTTCCGAGAGACCCATTGCAGCCAGCAAATTATCCGTACCCTGTGGACCGCGCCAGAACCTATAGAGTTCCTCGGTCAACAGCACACAGACCCCCGCGAAGACAATGGAGTTGAAACCCGAATTACGAAAGCCGTACTCATTGATCAGCTCGGCGATCCAGACCACAAAATAGGACCCCGCCATCAGGCTTACCAACAGGGTGATCACCGAAAGCGGGTCGGAAGAAAACGGCAAGCGCAGCTGGACCAGGAAGTGCAGGGAACAATCGAGCGAAGTATTGAAGAACAGCAGAAAGGACTGGAGCAGGGCGAAGGGAGCCACCAGCCCGTAGGTCCACAGGCTGATTTTGCGACGGGCGGTAGAGGGGTCTTCGCGGGTCATGCGGTCGAGTGCAGGGACCAGGGGAATGAGACCCCGCAGGAAGGCGCTGGCTGCGGCGTATGGCATCAGACCCAGGGCCAGCACAGAGAGACGGGCGTAGGCTCCACCCGAAAGCAGGTTGATGAATCCGCTGACGAGGTCGGGGCTGTTGGGCGTGGACTGCACCTGAGACGGGTCGTAAGGCAGGGATCCAGGCAGGGGCACGAACGTCAACAGCCGATAGAGCATCAGCAGGGCCAGGGTGACGAGGAATTCCCGACGCGTGCGCTCCCCTCGAAAGAATTCGATCCAGGTCGGCCGTTCGTTGGAAAACATGGCGTCCCTCCACTCCATCAAGTTGCGCGACATCTTTATTATAGTCCGTTGATGCCGCGCAGCAAGCAGGATGGCGGCAGGGGCGGACGGTCCTCCACCCCTTTCTCTCCCAACTCGTTTGCCATCCTCTCAGGAGAGGATTTAAATCCTGTTAAGACTCGTTCCCAATCTTGTTAAGACTCGTTTGAAATCGTGTTAAGACTC
>CAZGFR010000068.1:0-17578 GCA_964524485.1 uncultured Anaerolineaceae bacterium | reverse complement strand
TGCGGACTCGTTGCTCCGCGACGAGTCGGGTTTACCCGACTTCCATGCGCTGAGCAGGGATTTATCCCTGCCGCGAGACCGCTAACGTATATAAACGAGAAAAGATACAGAACAGGCAGACACATGACCAACGACCAACAAAAACTACTCGGCGCCACCCTGTGGGGCATTGCCGATCAACTGCGCGGCGCGATGAACGCGGACGACTTCCGCGATTACATGCTGTCCTTCCTCTTCTTGCGCTACCTTTCGGATAATTACGAATCCGCATGCAAGAAGGAATTGGGGAAGGAATATCCCACCGAAAGCGAAGTGGAAGAAGCGCGGGCGCAGGCTCTGGCGCGAATGCAAAAAAAGAAACCAAAGAAAGACGATGAAGCGACCGAGGAAGTCCCTCTCGTTACACCGCTGCAACTCTGGTATGACCGCAACCCCCAGGACGTTCAAGCCTTCGAGGAGCAGATGCGCCGCAAAGCGCATTACGTCATCGAGCCGCCCTACCTGTGGGGCAGCATTGTCAAAATGGCGCGTACGCACAACAGGAATTTATTGGAGACCTTGCAGGCTGGCTTCAAATATATCGAAAACCAATCCTTCTCCAGCACCTTTCAAGGGCTGTTCTCGGAGATCAATCTCAACTCCGAAAAACTCGGCAAAAAGCATACCGACCGCAACACCAAGCTTTGCACGATTATCACCAAGATTTCCGAAGGCCTGAAGGACTTCTCCACGGATAGCGATACCCTCGGCGACGCCTACGAATATCTCATCGGTCAGTTCGCGGCGGGGTCTGGCAAAAAAGCGGGCGAGTTCTATACCCCGCAGCAGATTTCCAGCGTCCTCTCTGGCATTGTCATTTTGGACAGTCAGGAACCCGAGACGGGACCCAAAAGACGGCTCAAGTCCGTGCTGGATTTTGCCTGCGGCTCTGGCTCGCTTCTCCTCAACCTCCGCAAGCGGCTCGGCGACAATGGCATTGGCAAAATCTACGGGCAGGAAAAGAACATTACCACCTACAACCTGGCTCGCATGAACATGCTGCTGCACGGCGTGAAAGATTCGGAGTTCGAGATCTTCCACGGCGACACCCTGCTCAACGAGTGGGACATGCTGCGCGAGCAGAATCCCCTCAAAAAGCCCACCTTCGACGCGGTGATTGCCAACCCGCCCTTTAGTTACCGCTGGGAACCCACCGACGCGCTGGGCGATGATGTCCGTTTCAAGAATTACGGTCTCGCGCCCAAGTCTGCGGCGGATTTTGCCTTCCTTTTGCACGGCTTTCACTTCCTCGCGCAGGAAGGCACCATGGCGATCATCCTGCCGCACGGCGTCCTGTTCCGCGGCGGCGCGGAAGAGCGCATCCGCACGAAGTTATTGAAAGACAACCACATCGATACTGTTATTGGTCTGCCCGCCAACTTGTTCTACTCAGCGGCAATACCCGTTTGTATCCTGGTACTGAAAAAATGCAAGAAGTATGATGACGTGTTGTTCGTCAATGCCAGTGAATACTTCGAGAAGGGCAAGCGTCAAAATCAACTGCTGCCCGAACACATCCAGAAGATTCTCGATACCTACCAGAACCGCACGGAAGAAGACCGCTATTCCCGCCGCGTCTCGATGGAAGAGATCGAGAAGAATAACTACAACCTGAATATTTCCCGCTACGTCAGCACGGCGGTAGAGGAAGAGGAAGTCGACCTCGGCGCTGTGCATGAGCAATTGCGAACGCTGGAGGGGAAGATTGCGGACGCCAAGAACAAGCACAACGAATTCCTCAAGGAACTCGGATTGCCGCCTTTGCCCTGAAATTGTTCGCTGGTGTGAAAAGCTGAAAATGGGTTTGCCCCTACGAAGCGAGCAGGAAAGGATCTTTCATGACGAAAGAACAAGAAATAATGCAATTCTTGCATGAGCGGGTGTTCGATCCTGTACTCCATTTGCCGCGCGCGTCTGAAAAGCTGAAACAAGGTGTGAGGCTCACTATTGTTCGAATGGAGCAGCGGGATGCGGAAGGCATGATTCATTATTATTGGTCTGCAATAACAGGCACGGAGAAAAGCATTGGCTTTGCAAGACTAATGAGGGCGGAAGGGTTTAATCGATTTGAAGAGACGACCGATGAATTTAGGGAAAGATTCAATGATGCCTGGTTGAGGCTATAAGTCAGGAGTGATTGACAACGCAATCCGAAGGCGTCGCGTGCGAAATGCTCAAAGAGTCAGGCGGCCGTTTTATGTAGCTGCCCCCCGCCGTAACTTTGCATGCGCCTTCTCGTGTAACTTTATAGGGATAAGGTGGCCTCCATTCACCCGATCATGAGCGTAACACTCACGCATGGAGAGCATTCTCATTCGAGCAGAGAATGGGAAAATGGGGGTACAATCCTATAGACCCTGGGCCCTCCACCATAGCATGGCGGGCATTCCTTCAAGGGTTCTGTTTCTCCGTACGCTCGTCCCGTTACTGCAAGACCTTTCCGACCCTTTACTGGTACTAAAAGAACCCGCCATGAAGTCGAAACCTTCCATCCAACCGGCCGCTCTGCAGCCAGGCGCACCATCAGCGAGGTGAGTATGCGCCCCCACTCCTCCAAGGCCGTCGAACTGGACTTCCAAAAGATCTTCGACGCCACACCTGATAGCCTGCTGATCGTCGATGCCCAGGGGACGATTCAATACGCCAATGCCAGGGCCGTCCGGATGTTTGGCTATTCCGCCGCCAGCGAGTTGCGGGGAAAGCCCGTCGAGGTCCTGGTCCCCAGCCGCTTCGAGACGCACAGGGAACTCCGCGAGGCCTACCAGAAATCCCCGCGCGAGCGGCCCATGGGCTTCGGCCTGCGGTTGTCTGCCCTCCGCAAGGACCGTTCCGAATTCCCCGCCGAGATCTCGCTGAACCCCATCAGAATCGGGCGGGACACCTACATCGTGGCTGCCGTCCAGGACATCAGCGCCACCCAGCGGACCGAGATCGAACTGCAAAAGAGCCTCGTCCGCTATCACTATTTGCTGGACAACCTGCTCGAAGGCTGCCAGATCATCGATTTCGACTGGCGTTACATCTACCTGAACGACATCGCCGCCCGGCAGGGGCGCCACAGGACCGAAGAGATGCTCACGCGCACCATGATGGAGCTGTATCCAGGCGTGGAGGATAGCGCTTTGTTCGCCGCCCTGCGGACCTGCATGCAGCAGCGCATCTCCATCAAGGTCGAAAACCAGTTCGCCTACCCGGATGGCAGCACGGCCTGGTTCGACCTGCGCATCGAGCCCGTCCCCGAGGGCATCTTCATCCTTTCCATCGATATCACCGAGCGCAAGCAGGCCGAAGCCCTGCTCAAGAGCAGCGAAAGCCGCTACCGCGCCCTGTTCGTCGATTCGCCCATCGCCCTCCTGGATCTGGACCTCTCCGAGGTCAAACGCCGCATCGATCTCCTGCGCCTGCAAGGGATCGTCGATTTCAAGGCGTATTCCTCCACCCACCCCGGGCTGGAGGCCGAATGGTCCAGGCTGGTGCGCGTCGTCGATGCCAATCAGTCCGCGGTGAAACTCTACCAGGCGGGCAGCAGGGAAGACCTCCTGGAGAACCTGGGGACGCTCCTTGAGCAATACCTGGCCCGATACTTCCAGGATGAGTTGTTCGCCATCCTCGAAGGCAGGACCCAATACACGCATGAGGCCGCGGGCCTCACCCTCACGGGCGACCGCATCGACGCCCAGGTCACCTGGTCCGTCGTCCCGAACTTCGAAGAGGACCTGTCGAAGGTCATCGTGGCCATCACCGATATCGGCGAGCGCAAGCAGGCCGAGGAAGCGCTCAGGATGCGCACCGAAGCGCTTGCGACCTTGTATGACCTTTCTCGTGCCCTGGCAGAGGTGGACAGTCTTGAATCGGTCCTGGATCTTGTCAATCATCATGCAGTGGAAACAGTTCGCGGCACGTTTTCCCGCATTGCGCTCCTGGAAGACGATAAGATGGTCATCCGTTCGGCCTATCCGACCTCCATCCAGGATCATGATCTTCGGATTGGAAACCGTATTCAGCTCGACGTCCTGCCCACGTGTCGCAACATTCTCCAGCAAAATGAGCCTGTTGTTTTGCAGGCCAACGACCCTACACTGAGCGGGGAAGAGCGCGCTGCGCTCCTATTTGACTTCGTCAAATCCACCTGTTTGATCCCCTTGCGAATTGGCGGCGCTTCCAAGAATAAAAACGACATTCTGGGCATGCTTATGATCGGGGAAGTGCAGGAGACCGATGGAGAGCCGTTCGATTGGTATAAGATCAGGCTTGCACAAAATATTGGCGATCAGGCGGCAATTACGATCCGCCGTATGTTGCTTCACGAACAGACCACACGTCAGATACAGACCCTGAGAGTACTGAGCCAGATCGACAAAGTGATCGCGTCCATAGTGGACGTAAACGCGAGCATGCGCTTCATCCTCCCCTTGATTGCAGAGCAAATGAAGGTCGACGCCGCCAGTGTATTATTGTTCAATCAGGCATTGGGCTCATTGACATATTTATATGGGCACGGGTTTCGAGAGGAATCCTTCGAACGGGTCATGGATATCCCGTTGGGCGAAAGCCTTGCTGGCCGTGTCATAGTAGAACGCCGCATCCTGCACATCCCTGACCTGGTGATGGCTGAAGAACAAAATCCTCGTTTCGCCGCAGAAATTGCGAGGGAAGGTTTTGTCTGTTATTTCGGTGTACCCCTAAACGCCAAAGGCAGGATACTCGGCGTATTGCAGATATTCAACCGCTCCCCGCTCGCGCCCGATGAAGATTGGTACGAACTCCTCCAGACCCTGGCGGGCCAGGCGGTCATCGCCATTGATACAGCCTCGCTATTCAGCGATCTGGATCGGAGCAATACGGAACTAACCCTGGCTTATGAGACCACCCTCGAAGGCTGGTCCGCCGCGTTGGACCTGCGGGACAAGGAAACCGAAGGCCACACTCAGCGGGTCGCCGCCATGACGCTGGAGCTGGCCCGCAGCATGGGCATGTCCGATGAGGAGCTGGTCAATCTCCGCCGAGGGGCGCTGCTGCACGATATCGGCAAGATGGGCGTCCCCGACCAGATCCTGCTCAAGGCAGGTCCGCTGACCGACGAAGAATGGGCGCTCATGCGCAAGCATCCCGTCTTCGCGTTCGAACTGTTGTCCAAGATTGCCTACTTGCACGATGCTCTCGACATTCCATATTGCCACCATGAAAAATGGGATGGCACGGGCTACCCGCGCGGCCTCAAAGGCAGGGAAATTCCTCTTGCTGCCCGCATCTTTGCGGCGGCGGATATTTATGACGCGGTGACGAGCGATCGGCCCTATCGAAAGGCCTGGTCCCGCCAGCAAGCTCTGGACTACATCCGCAAGCAATCTGGCAGTCATCTCGATCCAGAGGTGGTTCAGGCTTTCTTGAAGATGATGGCAGATGAATAGAAAGCGAAAGCGCCAGTTTAAAAAAACCGAAGGGGTTAAATCGCGCCTATCACCAGTTATAATATTCAGTGAGGGGGGAAGGGTGGTCTTGTCGCTTTATTTATCGATCGACCCGAGCTTCCTGAAATTTCGGCAGGATTCTGCGAGGAAGATTATGTGATGAAAAAACTGCAAGTCGAAAATCCCTATCGTTACATTATCGTGTCGGTGATCTTCCTGACGCTTACACTGCTTGCCTTGCTCGACACCTTCCCTCTCCCGCCTTCAATAGCATCCTCGCCTCTTGCCCCGATCCTGCAATTTTTCCTGGGCTCGCTCGACCTGCTGGCCATATTGCTCTCCTTGTATGTCGCCCATAGCTTCTCCCCTGTAATGGGCGGGTGGCTGATCGCCTGGTTCGTTGTTCTGCACGCCAGCGGGTATCTTGCAGGTTCTCCCTTGCGGCCGCATGAGATGTTTCGGCAGATCATCCTGTTCATCACCACGGTTTTGAGCATCAGGATCATTCTGACTCGCAATCGGCTCGAAGAGCAGCAGAAAAAGACTGCCGCCGAGTTGGCATCCCAGCGGGTGGAATCGATCAAATATGCAGAGGAACTGTTGATTCTGAATGGTATTGCCACGGTTGGGGTCGAGGCAAATGATGAAGAAGAATTGATCCGGGATGCTGTGAGCATCATGGACAGCGCCCTTCGGCCTGATTACTTTGATATTGGCCTGGTGGATGAAAAGGCAGGCGTCATTCGCCTCTTCCGCTCCACCCGCACATGGGACAAAGGCAATCTCTCCATCCCAATAGACCAGGGGATCACGGGGCAGGTGGTGGCCACGGGAAAGCCCATGCGCGTCCCCGATGTTCGTCTTGAACCCGCCTATGTGCCTGTCAGTGAAGAAGTGAGATCTGAGCTGTGCGTGCCGTTGAAGATAGGGGCCAGGGTGCTTGGCGTTATCAATATCGAGAGCAAACAACTCTCCGCCTTCAAGGAAGCCGATGAGCGTCTGGTCATTACCTTTGGCGAACAATTGGTCACGGCCATTCAAAAAGTGCGGCTCCTCCAGTTGGAGCAGCGCCATGCGCAGGAGGCGGAGATTCTGCGCGAAGCAGGCTCCATCGTGGCGGCCACCCTGAGCCAGGAAGAGACCATCCAGCGCATTTTGGAGCAATTGAAACGAGTTATTCCCTACGATAGCGCCTCCGTGCAACTATTGGGGGATGGCTATGTGGAAATCGTCGGCGTGCACGGTTGGGTAGACCCCAAGGAAGTCCTCGGATTGCGTTTCCCCATCCCTGGCGACAATCCCAACACGGTGGTCATCAAGGAACGAAAGCCTTATGTCTTGGGAAATGCCCCCTCCGTGTACAAGGCCTTTGGGGAAGGGCCGCACAGCCACATCCATTCCTTCCTGGGCGTGCCGTTGATCGTTGGGAAAATGGTCATCGGCATGCTGGCGGTGGATAGCAGGCAGCCCGATTTCTTTGACGAACGACATGTGCGCCTGATGATGGCATTTGCAGATCAGGTGGCTCTGGCCATTCAGAATGCAAGGCTGTTCAGCGAAGTGGAAAAGCTGGCGCATACCGACAGCCTCACGGGTCTGCACAATCGGTATCGCTTCATGGAACTGGCGCAGCATGAATTCAGGCGAGCGCAGCGTTACCAGCACCCTATGGCCGCCATCATGATCGACATCGATCGCTTCAAATCAGTAAATGACACCTATGGCCATACCATCGGGGATGAGGTCTTGCGCAGCGTGAGCTTGCGCTGCAAGAAAACCGTGCGGCAGATCGATATCCTTGGGCGATACGGCGGGGAAGAGTTTGCCGCTCTCGTCCTCGATGCCGATCCGCATGGCGTCCAGGTAGTCTCTGAACGCCTGCGCCGTTGCATTGCCGACGCTCCGATCGATACCGATCAAGGCCCGATTCAGGTGACCATCAGCCTGGGGATCGCACTGTTGGATCAAGACTGCAAGGATCTGGACGAATTATTGCGGCGCGCTGACCAGGCTTTGTATGTTGCCAAACAGTCAGGACGCAATCAAGTTAGCTTCTGGCAGGCGGATATGTGATCTAGTCACAATAGGCCTTTTTGCATATGCCAGATGTTTTCTCAATGCCGTAATAGCGGAAGAAAGCGGCCGTGCTTGACTACCACGCCTCGCTCCGCTCAGGGCGAATCAAAAAGACCTCCAGCGGAGGTCTTTTTGATGGTTGGCGCCCCTGGCCGTCTATATGGCGGCGGTGATGATGACCCAGACGGCCGCCGCGTATTCGCCCACCCCGCCGCCGACCGAGACCTTCACGCCCACCCCCGACGTGACGCTCACCCCCACCAATCTTTAACAAGGCAGGTCGCATCATCCTGAGCGTTAAGCCAACCTTTGGCGAGAGGATTGACTTTGCGATGGATAATCTGTATAGTGAGAATGGTGGAGGGTTTCCATCGGCCATGATATGCGAGAAGAAAGGTAGATCGTATGTCGCAGAAGAGGAAGTTGATAGACCAATACCTTGTTTCCAGAAAGACCAAAATCAACCTCTTCTTTTTATTTATATCTGTCTTGATTGTAGGTACTGGAGTTGGCGGGTGTAAGGTTGGAAACAGAAACTCGGCTCTCGATCCTGCGGAGGCTGCCAAAGAATTAGTGATAAAGTGGTTATCAACGGGAATATTTCCTGAAGAATTAAGAGAACTTGTTTTTGCGTCAATTGTAAAGATGTATTATTAATGAGATATGTTTTTCCTGCCAAAAAGAAAAATTCTGGCCTTCTACTCATTGGTTGTTGATTAATTTTTTAAATTCATTTGTTTGGGCTAATTTAGCGAGAGCCTACGATCCTGAGGCTACTTTTTGCATGGATGAAAATCCTTGTGCTGGGTGCACTGGGAGAATGTATTGGTGTGATTCTAATGGTTACTGTCAATATACTTTTTTGGGAGGTTGTGCTGGGACGGGTCCTTTGCCCGGAGGGTGCGAGTTTGGGTCTTGGTCGGCCTGTTCCAACTGCTATCAAACCAGACGATGTGAAGTAGGTGCTGCTTAAACTTGTACGACTTTACCCTATTGTTGTCACAAAATAATCAAGTTAGCAAAAACTACTTGCTGAACCACCCTCGTTCTTTTGCTGTCAGTTTTCTGTGGCAATTCGCGCAGAGTACATCACACTTTTCGATTTCAGCCTGTAACGTGCTGAGAGAAGCGCCATTGGCAACCAGCCTCGACACTTCTGCTTCTTTTTGACCTCTTGCATGGTGAAACTCCAATACCTGCGGATCGCTTTCGCCGCAGGTGATACAGGGGTGAGCGGACAGGTAGTCCCAGGCAAATTCTTTTGCTTTTTGCCTGTATTCCTGCATATGCTTTTTGGCGTTTCGTTTCTGGTATTCCTTGTTCCTTTGATACCAACTCGATCCCATCCTGGAACTGCAATCATGGCAATAGGATTGCCTACGCTGCGATAGTCGACTCCGCAGTGGGAATTGCTCGATCGGTTTCTCCATTCCACACTTTGTGCACACTTTTGTTTCCATCTTTGCTCCTGGTAAGGAATATTCGAGGCTGCCCTGTTGTGCTTCTTAAACTACCTGTTGCAATCACATTGAACCTGTCGCGACGTGGGGAGCGAAGCCGTCTCCCGCCCGCGAGAGATTGCTTCGACGCCTTCGGCGTCTCGCAAGGACGGAATATCAATGATCGCAACAATGTATTCTTAAATCAAAAAGCCCAGCTTATTTTGTGAAACCAGGCTTTGTGAAATATTGAGGCTGCTCAAGCCTTTTCTGGTACCCCTGCCGAGATTCGAACTCGGACCGACTGATTCGAAGTCAGGCACTCTATCCATTGAGCTACAGGGGCGTGCGGGGCAGATTATACTCGAAAGCCCGCGCCCGCCGTAAGTCCGCGCGGAAACACTCCCAGGGGAGGGGAACTACTTCCCCAGAACCCCTCCCAAAGTGGGGGCGTTTTCCTTGCCCCGCCTGCAATTCCCACGTAGAATCGAAGCATCCCTGTCGAAAGGATTTTTTCTCTGATGGACATTCAGGCTTTTGGCGAACGTGTGGTCGGCAATCTCGAGAGCGTGATCGTAGGCAAACGCCAGGCGCTGGAGTTGATCGTGGTGGGGCTGCTGTGCCAGGGTCACGTGTTGATCGAGGACGTGCCGGGCGTGGGCAAGACCATGATGGCCCGCAGCCTGGCCCGCTCGCTCGATTGCACCTTCAACCGCCTCCAGTTCACGCCCGACATGCTGCCCAGCGACGTGACGGGCGTTTCCATTTACAACCAGCAGAAGGGCGCCTTCGAGTTCCGCGCGGGACCCATCATCGGGCAGATCATCCTGGCCGACGAGATCAACCGCGCCACGCCCAAGACGCAGGCGGCCCTGCTCGAGGCCATGGAGGAGCGCCAGGTGACCGTGGACGGGGTGACGCACATCCTGCCGCGTCCGTTCATGGTGCTGGCTACCCAGAACCCCATCGAATACGAAGGCACCTTCCCGCTGCCCGAGGCCCAACTGGACCGCTTCCTGCTGCGCCTGCGCCTGGGCTACCCGAGCGTCTCGGATGAGATCCGCGTGCTGGACGACCAGCAGCTGCGCCACCCAATCGAGTCGCTGAAAGCAGTGGTCAGGACCGAGGAGGTGCTGGAGGCCGCCGAGGCCATCAAGAAGGTGTACGTCTCGCCCGCCATCAAGCTGTACATCGTCGAACTGACCAGCCGCACCCGCCAGAGCGGGGACGTGTACCTCGGCGCCAGTCCGCGCGGCAGCCTGGCCCTGTACCGCAGCGCCCAGGCGCATGCCGCCCTGCGCGGACGCGACCACGTGCTGCCCGACGACGTCAAGGAACTGGCCGTGCCCGTGCTGGCGCACCGCATCATCGTCAGCGCCGCTGCGCGCCTGCGCGACCTGGGGTCTGACCGCATCATGCAGGAGATCGTCTACAACACCCCCGTCCCGGGCGGCGCATTCGCCCCCGAGAAGGAGAAGAAAGTCGCGGGTGGGAAGGCCAAATGAGAAGCGGGCGCATCCTGGTCGCCCTGCTGATCGGGCTGGGCGTGATCGGAGCCATTGTGACGGGGCAGGAGGCCTATTCGCGCCTGCTGTATCTGGGCGTGCTGATCGTGCTGGTCAGCGCCGTCTGGACCTGGCTGGTCACGCGCCCGCTGCGCGTCCAGCGAACCACGCGCTCCCTGCGCGCCAACGTGGGGGATATGTTCGAGGAGCACTTCGAGATCCATAACGCCAGCATCCTGCTCAATTTGTGGATCGAGGTGGCCAACGAGACAACCATCCCCGGGGCGGCGGGCTCGCGCCTGTTGACCCTGGTGGGCGGACGCCAGAAGCGCACCTACACCGCCCGCAGCTGGCTTACCCGCCGCGGCGCGTTCCCGCTCGGGCCGACGGCCCTCACCTCGGGCGACCCCTTCGGGCTGTTCCGCGTCCGCCGACAATTCCCTGCGCGCGAATCGCTGATCGTGCTGCCGAACATCTTCGAGATCCCCAGCTTCCTCTCGCCGCCCGGCCTGCTGCCCGGCGGACAGGTCATCCGCCGCAAGGCCTCGGACGTCACGCCGCATGCCTCGGGCGTGCGCGAGTACGTGCCCGGCGACCCGATGAAGCGCATCCACTGGGCCACCACCGCCCGCCGCGGGCAGGTGATGGTCAAGGAGTTCGAGCAGGACCCGCAGGCTGAGGTCTGGTTGTTCGTGGACGCGCAGGAGACGGTCCATTACCAGAAGGAAAGCTCCGCCGCGCTGGCCTCCAATGTGGACCCGCTGCTCTTCAAGCTGGACGCCTTCCTGCTGGGGCACCGCCCCGATTTCCACCTGCCGCCTTCCACGCTCGAATACGCCGTCACCATCTCCGCCTCGCTGGCGCATTACTTCCTCGGCCAGAACCGCGCGGTGGGGCTGGTCACTTCGGGCCGCGCCTACACCATGATCCCCGCCGAACGCAGCGAACGCCAGGAGGGCAAGATCCTCGAGACGCTGGCCTTCGTCGAGGCGGAGGGGGCGCTCTCGCTGGCAGGCCTGGTGGCCGCCCAGGGCAGCGGCCTGCCGCAAGGCTCCAGCGCCATCCTGGTTACGCCCAGCGTCTCCTCCGAGCTGCTGGCCGCCGTGGACGATCTCCAGCGCCGTCACCTGCGGCCCGTGGTGGTTCTGATCATGACCGAGACCTTTGGCGGCCCGCCCGGGGCCGAGCGCATCATTGCCTCACTGGGCGAACGGCGCGTGCCCGTCTGCCCGATCTATTGCGACGCCGACCTGGGCATGGCGCTGGCCAGTTTCTCGGCCGCCTATCACGTACAGGAAAATCACATATGGCAAAGACCCCCGTTACCACACTTGACCTGAACTTTCAGGGCAGGCCGCTGGCCATCGCTTCATACCTGCTGCGTCACTCGACGGGCGTTGTCCTGGTCGAGAGCGGACCTGGTTCCACGCTGCCCGCCCTCGAAGCGGCCCTCGCCAAAGAGGGCCTGTCTCCCCGCGACGTGACCCACGTCCTGCTGACGCACATCCACCTCGATCATGCGGGGGCGGCGGGCTGGTTCTCGCGGCAGGGGGCCGAGATCCTCGTGCATCCCGTCGGCGCGCCGCACCTGCTGCATCCCGAGAAGTTGATCGCCAGCGCCACGCGCATCTACGGCGACCGCATGCAAAGCCTGTGGGGCGAGTTCCTGCCCGTTGAAGAATCCAGGCTGCGGGTGGTGGCCGACGGCGAGGAGATCGTCATCGGGGACCTGCGCTTCCTGGCGGTGGACACCCCAGGTCACGCGGAGCATCACTACGCCTACCTGTTCGAAGACCTGCTCTTCAGCGGGGACGTGGGCGGGGTGCGCATCCCAGGTTATCCGTATCTGCGCGTACCCATGCCGCCGCCCGAACTGCACCTCGAGCGCTGGCATGCCTCCGTGGCGCGCATGCGCGGACTGAAACCTGTGCGCATCGCCCCGACCCATTTCGGCATCTTCGACGACCCCGACTGGCAATTCACCGCCATCGAGGAAGGCCTGAACTCCGCCGAGCGCTGGCTGGAACAGGTCATGCCCAAAGACCCGCCCGCCGAGGAGCTGCGCCACAGCTTCACCGAGTGGATGGAACTGCAGGGCCGCGAGATCGGCCTGACCCCCGAGGCGACCCAGGCCTATGAGCTGGCCAACCCGTTGGGCATGTCCGCGGATGGGCTGGCGCGTTACTGGAAAAAAGTGCGCATGGCGTAGAGCCTATCCGAAAATTAAAAATCCCTTTTGAAATGTCATTGCGAGCCGTTCTGTGGCGAAGCAATCCCCCATTGAACAGGTCTAACTGGCCTTTGGGAGATTGCTTCGGGCGGGAAAGCACCGCCCTCGCAACGGCATCGTTATTTTTAGGATAGGCTTTTAGGTCATCTCACGCTGTATTTGTCAGACAGATGTCACTTGGGAAGCATGATGCTTGGAACATAGCAATAAAAAAGGCAAATGATATACTTCACAATTAAAGGAGAAGGCATGAAACATTTTTTGGCGATTTCTGATCTGACCCCTGACGAAACCCAGGACCTGCTGGACGTAGCCGTCAAGTTGAAGAAGCAATATTTCGAGGGCGGCAACCAGCCGCAGTTCGCGGGCAAGGTGCTCGGCATGATCTTCCAGAAGCCCAGCCTGCGCACGCGCGTCTCGTTCGACATGGCCATGCGCCACATGGGCGGCGATGCGCTCTACCTCTCGCCCAACGAGATCGGCCTGGGCAAGCGCGAAGCCATCTCCGACATTGCGCGCGTGCTCTCGGGTTACGTACACATCCTGATGGCGCGCGTCTTCGAGCACGAGCATGTGCTCGAACTGGCCGAGTGGTCGAGCATCCCCGTCATCAACGGTCTGAGCGATTACAACCATCCCTGCCAGGGCATGGCCGACGCGCTCACCATCCAGGAGAAGTTCGGCAAAGCCAAGGGCCTGAACGTGACCTTCGTGGGCGACGGCAACAACGTGGCCGTCTCGCTCATGCACGCCTCGGCGCAGTTGGGCTGGAACTTCACCCTGGCCAGCCCCGAGGGCTACGACCTGACCCCCAAGGCGATCGAGATCGCCCAGAAGATCGGCGCGAAGACGGGCAGCCAGTTCAAGTTCATCCGCGACCCGCACGAAGCGGTCAAGGGCGCCCACGTCATCTACACCGACACCTGGACCAGCATGGGCCAGGAGGAGGAGACTGCCAAGCGCGAGAGGGTCTTCCCGCCGTACCAGGTCAACGCCAAGCTCGTGAGCGAAGCGGACAAGGACGTGATCGTGATGCACTGCCTGCCCGCTCACCGCAACCACGAGCTGACCGATGAGGTGGCAGATGGTCCGCACTCGGTCATCTTCCCGCAGGCGCACAACCGCCTGCATGCGCAGAAAGCCATCCTCGCCCGCCTGCTGGGTGTGGCCTAATCCCTCCAAACGTTGTGCGGGGTCTCGCGGACCCCGCACATTTGTCAATAATCATATTTTCGAAAGGTGCTAAATGAATACCAAAGACTTTATCGCGATGGAAGAGCAGTACGGCGCGCACAACTATCATCCGCTGGATGTGGTCATCGAGCGGGCCGAAGGGGTGTGGGTTTACGATGTGGAAGGCAGAAAATATCTCGACTGCCTGAGCGCGTACTCGGCGGTCAACCAGGGGCACGTGCACCCCGCCATCCTCAAGACGCTGGTGGAGCAGGCGAGCAAGGTCACGCTGACCTCGCGCGCCTTCCGCAACGACCAGCTGCCGCTGCTGTACAAAGAACTCTCCGAGATGACGGGCTACGAGATGTCCCTGCCGATGAACTCGGGCGCGGAAGCGGTCGAGACGGCCGTCAAACTGGCGCGTAAGTGGGCCTATCGGGTGAAGGGCGTGCCGCGCCATCAGGCCGAGATCATCGTGGCGGCAGGTAACTTCCACGGCCGCACCGTGACCGTCATCTCGTTCTCGACCGAGCCGCTCTACCGCGATGACTTCGGGCCGTTCACGCCTGGCTTTGTCACCGTCAAGTACGGCGACGCCGCTGCCATCGAGAAGGCCATCACCCCGAACACCGCGGCCGTGATGCTGGAGCCGATCCAGGGCGAGGCGGGCGTGATCATCCCGCCCGCGGGCTATCTCAAGGCCGTGGCCGAGACCTGCAAGAAGAACAACGTGCTCTTCATCGCAGACGAGATCCAAACGGGCCTGGCGCGCACGGGCAAACTGTTTGCTGCCCAGCACGAAGGCGTGCGCCCCGACGTGACCATCATCGGCAAGGCGCTGGCGGGCGGGTTCTATCCCATCTCGGCCGTGCTGGCCGACCAGTCCATCCTGGGTCTGTTCCAGGCGGGCGAGCACGGCTCGACCTTCGGCGGGAATCCGCTGGCGGCGGCGGTGGCGCGCACCGCGCTCAAGGTCATCCGCGAGGAGAAGCTGGCCCAGCGCGCAACCGAACTCGGCGAGTACTTTGTCGAGCAGTTGAGCGAGATCCCCAGCCCGCACATCAAGGAAGTGCGCGGACGCGGCCTGCTGATCGGCGTGGAACTCAAGCCCGAGGCGGGCGGGGCCCGTCGCTTCTGCGAACAGTTGAAGGCGCGCGGCATCCTGGCCAAAGAGACGCACGATAACGTCATCCGCTTTGCGCCGCCGCTGGTGATCGAAAAGGAAACCATCGATTGGGCTTTGCCGCAGATTCGCGAAGTCTTGAATATGGCGTAAATCTTTGCTCGTGTTGGAGGTAGCCATGAATATAGGAATTCCGAAGGAAAGACGCCCGTACGAATACCGCGTGGGTATGTCGCCCGCGGGGGTGGAGATCCTGTCCCAGCTCGGGCACAAGGTCTACGTGGAGCACGATGCAGGGGTGGGGGCGGGCTTCAGCGACCAGGAGTACGAGAAGGCGGGCGCGCGCCTGGCCTACTCGCCCGATGAGGTCTTCGGCCGCTCCGACCTGCTGCTCAAGGTGGCGCGCCCGATGAAGGAGGAGCTGGAGTGGCTCCAGCCCGGCTGTGTCGTGGCGGGACTGCTGCACCTGGCCTCGGCCCAACAGGACAAGGTGGATATCCTGCTCCAAAAGGGGATCACCGCCGTCTCGTACGAGCAGATCCAACTGGCGGACGGGACCCTGCCCGTGCTGCGCCCGTTCAGCCAGATCGGCGGCATGATGGCCGCGCAGACGGCCGCCCGCCTGCTCCAGAACAATTGGGGCGGCAAGGGCATCCTGATCGGCGGCGTGCCGGGCGTCCCGCCGGCCGAGGTGGTCATCCTCGGCGCGGGTGTGGTCGGGCGGAACGCAGCGCGCGGATTCCTCGGCCTGGGCGCGCACGTCACCATGATCGATATCAACATCAACGCCCTACAGCGCGTGGCGGACCACTTCAGCGGGGTGGCGACCATGGTGTCCACCAAACGCAATATCGAGCGCGCCACGGCCTACGCGGACGTGGTGGTGGGCGCGGTGCTCAAGCCCGGCGAACGCGCCCCGATCCTGGTCACGCGCGAGATGGTGCAGGCCATGAAGCCGCGTTCGGTCATCATTGACGTGAGCATCGACGAAGGCGGCTGCGTGGAGACCTCACGGCCGACCACGCACGACCATCCCACCTACGAGGAAGAGGGTGTGTTGCATTATTGCGTTCCGAACATGCCCGGCGTGGTGGCGCGCACGGCCACGCACGCCTTCGTCAACGCGGCGGTGCCGTTCATCGTCGAGATGGCAGATAAGGGCATCGAACAGGCCATGCGGGACAATGCGGCCCTCGAGGCTGCCATCGTCACCCACGCGGGCAAACTCCACCATATGAATCGAAGGACGGACCGACGGGAGGTGGACGATGGATTGGACTAAGATCTACAACAGCCGCCTGACCACGGCCGAGCAGGCGGTCAAGGTCATCAAGAGCAATTCACGCATCTTCCTGACGGGCAATGTCTCGGTGCCGAAGGTGTTGCTGGGCGCACTGGTGGACTATGCGCCCAACCTCGAGAACGTGGAGATCTGCCAGGCCCTGACCATCGGCCCCGCCGATTACGTCAAGCCCGAGATGGAAGGCCACCTGCGCGTCAACACGCTGTTCATCAGCGGAAACGTCCGCAAGGCTGTGCAGGAAGGCCGCGCCGATTTCACCCCTGTGCTGCTCTCCGAGTTCCCGCTGCTCTTCAAGAATAGGGTCCTGCCCGTGGACGTGGCTGTGATTCACGTGTCCCTGCCCGACGAACACGGCTTCTGCAGCCTGGGCGTGGAAGTGGGCCTGACCAAGTCGGCGGCGGAATCGGCCAAGGTCATCATCGCCGAGGTCAACGAGCAGATGCCGCGCACCCTGGGCGATTCCTTCATCCACGTCAGCCGCCTCACGCACATCGTCCACACCGACTACCCCATCCCCGAGATGGCCATGGGCGAAGAGGGCGATATGAGCGTGGTGGAGAAGCTCGCAGGCCACATCGCGGAGTTGATCCCCGATGGCGCCACCATGCAGATGGGCATTGGCGCCATCCCCGACGCGGTGCTGGGTTTCCTCAAACATAAACGCGACCTGGGTATCCACAGCGAGCTGTTCTCGGACGGCGTGATCGAGCTTGTGGAATCGGGCGTGTTCACCAACGCGCGCAAGACCCTGCACCCCGGCAAGATCGTGGCGGGCTTCATCCTCGGCACCAAACGCCTGTACGACTGGGTGGACGACAATCCCATGATCGAGCTGCACCGCACCGAGTACATCAACGACCCGTTCGTGGTGGCGCAGAACGACCGCATGGTGGCCATCAATTCGGCCATCGAGGTGGACCTGACGGGCCAGGTATGCGCCGACAGCATCGGCCCCAAATTCTACAGTGGCGTCGGCGGTCAGCTGGATTTCATCTACGGAGCCTCCCGTTCGAAAGGCGGCGTGCCGATCATCGCCCTGCCCAGCACCACGATCCTGCGGGATGGGACGCTGGTCTCGCGCATCGCGGCCATGCTCAAACCCGGCGCGGGCGTGGTGACCAGCCGCAACCACGTCCACTACGTGGTGACGGAATACGGCGTGGCGGACCTGTACGGCAAGACCATCCGCCAGCGCGCGCTGCAGTTGATCAACATTGCGCATCCCGATTTCCGCGCGGACCTCGAAAAGCAGGCCAAAGAATTGCACTGGATTTAATTA
>CAZGFR010000067.1:1378-17911 GCA_964524485.1 uncultured Anaerolineaceae bacterium | reverse complement strand
TCTTGAGAAAGTCACGGCGGTGCATAGGGCCTCCAAGCAGAAGATGGCAGAACTAAAATGCAGGTTGTTTTACACATCCTGCATTCGCATGACATCTTAGCCGAATACCTTTTAAATGTCCAGAGATCAATTACAACTTCAATAAGATTTTATATCTCACTTGAAATACAAAACTGAAATATAATTGAGAACATATTCAATCGCCCATTCGGGGGAGTTGTGAATTTGGATAAAGTGAGTATAATATGAATAATTAATGTGATAATTATTATCCAATTTTATCAAGGCGCGCTTCAATCCTTTCCAGGATGTGTATGAATCCTTTCCGCATTTGGGTGTCCAACACGTTTCATTCCCCTGCTGTTGCGAGGGGGTTTTTTGTTTGCCCGGAGACGGCGTGAACACATCAGCGCAAGGACCAAGAGTCGCATACGCGCTTCGCCCTGTCACCGCACAGGATGAAGACTTCCTATTCCGCGTCTATGCGAGCACCCGCGCTGAGGAAATGACCCTTGTCGATTGGACCGAACAACAGAAGGCGAATTTCCTGCACATGCAGTTCGACGCCCAGACTGTTCATTACAAAAAACACTACCCAACCGCCGAGTACATGGTCATCGAATGTGACGATACGGCGGTTGGTCGTTTAATTCTTGAACACACCGTCCAACAGCACCTGATCATGGACATCGCCATCCTGCCAGAGTTTCGAAAACTCGGCATCGGAACCACCGTCATCCACGATCTGATGAAACTGGCCCGCCAGGACAATCTTCCACTTGTCCTGCGGGTCGAATTTTTTAACCCCGCCATTCGCCTGTACTCGCGCCTGGGATTCGTCAGAACGCGAGAGGTCAACAGCGTGTATCAAGAAATGGTCTGGACGCCCGATCATAGTCTTTTCGAAAGCGCCTGAAAGCATCATCGATTTCAAACTTCATGGAGATAAAGAACGATGCTCGAACAGATCAGACCCCGACAGATGACAGAGCACATCGGATCCGAATTCGATGTCGCAGTTGATTCCTCCCGCACGATCCGCCTGACCTTAACGGATGTCGTGGAGAACGTAAAGACCGAGCACAACGAGGCGTTTTCGCTGATATTCCACGGCCCGGCAGAACCGTTCCTTCCGCAAAGAACACGCAAAATGATATACCCCGCCCTGGGGGAATTTGAGCTCTTCCTTGTCCCTGTTGCCCGGGATAAGGATGGTTTCCAGTACGAAGCTGTTTTCAACCTGATGTATTAACCACCCCATTCCCTGGTCGTTTCCCCGCGCGGGATAACCTTGCGCAGGGGTCCACTTTATCAAGGAGAAGAACATGGCAGAACCGTTCCTGAGCGAGATCCGTATGATGTCATTTGGCTTTCCTCCGAAAGGTTGGGCGCTGTGTGATGGGCAATTATTGCTTATCAATCAAAACCAGGCGCTCTTTTCCCTGCTGGGAACCACCTTCGGTGGAGACGGGCGCGTGAACTTTGCGCTGCCCGACCTGCGAGGCCGCACCCCGATCCACATGGGGAATGGGCACACCCTGGGCGAACGCGGCGGGGAGCAGGCGCACACGCTTTCGATCACCGAGATTCCCACCCATGCCCATGTTGCACAGACATCCGCTGCGGCAGCCACCGCCATCGTCCCTTCCAACAGCACCGTGCTGGCGCAGGCGGGTTTCGATGCCTACCATGGCGCCACGAACCTGGCGAGTATGAATCCTGGCAGCATCGGCAACATCGGCGGGAGCCAGGCGCATCTCAACATGCAGCCCTTCCTCACGTTGAATTTCTGCATCGCCCTGCAGGGCATCTTCCCCAGCCAAACTTAAAGGAGAATCCAATATGGCACAACCTTATGTCGGTGAGGTTCGAATGTTTGCAGGCAATTTTGCGCCTGCCGGCTGGATGTTCTGTGAAGGGCAACTCCTGCCCATCTCAGAATACGAGACGCTTTTCAACCTGATCGGTACCACCTATGGTGGAGACGGACAATCCACCTTTGCCCTGCCTGACCTGCGCGGACGGCTGCCGATCCACATGGGAAACGGCTTTACCCTGGCTGAGACAGGCGGCGTGGAAGAGGTCACGCTCACGGTGAGCCAGATCCCCGCCCACTCCCATCCCCTGCTGGCCTCCCTGGACCAGGGCAACACCGTCAACCCGGGCGGAAACGTGCTTGCGACCACGGCCACAGCCACCCCATATATTGCCATACCACCCACGGCTCCGCTTTCCCCACAGGCGGTTTCATCGGTTGGAGGCAGCCAGCCCCACACGAACTTCCAACCCTACCTGTGCGTGGACTTTATCATTTCTCTGTTCGGGATCTTCCCCTCGCAGACGTAGCAGCAGCGCAGACACGAAAGAGTTCAAGGAGATAATCATGGATCCATTTGTGGCCGAAATCCGCATCTTCCCATTCAACTTCGCCCCCAAAGGCTGGGCCTTTTGCGATGGGCAGATTTTGCCGCTCTCGCAAAACACGGCGCTTTTCTCGCTCCTGGGCACCACCTATGGCGGCAATGGAAAATCCAACTTTGCGCTTCCCAACCTGCAGGGCAATGCACCCATGCACCCGGGACAGGGCCCCGGGCTGTCGCTGCACGATCTCGGCGAAACCGGCGGCTCGGAAACGGTCAGCCTGCTCGAGTCGGAAATTCCCAACCATGGTCATGCCTGGAATACAGATGCCGCCGATCCTGGCGAGGACCGTATCCCTACGAATGAAGCGCTGGCCAGATCCGTCGGCGGGAATTTATACGGAGCCGTCGGCAGCCTGGTTGCCCTATCTGGCAACGCCCTGGCCCCTGCGGGCGGTGACCAACCGCACAACAACATGCAGCCCTATCTAACCCTCAACTTCTGCATCGCCCTGCAAGGGGTCTACCCGCCGCGCACCTGATTCGTGCTCGAACGGTCATACAGCATGCCGCGCCCTGGCATGCTGTATGACCCGCAAGGCGGAAAGTGAATGAATGTGCCCGTTTCCTTCAGGGCAGGAATTAAAGTACGGAAGAAATCATTATCACAGTCAGCCATTTGCATTCACACAAAGGAGGATCTCCATGGCTATTACAAAACGCTTAGGACAAACTCGGCGCGGGCCGTTCGCTCAAATTCGGTCGCGCAGGATGCGGGGACTGCTCATAGTCCTCGTGGTGGCCGTAGCCGCACTTGGCACCTACGGCATCGTGCAGGCCGCTCCAACCATTGTCGCGACCATGTCAGATGCCTTCATCGGCGGCGACGGCGACGGAAAGGCCGACCCCGGCGAGGTCATCGAATACACGGTCTCGATTCCCAATACGGGAACAGACGCCACCGGCGTCACCTTCAATGACATCATTGACGCCAACACCACCTTGGTGGCCGGCTCGGTCAACGTCTCGCCACTGGCTATCAACGACAGCTATGACACCATCGGCAACACCCTGCTGGAAGTCGGCGTCGTAGCCGGCAGCGCTCCTGCCGTGCATCTCTCCAGCAATCTGTTCACCAATGACGTGGAATTCCTGGGAGATGCAGGGATCTTCAATATCACCGCGCATACGAATCCCACCCACGGGACCCTGAGTACGTTCGACAGCGTCAGCGGGACGTTCAGCTACCTACCGAATCCAGGCTTTACCGGCACGGATACGTTCACCTACACCCTGACCGATTCCGGTGGTTTGAGCGACACAGCCACCGTCACGATCAATGTGACTTCGCAACGGGTCTGGTATGTAAAAAACGATTCAGCGGCGGGCGGCCTGGGCCGCTCGACCGACCCATTTGATACCCTGGTCGAGGCGCAGACCGCCTCTGTAGCCAACGATACGATCTATGTCTTCACGGGCAATGGAACGACCAGCGGCCAGAACGCGGGCATCACGCTCAAGGCCGGTCAGCGTTTACTGGGCGAGGGCGTGGCGCTGACGGTCCCGGTCGGGGTCAATGGCGGTGCGAATCCCACCACCCTGCGGGCGGCAGGGACGGCTCCATTGATCGACAACCCCGCCGGGAATGGTGTCACCGTTAGTGACGTCAGCAGTGTCGAGATCCGCGGGTTGAACATCGCGGGCACCCCCAACGCTGTCAACGTGACCACCACCGCGGCCAACAGCGGCAGCTTCGAACTGGCCAATAACACCATTCGATCCGCCACCGCCAACGGCATCGACGTGAACGGCGGGGGCAGCGGCACGTTAACCGTGAGCATCCACGACAACACGGTCACAGCCAGCGGAAACGGCATCGACATCCAGCGCACGGCGGGCAGCGTCACCATCACCGCCTTCGACGATAACGTCATCAGCGGGAACACCGCCGGCATCGGTGTCAATGTCGTGGGAACCGGTGCAACCATCCTCTTCGACACCAATCCCGCCACGGGGGCCTTCGACACCGTCTCAGGTGGCGTGACGGCCATTGGGCAATCAGGCAACGGGGTCGGGACCTCGGGCCTGGTCCTGAACAACGTACGCGGCGACTTGAACTTTACCGACCTCGATATCTACGCCGACAATGGCACCGCCCTCTTCGTCGATGGGACAAGCTCCAACTACACCAGCACGACGGGGACTCGCGTCGTGGCAAACACCAATACGACCACCCTGTCTGCGACGAACGGCCCGGCCGCCGACCTCAAGGAAACGGCTGTCAATTTCTCTGGAGTGGCCCTCACAAGTACCAACAGCGCCACTATGGGTGTGTCCATGGTCGAGGTCAGTGGGACCTTCCCGATCTCGGCAGGCAGTTCGATCACCAACGCCAGCGGGGCCGATTTCTTCATCAACGGCAACAGCGTCTCCACCGCGGTTTCCACGCTTACCTATAACGGCACCATCTCGGATGACCTGGGCACGCTGGTGCAGATCCAAAATACACCGGGTGGCTCATACACGTTCAACGGTTCGATCACGGACCTGGACAACGGCAGCGGCAATGGCGTCAGCCTGACCAACAATACGGGCGCGACCATTACCTTTGCCGGCGGATTGGTGCTGTCCACCGGAGCAAATGCTGCCTTCACGGCCACTGGCGGCGGGACGGTCAACATCTGTGACGAGTCACCCTGCGCCCCTGGGTCGACCGGTGCATTGGTCAACAAGCTCACCACCACGGCCGCAACCGCGCTCAACGTCAACGGGACCACGATCGGCGGCAACAACCTCGAGTTCAAGAGCATTTCATCGAACGGCGGCAGCGCCACAGGCATCATCCTGGTCAACACCGGCGCAAGCGGCTCGCTGGTCGTCAAGGGCGATGGAGGCACCGCAAAAGGCGGAAACAGCTCGGGCGGCACGATCGCCAACAAAACGGGCGGCGCCGACGGGGATGGGACTACCTCCTCGGGTGTGTATGTCAACAATGGGTCGGCCATCCTGCGCAATATGACCCTGTTCCGCCTCGACAATTACGGCGTCTATGGTCTGGGCGTCAGGAACGTCACCGTGCAGTACAGCTCCATCGGCGCCATCAGCGGGGCAGCCTGCGCCGACGGGGATGGCGACATCGGCTCGACCTCGGCCTCCGGCGACGCGGCCCTGGTCTTCGGCGTCAGCAACCCCAGCGGCTCGAACGGCTTTACCAGCGGCGGCACCTTGCTGCTCGATAACCTGAAAGTCTATTGCTCGATCGAGCATCAGGTCGAGATCTACCAGCAAAGCGGATCGTTCATCGCCACCATCTCGAACAGCGACATCAAGGATGCCAGCAGCCTGTTCGGCGGGGATGGCGTGCAGACGGAGATGCAAGGCACCGCCACTGCCACCATCACAGTGGACAACGTCAGCTTCGACGATAACAAATCGCAGGCCGTCCAGGCGGCTGCCAACGACAGTTCCACCCTTGATATGACGGTGAAGAACTCCACCCTGGTGCGCAGCACACAAGGGAATGAGGGCATCCTGCTGTCCAATGGCAGCAACGGCCGCCTGACCGCGCACGTCACGGGAAACAACATCAGCGGAATTCCTGGGGCCAACATCTACGTGGGCCAGACCGCCGGTAACGCCACCAGCGCCTCCTATCTGACCGCGTACATCGCCAACAACACCATCACCCATCCCACCTCGGCGACGAACAGCGCGATCCTCACCTTCCTGACCAGTTGTAACGGCAGTTCCTGCACGGCACAGGCGGCCCCGGCCAACATCATGATCACCAACAATACCGTCTTCGAGAACTCCACGAGCGGAGTTTCGCGCGGTATTTTCGTGGACACGCCGGATGCCAGCAGCCTCCCGAACTTCTCCGCCACAGTTACATCGAACACGGTCCATGTATACGACAACGCCACTGGTTTGCAGGGAATCGCAGTCCAGGGACGCCAGTCGTCCACAGCTTGTTACGATGTGCGTAATAACGTGGTGGATTTCCCCAACGGTGTACCGGCCGGCGTCAACGGGATTCGCATTCGCCAGACTAGTCCGGCTACCGTGAATCTTGCCCAGGGAATCTCGGGCTCGACGGTAGCAGCGACTGTGCTTGCCAACAACAATACTGCCACAGCAGATTCAGTCGGCACCGTGAACGTGGTACCCAATGGGGCCTGCCTCACCCCGCCCGTCGCGGCGCAGCCATCCAGCCGGTCCCTGGCGAGCGCTCAGTCATCCGGGGATGCGGCGGCTGTCGCTCAGTCTGCCCTCAACACACTGACCGCCGCGCCTGCTTCCGTTGAACGCGGCAAGCAGACCGCGCTGCCCACCGTAGACAGCGCCCCCGCCCTCCAAACCTCGGCAGGCGTCGGTGGCGGGAAACCGCTCTTCATCGTCAAGCCCGCGCCCGCCCAATCGGGCGAGACCATCAACGTGACCATCGGCACCCTGCCCGCAGGGGAGACGGTCACCATCAAATACCGCGTGACGGTCAACGGGCCCTCGCTGCCACTGGGCACCACCAAGATCACCAACCAGGGCACAGTCTCGGGCAGTAATTTCAGCGACGTCCTCACAACCAACGGTGGTCCAGTGGACTGCGAAACCGGTTCCGAGACCTGCACCCCGGTTGACCGTCCCGACACGACCGTCACATCCATTAACCGCACCAGCACCAGTCCCACCGGCGCAGCCTCCGTTAGCTGGCAGGTGACCTTTGCCGACCCGATCTCGGGCCTGACGTCCAGCAACTTCAGCCTGGTGACAGGCGGCACCGTCAGCGGCGCATCCATCACCAGCGTCACGCCTTCCAGCGGATCTCCCTCCGCTACCTGGACTGTCACAGCAAATAGCGGCACCGGGGAAGGGACCCTTGGTCTAAACCTGGTCAACGACACGGCCCTTTCGCACGACGTGACCAACCTGCCCTTCACAGGACAGGTTTACACGCTCGACCACACGCCACCCTCCGTGACCATCAACAAAGCGACAGGTCAGGCCGACCCAACCGGCGTCAGCCCGATCAACTTTACGGTCGTGTTCAGCGAGCCTGTCACAGGCTTTGCCACCGGCGATGTGACCCTGGGCGGTACGGCCAATCCGGCGGCGGGCACTGTCACCGAGATCGCACCCAACAATGGCACCACCTACAACGTGGCTGTCAGCGGTATGACATCCGACGGAACAGTCACCGCCACCATTGGGACGGGCGTGGCCAAGGATGCGGCGGGCAACGACAACGCCGCCTCGACCAGCACCGACAACAGCGTGTTGTACGACACGGTCGTTCCGTCCGTCACTATCAACAAGGCGTCGGGACAGGCCGACCCGGCCAACATTGGGCCGATCCATTTCACGGTCGTTTTTAGCGAACCTGTCACGGGATTCATCACTGGCGACGTGACCCTGAGCGGCACAGCCAACCCCACGACGGGCACCGTCACCGAGACCGCGCCCAATGACGGAACCACCTTCGATGTGGCTGTCAGCGGCATGACCTCCAATGGAACTGTCATCGCCACGATCAGCGCGGGTGTGGCTTTCGACGTAGCTAATAACGGCAATGCCGCCTCGACCAGCACCGACAATAGCGTGCTATTCGACGATATCCCACCTGCTGCACCTGTGGTCACCGCGCCCGCCAATGGCAGCTACACGAATAGCTCATCACCCGTTGTCAGCGGCACGGCGGAGCCCAATAGCACGGTCACTGTCTACATCGACAGTGTTTCGGTCGGCACCACCGGCGCGGATGCCAGTGGAAGTTGGTCCTTCTCCTCGGTTCCCGCCCTATCCGCGGGTCCGCACACCGTCAAGGCCAAGGCAACCGACGCAGCCTCCAATACCAGCCCAGATTCCAATACCAACACCTTCACCGTGGACCCGACTGCGCCGAGCGTCACAATTAACAAAGCCAGCGGCCAAGCCGACCCGACCGGTGTCAGCCCGATCCACTTTACGGTTGTCTTCAGCGAACCCGTCACAGGTTTCGCCACCGGCGACGTGACCCTGGGCGGCACGACCGGTGCCACAACGGCCATTGTAGCCGAGACTGCACCCAACAACGGCACCACCTTCGACGTGGCAGTCAGCGGCATGACCAGCGACGGCACCGTCACTGCCACGCTTGGAGCAGGCGTTGCAAAAGACCTGGCAGGCAACGACAATACTGCCTCGACCAGCACTGACAATTCTGTCGTGTACGACACGGTCGTTCCGTCCGTGACCATTAACCAGGCCAGCGGCCAGGCCGACCCAACCGGTGTCAGCCCGATCCACTTCACGGTCGTCTTTAGCGAACCCGTCACGGGCTTCGTCACCGGCGACGTAACCCTGGGCGGCACAGCCAACCCGACGACGGGCACCGTCACCGAGGTCGCCCCCAACAATGGCACCACCTTCGACGTCGCGGTCAGCGGAATGAACACCAATGGCACCGTCACCGCCACCATCGGTGCGGGCGTGGCCAAGGATGCTGGCAATAACGACAACACCGCCTCGACCAGCACCGACAACACCGTAAACTACGACGCCACCGCCCCGAGTGTCACCATCGACCAGGCCAGCGGACAGGCTGACCCGACCAGCGTCAGCCCGGTCAACTTCAAGGTCGTGTTCAGCGAACCTGTCACGGGCTTTGCCACGGGCGACGTGACCCTGGGCGGCTCGGCCAACCCGACAACGGGCACCGTCACCCAGATCGCGCCCAACGACGGCACCACCTACAACGTGGCCGTCAGCGGCATGACCACGGGCGGCACGGTCACCGCCAGCATCGATCCCAACAAGGCGCAGGACCCGAGCGGTAACGGAAACTCTGCTTCGGCCAGCACCGACAACACGGTCACTTTCACATTCAACACCACCACCGTCATCACCTCCGACACGCCCGACCCATCCATCATCGGCGAGTCTGTCACCTTCAACTACACCGTCAGCGTCAACGGCGGCAGCGGCACACCCACTGGCAATGTGACCGTCAGCGACGGCGTGAATAGCTGTACGGGCACGGTCGCGGCGGGCTCCTGCTCGATCACCTTCACCAGCCTCGGCGCCAAGACCCTGACCGCCACTTACGCGGGTGACACGTACTTCAACACCAGCACTTCGGCCAGCGTCAGCCACCAGGTGGTCAACGCCAACACAACCACGACCATCACCTCCGACACGCCCGACCCATCCCTGGTGGGTGCCGCGGTGACCGTCAACTACAGCGTGGCAGTGGTCGCCCCGGGCACGGGTATCCCGACAGGCAACGTGACCGTCAGTGACGGCGTGAACAGCTGCACCGGCACGGTCATATCAGGCTCTTGCTCGATCACCTTCACCACGCCCGGGGTCCGCACCCTGACCGCCACCTACGCGGGTGACAGCAACTTCGGCGGCAGCACCTCGGCGGGCGTGTCCCATACGGTCAACGCCTCGCCCGCGATCACCTCGGCCAACACGATCACCTTCGTGGTCGGGACCAACGGCAGCTTCACCGTGACCGCCACGGGATATCCCACGCCTGCCCTCTCCAGCAGCGGAGCCCTGCCCAGCGGAGTCTCCTTCGTGGATAACGGGAACGGCACCGCCACCCTGAGCGGAACGCCCGCCTTCGGATCGAGCGGCACCTATCCCCTGACTTTCACCGCTTCGAACGGGTTCGGCACGGACGCCACCCAAAACTTCACCTTGATCGTCAGCATCGACCCGATCTTCGTGGACGTTCCCGCCAGCCATTGGGCCTACCAATATATTAATGCTCTGTATTATGCAGGTATCACAGGCGGATGCGGAACTTCACCATTGGTCTACTGTCCTGAGACTCCGATCACCCGTGCGGAGATAGCTGTCTTCCTGAAACGAGGCATCCACGGTAATACCTATCAGCCTCCTATCCCTGCGACCATTCATTTCGTGGATGTCATCGGGCATTGGGCGCAGAACTGGATAGAAGACCTATACAGTGAAGGCATAACCGCTGGATGCAGTCTCTCTCCTCTCTCCTATTGTCCCGATCAGTACATTACCCGCGATCAATTAGCCATCTTCTTGCTGACGGCAAAACATGGTTCAGGCTATGTCCCGCCACCCGCCACTGGCACAATGTTTTCCGACGTACCCGCTGATTATTGGGCAGCTGCCTGGATTGAAGAACTTGCAAATGAAGGCATTACAGCCGGATGCGGTAATGGAAACTATTGTCCAATAAACCCCGTCACCCGCGCGGAAATGGCCGTATTACTGGTAAGGGCATTGAATCTACCTGTGCCGTAATCCAGTTCCAATGAATCAAGAGGCCGCCCAGTTGGGCGGCCTCTTCCGTGTCGGCTGGAGTCAGAATTTATACACGTACGCGTTGGTCTCGCGCTTGAGAAAGCCCATGCGCTGATACAGGCGGTTGGCGGCTTCGCGCTTTGGGTTCGAGGTCAACGTGACGGCGGGCGCGCCCTTCTCGCGGGCGATCTCCAGACAGCGGCGCACCAGGGCCTCGCCGATGCCCTGTCCGCGCGCGGATCCGTCCACGATGACGTCTTCGATGATGGCGCGCGTGCCCGTCGGGACGAGGTAGACCGTCAGCGCGGCCGCGCCGAGGATGGAACCGTCGTCCGCGCGGGCGATCAGCAGCGTGGACGACTCGGAGTCCACGAGGGCCGCCAGCAGGTCCAGCGAGGGCGGCGGGTTGTTGTTCGTCAGTTGCGGCACAAGGCGCTGAAAGGCCTGGACCAACTCGTCGGTGGCGGCAGTGGCGATTTGAATATCCATATCCAGATTATAACGAAAGAGCCGCCTTGCGGCGGCTCTCCTTCAATCAGACTTTCACCAACCCCACCTTGACCTTCTCACCTTCGAACTCGTCTTCGACGACAGCCGCCTCAGCAGGCGGGGCCGCGAACTTGAGGTCAACGGTCAGGGTCTCGGCGGTGATGTAGTCCTTGTGCGCCTCCACCGCGGACTGGAGTCCGGCGCTGGCTTCGACGAACAGATTGACGCGGTCGGCCACGTCCAGGTCGGCGGATTTGCGCAGGTCCTGCACGCGGCGGACGAACTCGCGCGCCAGGCCTTCCTGCACCAGCTCGGGCGTCAGGTCGGTGACCAGGGCCGCCACGTAGGCGCCTTCCTCGGCCACGGCGAATCCGCTTTTGGCGTTGGCCTTGACCTCGACCTCCTCGGGCAGGATGCCGTACTCCGTGCCGTCCAGACTGACCTTGAGCGGCTGACCCGAAAGCAGGGTGCGCGCCACGTCTTCGGCGTTCATGGCCAGGATGGCCTTCTGCAGGGCGGGGAACTTGTTGCCGTATTTCTGTCCGAGCTGCTTGGGCAGCGGCTTGACGGTGTGGGTCAACGCCTCGGCGCTGGCATCCAGCGCGCGCACACGCTTGACGTTCAACTCATCGGCGACGATGTCGGCGTGGGTTTCGAGCGCCTTGCGTTCGGCGGGACTGCCCACCGAGAAGGCGGCTTCCGCCAGCGGCTGGCGGACCTTGCGATTGGCCTTCTGGCGCGCGGCGTGACCGAGCGAGACCAGACGCATGACGGTGGCCATGTCGCGGTTGAGCGACTCGTCGATGAACTCGGGCATGGTCTTGGGCCATTCGGCCAGGTGCACCGACTCGGGCGCGGTCTCGTCCACGGAGCGGACCAGATTCTGGTACAGCTCTTCGGCCAGGAACGGCATGGCGGGCGCCAGCAGCTTGGCCACGGTCACCAGCGCGGTGTACAGCGTGGAGTAGGCCGACTGCTTGTCCGAGTCAGATTCGTTCTTCCAGAAGCGGCGGCGCGAGCGGCGCACGTACCAGGTGGAGAGGTTCTCGACGAACTTCTCGATTGGGCGCGTGGCGTTCGGCACGTCGTAGGTTTCGTACGCGTTCGTCACGTCACGGACGAGCACGTTCAACTCCGAGAGCAGCCAGCGGTCGAGCTCGTTGGTGGCTGCGGGGACGGTCGTCAGGGTGGGTTTGTCGAGGTTCGCATACGTCACGAAGAACGAGTAGACGTTCCACAACGTGAGCGTGAAGCTGCGGATGACCTCGCCCACCAGGTCGGAAGAGAAGCGGCGTTCCTGTCCAGGCGGGGTGGCGGTGTAGAGATACCAGCGGAAGGCGTCGGCGCCGTGAGCGGAAAGCACTTCCCAGGGCGCGATGATATTGCCCTTCGACTTGGACATCTTCTGGCCTTCGGCGTCGAGGATCAGGCCGAGGCTGATGACGTTCTTGTAGGACGGCTTGCCGAACAGCAGCGTGCTGATGGCGTGCAGCGAATAGAACCAGCCGCGCGTCTGGTCCATGGCCTCGCAGATGTAATCGGCGGGGAACTGCGACTCGAACTTGTCCTGGTTCTCGAACGGATAGTGCCACTGCGCCACGGGCATGGACCCCGAGTCGAACCACACGTCGATCAGGTCGGGGACGCGCTGCATCTTGCCGCCGCACTCCGAGCAGGCCCAGTTGACGTTGTCCACGTACGGGCGATGCAAGTCGAGCTCGCTCAGGTCGCGGCCCGCCTTGGCGGAAAGCTCCGCCACCGAGCCGACACACTCGCGATGCTTGCAGGTCTCACATTCCCAGACAGGCAGCGGCGTGCCCCAGTAACGCTCGCGGCTGAGGGCCCAGTCGATGTTGTTCGAGAGCCAGTTGCCGAAGCGGCCTTCCCTGACGTGCTCGGGCACCCAGTTGATCTGATTGTTCAAATTGACCAGGTCATCGCGATGCACGCTGGTGCGGATGTACCAGGACTCGCGCGCGTAATACAACAGCGGCGTCTTGCAGCGCCAGCAGAACGGATAGGTGTGCGTGTACGCCTCGGATTTGAACAGCAGTCCGCGCGCCTGCAGGTCCTGGATGATGAGCGGGTCGGCGTCCTTGACGAAGACTCCACGCCAGGGCGTGACCTCGGGGATGAAGGCGCCATCGGGCTGGACGGTCATCAACACGGGCAGGTCGTAGGCCTTGCCCGTTTCCATGTCTTCCTGACCGAAAGCGGGCGCGGTGTGGACCAGCCCTGTGCCGTCTTCCGTGGTGACGTAGTCACCGGTCACCACGTAGTAGGCGGGTTTGTCGGGCGGCAGGAAAGTATATAGCGGCTGATACTTGAGTCCCTTCAATTTCTTGCCCTTGAAGGTCTCCACCACCTTGACCTCTTCGCCCTTGAAGACCTTTTCGACCAGGGCCTTGGCGAGGATCAGTTTCTCCTTCGTGCCGTTGTGATCGCGCTCGACCGTCACATAGTCCACATCGGGATGCGCGACGACGGCCACGTTGCCAGGCAGCGTCCACGGGGTGGTCGTCCACACCAGCAGCGAGGTGCCAGGCTTGTCGACCAGCGGCATGCGCACGAAGACCGAGGGGTCGACCGCTTCGTCGTAGCCGAGCGCCACTTCGTGGTCCGAGAGCGGCGTGCCGCAGCGCGGGCAGTAAGGCACAACCTTATAGCCCTTGAAGAGCAGGTCCTTCTCCCAGAAATTCTTCAGGATCCACCACACCGACTCGATGTAGTCGTTGGTGTAGGTGACGTAGGCCTCTTCCAGATCGACCCAATACGCGATGCGGTCGGTCAGGCGCTCCCAGTCCTGGATGTAGGTGAAGACCGATTTCTTGCACAGCTCGTTGAACTTGTCGATGCCGTATTCTTCGATCTGTTGTTTGTTGGTAAAGCCAAGCTGTTTCTCGACCTCGATCTCGACGGGCAGGCCGTGGGTGTCCCAGCCGCCGCGGCGCGAGACGTGATAACCGCGCATGGTCTTGTAGCGCGGGAACATGTCCTTGAAGGCGCGCGCCAGCACGTGATGCACGCCAGGTTTGCCGTTGGCGGTCGGCGGGCCTTCGAAGAAAACATATTCAGGCGCGCCCTGGCGCTGCTCCACGGTCTTCTTGAAGGTTTGGTTTTGTTTCCAGAACTTCAGCACGCCTTCTTCCAGCGAGGTCACGTCAAGTTTTGGAGAAACGGGTTTGAAGGTCATTCATACTCCTTTTTTAGGTTGTCACTGCGAGGAGCGGAGCGACGCAGCAGTCTCTCCTTCCATGGGATTGCTTCGCCTCTGCGAGGCTCGCAATGACATCGATAGAAAAAATAAAAAAACTCTCGCCTCAAATCAGAGACGAGAGCCAGGCTCACGCGGTACCACTCTGCTTCCCTTCAAGCGAAGGGCGCTTGGTCGGATACAACCATATCCGCAGGGCTGATAACGAAGCCTGACTCCGTCTCCCTTACTCTCCCTGGAAGGGATTTCAGTTCGCTGCTACGGGAGGATTTTCGGTCCGCTTCCGTGACCTGGCTCTCACTCGGTCCAGGCTCGCTGACAGTTCGGCGGGCGTACTCGTTCCCATCCACGCATTTGATTTTTTGATTATGCCACAAATTAAAGGCTGGGTCAACGCTTGCGGATTATGTTTCGCGCGTGGATAATAGGCGCATGGAAACCACCATCGAGATCGGGAACGATATTTTGACGCTTTCCGCGGATGAAATCCGCCAAATGAACCGTGAGATTCGCCTTGTCGGCACCCACGTGACCCTAAGCCTGCCTCGGCCTCCCAGGTGTTATCTGCGCCACGGCTGGCAGTCCTGGTCCCTGGCCGCGTGGACGGATCCCACCCCCCTGCCCGCCCAACGCCCGCGCCTGTTACAGTCGATGCAGACCGACCCCGTCTACGTCCACGACGAAGGGCCGCACGGCTCGTGGGTCGGCGCAGTCGAATTCGAAGACGGCAAGGTTCTGCTGCTGGGCGCGCTCGGGCTGGAGACCCACGTCCGCTTGAACGGGACCAGGCTGGAGGGCTGGAGCGAAGCGGGGTCCGTCGAGTGGCTGGTCGCCTGCGGGGAGGAGTCCGCACTCTTCACCCGTTATGCCGACCTGCTGGGCGGCGTCTTCGGGCGTGTGGAGAAGAAGTCCGCGCCGCGTATCTGGTGCTCATGGTACAGCCTGTACACCGCCATCGACGAGCCCACCCTGGGCCGCATCTTCGACGGCCTGGGCGATCTGCCCTTCGACGTGCTGCAAGTGGACGACGGCTGGCAGGTTTCCGTCGGCGACTGGGAGGCGAATACCAAGTTCCCCGCGGGGATGAAGGCCCTGGCCGAGCGGATCAAGTCCACGGGGCGACAGGCGGGATTGTGGCTGGCGCCGCTGATCGCGGTGAAGTCGTCGAGGTTGTTCCGCGAACATCCCGATTGGTTTCTGAAAGATACCCAGGGTCGCTTTGTCTCGGCGGGCTTTAACTGGGGTGAACCACTCTTCGCGCTGGACACCACTCACCCCGCCGCGCTCGATTGGCTGGCGGCGCTGATGAAACAGGTGCGCGCCTGGGGCTTCGATTATCTCAAGCTCGATTTCCTCTACGCGGGCGGATTGCCTGGCAAGCGCCGCGTGGATACGCCGCGCGAAGCGGCCTATCGAAACGGGATCAAGATCATGCGCGAGGCCATGGGCGTGGACGCTTTCTTCCTGACCTGCGGCGCGCCGATCCTGCCCTCGCTGGGACTGTGCGACGCGATCCGCGTCGGCCCCGATGTGGCGGGCGAATGGGAAAGCCATCGCGACGCTGTCCTGCTCTACAACCCGACCACGCCTGGAACGAAGAACGCTGTCCGCACCAGCCTGCATCGACTGTGGCTGAAACCGTTGGTGCAGACCGACCCCGATGTGGCGTATTTCGCCGCGCGCGGCAACTCGCTGACTCCCGAGCAAAAGCGGATGCTGCAAGACCTGGCGCTGGTCTGCGACTTCCGCGCCACCTCTGACCTGCCGCAATGGCTGACAGGCGAAGAGCGCGAGGTGCTGCGTGATTTCCTCGGAGACCAGCCCAAGCCGCGTCAGATCGGGCAGACCCAGTTCCAACTCGGCCCACGGACCGTGGACTTCGCATCCGCCATGTCCATGCCTGAACCTCCGCGCGGACTCGAGTCTATGCAAGGTGCGCTCACAGGCTGGCTGGGGAGCCAGGGCTGGGTACTGAATTTACTGAACAAATTAGGTCAACGTACATTAGAAAAGATGAAAAAGGAACTATGACCGACGCCACCCTCTTCCAAACGGAACGCCTCTGCCTGCGTAAATTCTCATTGGACGACGCGGACTTCGTCCTCGAGATCCTGAACGAGCCTGCCTTCATCCGCTTCATCGGCGACCGCCAGGTGCGGACGACCGAGGATGCCCGCCGCTACATTCAGGAGCGGGTCATCTTCAGCT
>CAZGFR010000067.1:0-1278 GCA_964524485.1 uncultured Anaerolineaceae bacterium | reverse complement strand
GTGCGGACGACCGAGGATGCCCGCCGCTACATTCAGGAGCGGGTCATCTTCAGCTACGAGCGGAATGGCTTCGCCATGTTTCGGGTCGCGCTGAAAGAGGATGACACCCCCATCGGCATGTGCGGGCTGGTCCGACGCGACACGCTGGAGGATGTGGACATCGGCTTCGCCTTTCTGGAGCGCTACTGGTCGAAGGGCTACGCCAGCGAGTCCGCGCGGGCGGTGATGGAATATGCCCAAAACGAGCTGCGCATCCCGCGCGTTGTCGGCATTGTGGACCCCGCCAACAGCGGATCGATCCGCGTCTTGGAAAAGCTCGGCCTGAGGTTTGCGCGTATGGTCCGCCTCTCAGAGGATGATATCGAACTAAAATTGTTCACACCAGACGGCAAGTAGATCACGGCAGAGACGCAGAGAACACAGACGCGTGCCCGAAGGGTAGAAATTCTCAAAAAGCTCCGCGACCTCCGCTTTTCTGCGGTTCAAAACAAGCTGAATTCTCTCCGTGCTTTCAAGGCAACAACTTTCTTTAACCACGGGTTTACTGCACAAAATATTTCCGTGTCAATCCGTGTAATCCGTGTACAATTTTAAAAGTTAAAGGACAAGAATTATGACCCCACCCACTCTTTCATCGTATGAAGAATTGCAAGCCGCGCTGTCCCCCATCCGCCAGTCGCCCAGGGAGACGGGCAGGCTGGAATGGATCGTACGCCGTCCGAACGTGGACGAGCGCGAGGTGCTGACCGAAGCCCAACTCGACCTGACCGAAGGACTGGTGGGCGACAACTGGCAGCCGCGCGGCAGCAACCGCACCCCCGACGGGTCCGCCAGCTTCGAAAGGCAGATCACTCTGATGAACGCGCGCGTCATTGCCCTGCTGGCTCAGAGCCAGGAGCGTTGGGCGCTGGCAGGCGATCAACTGTATGTGGACTTCGACCTGAGCGTGGAGCACCTGCCCGTGGGCGCACAGATCCAAATCGGGGAGGCCATTGTCGAGGTTTCGACCCCGCCGCACACGGGCTGTAACAAGTTTGCCGAACGCTTCGGCGCGGATGCGCTCAAGTTCGTCAACTCGCCAGAGGGCAGGGAATTGCGCCTGCGCGGAGTCAACGCGCGCATCCTCCGCGCAGGGACGGTCCGTGTGGGGGATGTGGTCAAAAAATGTGACGGCATCAGGGTGCTTGAATGAGGTTTATAAATGTGCTAGACTTCAAATAGTGGTTGCCACAAAAGAATAACCCCTCTCCAGGATTCAGACATTGGTGTTCGTCTAAC
>CAZGFR010000066.1:0-18261 GCA_964524485.1 uncultured Anaerolineaceae bacterium | reverse complement strand
TCGTTCTTCGGCGACATGCACGGCCAGTCGATGGACGCGGTGGAGTTCTTTACCCAGAAGAAAGTGGTTGTAGAGCGCTGGCCGAAGGAATGGTCGCGCAAATTCTAGGTATCTGTCTGAGAATTGGAGTGCAGACTTCAGTCTGCTCTGAAGTTGCGGACTAAAGTCCGCACTCCGCAAAACTTCGGATAATTTCTAAGTTGGAGAAAATGGTTATGGCCAAGGATTTTGGAGGAGCACTGGATTATTCATCCCGCTGGTTGGACATGATCAGGCGGAATGAGTTTCCCAGCGTTGAGGAGGCGCATCAGATCATCGAGGAGTCTAAACACAATTTTGCCGAATACTACAACCGTAACTGGCTGGAGTATCGCAAGTCGGTGACCGAGGCGGGGGACTGGGCCGCGGTGGAGTGGACGGGTTCGGGGGCGGTCTTCCAGGATGTGCTGGGCCGCGAGTATCTGGATTTCCTCGGCGGCTACGGCATGATGGACCTGGGCTGGAGCCATCCCGAAGTGGTGGCGGCGGTCCGCGCGCAGCTTGAGCGCACGCCCATGCCGTCGCAGGAGTTGATCGATCCGTTGCGCGGGGTGTTGGCGCGGTTGATGGCCGAGATCACACCTGGCGACCTGAAATACAGTTGGTTTGCCGCCAGCGGCACGGAGGCCATCGAGGCCGCCATCAAGATCGCCAAGCTCTACTCGAAGAAGTCCGCGTTCATCGTGGCGGTCAAGGCTTTCCACGGCAAGACGATGGGATCGCTTTCGATGATGGGCAAATCGGACTATCGCACGCCGCTCGGTCAGCTCTACGGCGGCCACGTGTACCATGTACCGTTTGGAGATGCTGATGCGGTCGAGAAACAACTGGAGGTCTGTGAGAAGGTCGGGATCGGGGTGGCGGCTGTGCTGTTTGAGCCCATTCAGGGCGAGGCAGGCGGGATCGTCCCACCCGATGATTTCTGGCCGCGCGTCCGCGAGGCGACGAGAAAACATGACGTCCTGTTGATCGCCGACGAGGTGCAAACAGGACTCGGCCGCACGGGCAAACTGTGGGGCGTCGACCACTGGGGCGTGGTCCCCGATATCCTGGCGGTGGCCAAGTCCCTGGGCGGGGGTGTCATGCCCGTCAGCGCGGTTTGCACCACCGAAGAGATCTTCCAGCCGATGATGTATCCCAACCCATTCATGCACACCACCACCACGGGCGGGAACGCGCTGGCCTGCTCGGCGGCCATTGCCGCCATCCATATCACGCTGCGCGACAGGCTGTGGGAGCAGGCCGCCGAAAAAGGCGAATACCTGATTCCTAAATTACAAAAATTGGCAGACCAATATCCTCAAATTTATGAGAAAATTACGGGCAAAGGCCTGTTGATCGGCATGCACTTCAAGACGCCCGAGATCGGCTACAAGGTGGCGTCTGGATTGTTCAAGCGGAACATCCTGGTGGCGGGCACGTTGACCAGCGCACAGACCGTCCGCATCGAGCCGTCGCTGCTGGTTACGTACGGGCAGTTGGATACCTTGCTGGATCGTCTGGAAGACACCCTCAAATCCATTGGCAGGAGCGAGTAGGATGAATGAGTTTGCGGTTGAATTGCGGGACGTGGTAAAAAAGTTCATCACGCCCGAAGGGAACGAACTGAACGCAGTCGACCATGTGGACATGCAGATTCGGAACGGCGAGTTCTTTTCGATGCTGGGCTCGTCGGGGTGCGGCAAGACGACCTCCCTGCGCATGATCGCGGGGTTCGAGTGGCCCACCGAAGGTGAGGTGTACATCGAGGGCAAGCCGATGGGGCACACGCCGCCCTTCCAGCGCAAGGTCAATACCGTCTTCCAGAGTTATGCGCTTTTCCAGCACATGTCTGTGTATCAGAACGTGGCCTTCGGCCTTGAAATGGAAGGCGCTCAGAAAGATGAGATCAAGAAGCGTGTGATGCGCTCTCTTGAAATGGTGCAATTGGTCGGGATGGAGAATCGCCGCCCCAAGCAGCTCTCGGGCGGACAGCAGCAGCGCGTGGCCCTGGCCCGCGCCCTGGTCAAGACCCCCGACGTGCTCCTGCTCGATGAGCCGCTCGGCGCCCTTGACCTGAAACTCCGCAAGGAAATGCAGCTCGAATTGAAGGCCCTTCAGCAGCAATTGGGCATCACCTTCATTTATGTAACGCACGACCAGGAGGAAGCCCTGACCATGTCTGACCGCATCGCGGTCATGAGCAAGGGCAAGGTCATGCAGATGGGCACGCCTGTGGAGATCTATGAACGTCCGCACAACCGCTTCGTGGCGGAGTTCATCGGCGAGTCGAATTTCCTCGAAGGCCAGATCAAATCCCTGTCGGGGAAAGAG
This sequence comes from uncultured Anaerolineaceae bacterium, assembly GCA_964524485.1. GTDB lineage: Bacteria > Chloroflexota > Anaerolineae > Anaerolineales > Villigracilaceae > JACPVF01. The sequence continues at coordinate 15,909 of CAZGFR010000066.1, read as the reverse complement.
GCTTCGGTCTTCATTCCCGCCTTGAACGTAGAAGTGATGGGCACGCCCGCCTCGGAGGGTCTGGTCAATGGCGAACAGGTCTTCGTCTCCATCCGCCCTGAAAAGATCCACCTGACCGAATATTCGCCGCGGCTCAACACGTTCGAGGGTGAAATTTCAAGTACCGTTTACATCGGCTCGAACACGCACGTGGTGGTTCATGTGGGCGATGTTCGCCTGAAGGTATGGGAGCAGAATCGCATCTCGCGCCTCGAACCCAGTTCGTTCTACACCACCGGCCAAAAAGTGGACCTGATGCTGATGCCCGAGAACACCCTGGTCTTGAAGAAGGACTGACCATGCTAAAGCGCCTCCGCGAAAACAAGTCTGCGCAGGGCACCCTGCTAGCCTTGCCGACCACCGTGTGGATGTTCATCCTGCTGATCCTGCCGTTGCTGTTGACGTTGGTGATCAGCTTCGGAAAGCGCAGCCCCGATGGCGAGGTCATCTTTACTTTCTCGTTGGATAACTACATCCGCCTGATGGGAATCAGCGCCAGTTGCGACAACGGTCAGGCCGCCTGTTTCGATCCGCTCTACATGCAGATCCTGGGCCGCTCCCTGATGCTGGCGTTCAATACCACCCTCATCGTGATCGCCATGGCCTATCCGCTGGCGTACTTCATCGCCCGCGCCGACCCGAAGCGGCGCAACACCTTCCTGTTCATGGTGCTGATCCCGTTGTGGACGAACTTCGTCATCCGTGTATATGCGTGGATGATGCTCCTGCGCAAAGAGGGCGCGATCAACATCATCATCGGGACGGTGGCGCACTGGCTGGGAATCAACTTTGTGCCATTGGAACTGCTTTACACGCCTGGAGCGGTGCTGGTGGGTATGGTGTACGAGTTTCTGCCGTTCATGATCCTGCCGATCTTCACCTCGCTGGAGAAGATCGAGAACTCGCTGTATGAAGCCGCCGCGGACCTGGGCGCCAGCCCGTTCAAGACCTTCCTGCGGGTGACGCTGCCGCTTTCCATGCCGGGCGTGGTAGCGGGGACCATCCTGGTCTTCATCCCTGTCATGGGCACCTTCATCGTGTCCGACATCCTCGGCGGGCGGCAATACATCCTGGTGGGGAACCTCATCCAGCGGCAATTCCTGGACGCGCGCGATCCCGCCTTCGGTTCGGCGGCGTCCCTCATCCTGATGGTGATGACGCTGATCGTGACCTACTTCTACACCCGCAAATTCGGCTTCGGAGAGGAGATCGTGGCTGCATGAACCCGCATCGCCGTTCTCCCTTCATTTTGGTTGCCACGGTGCTGGTGTACATCTTCCTGTACGCCCCCATCATCGGGTTGATTCTGTATTCGTTCAACGCCTCGCGCACCAACGTCACGTTCGAGGGATTCATCCCCACTTATAGCAGCCGCGTGGTGATGGACGGCAGCCTGGTCAAATCCAGTCCATGCGGACCCTTCCACTGGTACTGCGATCTGGCGAAGAACACCGACGTGCTGGCGGCGGCCCGCAACACACTGACCATCGCTTTCATTGCGACCATCGTTTCGACCATCATCGGTACGATGGCGGCCATTGCGCTCCAGCGCTACGAGTTCAGGATCAAGCCGTTCACCCAGCTTTCGCTCTACATCCCGATCGTCATCCCCGAGATCGTGATGGGCATCGGCATCCTGACCCTGTTCAGCCAATTCTTCGGCTGGTTCAATGGCCTGCTCGGGTTGACGGGGGACGCGCGGCTCTCGATGGGCATCGTCACCGTCACGATCAGCCACATCGCATTCATGGTCCCGTTTGTGACCCTGGTGGTACAGGCGCGTTTGCAGGGTTTCGATAAGGCTTATGAAGAAGCCGCCATGGACCTGGGCGCCAACGAGTGGATCACTTTCCGCCGCGTGACCTTCCCGATGATCCTGCCAGGTGTGCTCTCGGGCGCCTTGCTGGCCTTCACGCTCTCGCTGGACGACTTCGTCATCACCTTCTTCACCAACGGCCCAGGCTCGACCACCCTGCCGATCTACGTGTATGGCCTGCTGCGCCGTATCATCACCCCGCAGGTCAACGCGTTGTCGACGGTCTGGATCCTGATCGTGTTCCTGGCGGTTTTGCTCCTGCAGTGGATCCAGAGCCGCGAGACCAAGCCGCAGCACTAGTCTTTGGGATTTCCGCGCGGAGGAGGAATCTGCGCGCGACCGAATATTTCGTAAAAGGAGTGAGAAATGCGAACGACAAACCTGTTCAAATTGCTGGCCCTGCTGGTGGCGGTTAGCATGGTGTTGAGCGCCTGCGGAGGCGGAGGCGGTGGGACGGCCAACGAGCCAAGTACGGGTGGGCAGAAGGTGACGTCCACGGGGTTCGTTTGTCCTGAACCGAATCCCCGCATCGAAGTCACCTCGAAGGAACTCAATATCTTCGTGTGGACGGAATACTTCCCGCAGGATATGCTCGATTGTTTCCAGATGGTATACGGAATCAAGCTGAACCGCGATGAGTATTCCAGCAACGAGGAGATGTACGCCAAGGTTTCGGCAGGCGGCACCTCCTACGACCTGGTCCAGCCTACGGATTACATCGTCAACTTGATGATCCGCAAGGACTTGCTGCAGGAACTCGACCACAGCAAGCTGCCTAATATGGGCAACCTGGATCCGAACTGGATGAACAAGGACTTCGACCCAGGCAACAAATACACCATCCCTTATCTGGCAGGCACGGACGCCATTGTTTACAACGCCGATACTGTCAAGGAACTGCCGCAATCGTGGGCCGACCTGTGGAAGCCCGAGTATGCCGGCCGCATGGTCTTCATTGACGACTCGCGCGTGGTGATCGGCATGACCCTGCTCACCCTGGGCTACGATCCCAATACCACCGACCCCGCCCAGTTGGACGAGGCCAAGACCAAGCTGGCGCAGTTGATTCCCAATGTCAAGGTCTTTGACAGCGACAGCCCCAAGACCGCGCTCATCGCCGGGGACGTGGACCTGGGCCTCGTCTGGACGGGGGAGGCCTTCATCGCCCATCAGGAGAACCCTGCCATTCAGTATATCTATCCCAAGGAGGGTGCGATTATATGGCAGGATAACTGGGCCATGCTCAAGGGCGCCTCTCATGCCGACGCCGCCTACGCCTGGATGAACTACCTGCTGCAGGGCGACGTCTTCTGGCTGACCATCCGCGATTTCCCGTACATCAACCCGAATACCGCCGCGCTGGAGTATGCCAAGACCAACCAGCCCGATGTGTACAAGGCTTACTTCGACTCCCCGATCACCAACCCGCCTGCCGAGGCAATCACCAACGGACACGGCATCAAGGATGTGGGCGACGCCACGCCTCTCTATGACGCCATCTGGGTCGAGGTCAAGGGAAGCAACTAACCCAACAGTTTGCGTGAAACCAAAATCTCCCAAGGTTCACCCCTTGGGAGATTTTTATTAGTGCAAAATACGGATTATGCTGTTCGATTTATGCAAAATAGTTATATATATTTGACATTAATGCAAAATTGTCATAAAATAACGGCATGGAAAGTGAATTTATTACCACACCCCTGGAAGGCCTCGACCCGATCGATCAGTACATCCTGGATGCGCTGCGCAAGGACGGGCGCGAGGCGTTCTCGCAGATCGCCGAGCAGCTCAAAGTCTCGCCGGGGATGATCCGTCAGCGGTACAACCGCCTGGTCGAGACGGGAGTCCTCAAGGTGGTGGCCATCACCAATCCCATCCAGCGTGGATACAAGACCATGGCCATGATCGGCATCCGCACCGACGGCCAACGCATGTTACAGGTGGCGGAGCAGGTCGCGGCGTTGCAGGAAGTGGTCTACCTGATCGTGGTCAGCGGCCACTACGACCTGATGGCCGAAGTCTTCTGCCGCGACCACGAGGACCTGTTGCGCTTCCTCACCGAAAAGTTGTCTGTGATCGAAGGCGTGCGGGAAACCGAATCCTTCATGCACCTCAAGATCATCAAGGAAGTCTATTTCTAGGTTTGGATGTTACCGCCGCCGTGCGGCGTGACTCACCGCCAGGGTCTGGATCTTTGGCCTGACCCCGGCACCCATACTTTGTCTGCCCCCGAGAGACGGAAGGCAGAGCCACACGAAAGGTATCATGAAAAAGCTCGTGCAAGTTGTGATCGCGATGGGGGAGGCTGTCGCAAAAGCCTACTTATTGGCTTTACCGTTTGGTCCAATGAAAAAGTCATACTAACTCGCATCGTGCGGGTTATAAAACAAAACGGAGAACCGTTCTATGAAAGTATTGCTCGTCGGAGTGGGTGGTGTAGGGGAAGCGATTGCGGCGATTGCAAAGCCGCGCGCCTGGATGGAGCAAATGGTGCTGGCGGATTACAACGTCAAGCGGGCGGAGGAGGTCCAGAAAAAACTGGGCGACCCCAAGCGCTTCCCGGTGGAATTCATCGACGCCAGCAACCAAAAGATGATCGGGGACCTGGCCCGCAAATATGGCGTGGACCTGATCATGAATTCCGTGGACCCGATCTTCAACAAGCAGATCTTCGACGCAGCCTTCAATATGGGCGCGACCTATATGGACATGGCCATGACCCTGTCCGAGCCGCACCCGACCGACCCCTTCAACAAGCCAGGGATCAAACTGGGCGACTATCAGTTCGAGCGGGCCGCCGATTGGGAGAAGAAGGGCCAGTTGGCGCTGGTCGGCATCGGGGTGGAGCCTGGCATGGCGGATGTCTTCGCCCGCTATGCCCAGGAGCACCTGTTCGACGAGATCGAAGAGGTTGGCGTCCGCGACGGGGCGAATATCGTCATCGACGGTTACGAGTTCGCGCCCAATTTCTCGATCTGGACCACCATCGAGGAGTGCCTCAACCCGCCTGTGATCTGGGAGGATGGCAAGGGCTGGTTCACCACCGCGCCGTTCTCCGAGCCCGAGACCTTCGATTTCCCCGAGATCGGCCCCGTGGAAGTGGTCAACGTGGAGCATGAGGAAGTGTTGCTCGTACCGCGCTGGGTAAAAGCCAAGCGCGTCACCTTCAAGTACGGACTGGGCGACCAGTTCATCGGCGTGCTCAAGACCCTGCACATGCTGGGCCTGGACAACAAAGAGAAGATCAACGTCAAAGGTGTGCAGGTGGCGCCGCGCGACGTGGTGGCAGCCTGCCTGCCTGACCCCGCTCACCTGGGCGAGAAAATGCACGGCAAGACCTGCGCGGGTACCTGGGTCAAGGGCGTGAAGGACGGCAAGCCGCGCGAGGTCTATCTCTACCAGGTGGCCGATAACCAGGCCTGCATGCAAGCTTGGGGTTGCCAGGCCGTGGTGGCGCAGACCGCCTTCAGCGCGGTGATCGCCATGGACTTGCTCAAGCATGGCGGGTGGCAGGGAAAAGGCGTGCTGGGCCCAGAGGCTTTCCCGCCCGACCCGTTCATGGAGAAGATGGCCGATTACGGATTCCCGTACGGCATCAAGGAAATGACGGCCGAGACCATCGGGTAATATTGAGAAAGAGCGGACAAACACTGCGGTGTTGTCCGCTCTTTTTTTACTATTCATCACTTTGGAGGGCACATGACCAGGGAACTTGGGGACGGGCAGGCCATCAACGCGGAGACCAGGAAACTCAAGCGCGAGTTGACTTTGTTGCCGTTGTTCGGCTTGATCTATTTCACTGTGTGTGGCGGGGCCTTCGGCGCGGAACCGATGGTTGGTTGGTCGGGACCCGGGCTGGCGCTGCTGCTATTCCTGCTCACGCCGATCTTCTTCAGCATCCCCAATATGCTGATGGTGCGTGAGATGCAATCCATGATGCCTGTGGAGGGCGGATATTATCACTGGCTCAAGAAAGCCTTCGGTCCGTTTGCGGGCTTCATGGGAGGCTGGATGAACTGGGTGGTCTCCTGGGTGGACGTGTCGATCTACCCAGTGTTGGCCGCCTACTACCTCGGTTATTTCATTCCTGCCCTGCGGGAGGGGGCCGCTATCGGCGGCGTGTTCGTCAGCAGCACGTGGCTGTCCTTCCTGGTGGCGTTGGTGTTGATCTGGCTGGTCTCGGCCTTGAACGTGCGCGGCGCTCGTCTCGCAGGGCTGACGACCAATTGGCTGGGACTGGTCATGCTGCTGCCGCTGATCGCCCTGACGGTGATCGGCTTTGCAGTCTGGCTCAAGAGCGGAACGCCCGTCCATCTGCCATTCCTGCCTGGCGGCGAGGAAGTCAATTTCAGGAATCTGATGGGTGCGCTCAGCACCGGCATCTTCGTGGCCATGTGGAATTTCATGGGCTGGGAATTGCCTGCCGCCGCGGGCGATGAGATCGTCAACCCGAAGAAGACCTATCCGCTGGCGATGGTGTTGGTGCTGGTTGCCGCCATCGCGACCTACTCCCTGCCGACCCTGGCTGGGCTGTATGGCGGCGCGGGGGAGGACGGACGCTACCAGGTCTGGGGCATCGAGGAATATGAGAGCGGCGCGGGGATTGGTCCCGTGTTGGAGGAGTATGGCGTGACTCCCGAGCAGGCCGAGTCCTGGGGTGTGGACCCCTCCAGCTCCGTCGGTTGGGAGTTTCCCGACATCGCGCACGTCGTTTCCGACAAGTTGATGGGCCAAAAGGACGGCCTGCTTGCGCGCGTCATGGGCGGGCTGGTGACGTTTTCGGCGGTGTTGAGTATGATCGGCCTGTTCATTGGGAACGGCCTGGGCGGCACGCGCATTCCGTTCGCGATGGCGGCGGATGGGATGATGCCGAAGTTCATGGTCAAGGTCCATCCGAGGTATGGCACGCCGTGGGTGGCGATCCTGTTCTGCGGGTTGATCTATTCCATCTTCTCGTTATCGGCGTTCGCCGCGCTGGTGGTGATCGACGTGTTCCTCAATATGCTGGTGTTGATGGCGCAATTCTTTGCGTTGTGGAAACTGCGCTTCGACCTGCCCGACCTGCCGCGCAAGGCCGTGCCTGGCGGTTGGATCGGGCTGGCCCTGGTGACCCTGGCGCCTGGGCTGATCATTGCCCTGGCTATTTACAGCCAGTATGTGGAAGAGGGCATGGCGTCCATCTCATGGGCCTTGATCTCCATGGCGATCGGCGCGGTGCTATACTTCCCGATTCTCAAGTGGATCAAGCCTGGGGTGCCAGACGTGGATCCCTTTGTCGCTTCAGGCGACGGCGAATAACGGGACCCGTCCCGGGTCCAGGAAAAATGGCATCCCGTGGGAGAGACTCCCGCGGGATGCTTCATCCCATCGGAATATGCCGTGCAAGGTAACAACAGTATTTTCATTTTTATTGTCGCTTTCGGCAAATGGGATTTGCCTGCCTTGCCGAATTTCCGTATAATTCAGGAAAATTCGTAACCACTCAAGAGGAGACCGACATGCCTTACGGATACATTGGCAAGATCCTGCACGTTGACCTGACCCAGGGTACGTTGACGGTCGAGGAACCCCCTGAGGCGTTCTATCGAAAATACCTGGGCGGCAGCGCGATGGGGATGCATTACATTCTGCGCGAGGTGCCCAAGGGCGCCGACCCGCTTGGATCTGAAAATGTACTGACCCTCTTTACGGGTGTGACCACGGGCGCGGCCATCTCGGGCCAGAGCCGTCTGAATGCCAACGCCAAGTCGCCGATCAGCGGCGGCATCGGCGATTCGCAAAGCGGCGGATTCTTCCCCGCCGAGTTGAAGTTTGCAGGCTATGACGGCATCGTCATCCGGGGAAAGTCGCCCAAGCCTGTGTACCTGTCCATTGTGGAAGGCAAGGCCGAACTGCGGGATGCCGCGCATTTGATGGGCAAACTTTCGGGCGAGGTGGATGCCATCCTGCACCAGGAAGTGGACTCGAAGGCGGAGATCCTCCAGCACGGGGTCGGCGCGGAAAACGGGGTGCTGTTCTCCTCGCTGGTGTCGATGTCGAACCGCCACAACGGGCGCACGGGCATGGGCCTGGTGATGGCCTCCAAGAATCTCAAGGCGGTGGTCGTGCGCGGCACAAAGAAACCTGCCGTCTTCGACGCGAAGGCGCTGACTGCATTGAATCGCATCGGCCCGAAGGCCATCCCCGAGAATGGCGATATGGACGGCCTGGCCAAATTCGGCACGGCGGTGGTGGTGATGTTCAATAACACCATCGGCACCCTGCCGGCCCGCAACTATAACGAAGGTCAGTTCGAAAGTTGCGAGCCGATCAGCGGCGAGAAGATGGCCGAGACCGTACTAAAGGAACGCGATACGTGCTACGCCTGCGTGGTGCGCTGCAAGCGCGTGGTCGAGATCAAGGATGGACCGTACAAGGTCGATCCGTATTACGGCGGTCCCGAGTATGAAACGCTTGGCACCTTCGGTTCTTATTGTGGCATCGATGACCTGGCTGCCGTTTCACTGGCCAACCAGATCTGCAACGAATATGCGGTGGACACCATTGCCTGCGGCGCAACCATTGCCTTTGCGATGGAGTGCTATGAAAAGGGCATTATCACCAAGGAACAGACGGGCGGCATCGATCTTAAATTTGGCAACGTTGAGGCCATGCTCGAAACCCTGCGTCAGATCGTGACAGGCAGCACGCCGCTCGGCAGGACGCTCGGCCAGGGCTCTGAGCGCGCTGCCCAGATTTGGGGCAACGGCGCAGACGAATGCCTGATCACGGTCAAGGGGGCCGAGGCCCCCGCCCACATGCCGCAGGCCAAGCGCAGTCTGGCGCTCATCTACGCGGTCAACCCCTTCGGCGCGGACCATCAATCCAGCGAGCACGATCCCTACTACGAAGAGGGCGTGGGCGACTTCAATCTCAACCGCCTCAAGCAGATCGGCCTGGGGACTCCGCAGCCCGCCTACAGCCTGGGCGAGGAGAAGGTCCGCTTTGCGTACGAGACCGAGGTCTTCTACTCGATGCTCGACTCGGCTGAATTATGTCAGTTCGTGTACGGCCCCACCTGGACGTTGTACGACGGTGAGGACACCGCGAAAATGATCCGCTCCGTGACGGGTTGGGACATCACGCTTGACGAGTTGATGGAAGTGGGCCGCCGCCGCCTGAACCTGTTCCGTGTGTTCAACGTGCGCGAAGGCCTGGACCGCAAGGCAGACAGGCTGCCCAAGAAATTCTTCAAGCAACTCCAGGGGACGGGCCCCACCTCGGGCTTTGCCCTGACGCACGAGGAAGTCGATTCCGCTATCGATGCTTATTACAAGATGGCGGGCTGGACCTCCAACGGCATACCGACGTCCGATGCCTTGAAGAAGCATGGCGTCGAATGGGCCGCGGAATATCTGCCCGCATAAATGTCTATTTATTCTGAGCGGAGTCGCCAACTGAATGCGACTCCGCTCAAGATGTAAACAGGATCATCATTCATGACCACCAGTCAGCTCTATCAAGATAATTTCCCGCACATGACCCCCGCCTGGAGCCGCATCTTCAATTTTGTGGCCGAGCGCGCCGAGGGAGCATACATCTACACCGACGATGGCCGTAAGCTGCTGGATTTCACCAGCGGCATCGGCGTGACCAATACGGGACACTGCCACCCGAAGGTGGTGGAAGCCATCCGCGAGCAGGCTGGGCTGTTCCTGCACGCGCAGGCCAATATCGTCATCCACAAGCCGATGCTGCAACTGATCGAGGAACTGCGCAGGATCGCCCCGCCTTCCATCGACAGTTTCTACTTTGCCAATTCGGGCGCTGAGGCGCTGGAAAACGCCGTCAAGATCGCGCGGGCCGCCACGGGACGGCAGAACGTGATCGTCTTCAACGGCTCTTTCCACGGGCGCACGGCCATGACGATGGCGCTGACCACGTCCAAGACGGGCTATCGCACGGGATTCGGTCCGCTGCCCGCGGGGATCTTCGTCTCGCCCTTCCCGTATGCCTTCCGCCTCGGCATGAGCGAGGAACAGGCGTCCGCGTATGCGCTGGAGCAGCTCGAATATCTGCTGGCTTCGCAGACGGCGCCCAAGGACACGGCTGCCATCTTGATCGAGTCGGTGTTGGGTGAAGGCGGATACATTGTTCCACCCATGTCGTTCATGAAGGGATTGCGCGAACTCTGCAACAAGCACGGAATCCTGTTGATCTTCGACGAGGTCCAATCGGGCTTTGGCCGCACAGGCAAGTGGTTTGCGCTGGAACACTTTGGTGTGGTGCCCGATATCATCACCGCCGCCAAGGGACTGGCCTCGGGCATGCCGCTTTCGGGCGTGTTCAGCCGCACCGAGATCATGAAGAAGGTCGACGTTGGTTCGATCGGCGGAACCTACGGCGGAAACGCCGTGGCTTGCGCTTCGGGCGTGGCCACCATCCGCGCCATGCGCGATGAGAAAATGTTGGAGAACGCCACCGAGCGCGGCATCCAGCTGGTGACAGGATTACGCAAACTGCAGGAGGAATATCCGCAGATCGGCGACGTGCGCGGACTGGGCCTGATGATCGGTACCGAGTTCGTGGCCGATGGTCGCGCTGACAAGGCCAAGCCGATGGTCAAGGAGATCGTCCACGCGGCCGAGGAGCGCAACCTGCTGCTGCTGACCTGCGGCACCTACGACAACGTCGTGCGCTGGATTCCCCCGCTGAACGTGACCAGCCAGCAGATCCATGACGGCTTGCAGGTATTTGAAGATGCGCTCAAGTCCACGTTGGGCTGATCGAAACTGTTTACAGGTTGGCAGGTTCACAAGTTGATACCTGCCAACCTTCCCACTTCCAAACCTTCCAACCTGAAAAGATCATGACCCAATCCATCGACCGCGCAAAACTTGCTCAGTTACTGCAATCTGAAGAAGCCCTCTTTCATAAAAGTCACCCCAAATCCTACGAACTGTATCAGCGCGCCCGCAAGTCGCTGCACGGCGGCGTGCCCATGTTGTGGATGATTCGCTGGGCGGGCTCATTCCCTGTCTTCGTCCAGTCTGCCAAAGGGGCGCATTTCACCGACGTGGACGGTAACACCTACATCGATTTCTGCCTGGGCGACACAGGCGCCATGACGGGCCATGCACCTGAGGCTACGGTGCAGGCCATCACCGAGCAGGCCCAGAAGGGCATCACACTCATGCTCCCGTATGAGGATGTCCTCTGGGTGGGCGAGGAATTGCAGCGCCGCTTCGGCCTGCCGTACTGGCAGTTCGCGCTGACCGCCACCGACGCCAACCGCTTTGCCCTGCGCATGGCGCGCATGCTGACGGGCCGCCCAAAGATCCTGGTCTTCAACTACTGCTATCACGGCACCGTCGACGAGACCTTCCTCACGCTCGACGAAGAGGGCACGCCCATGTCGCGCCCGAACAACATGGGTCCGCAGATCGACCCGCGCGAAACGACCAAGGTGATCGAGTTCAACGATGTTGCCGCGCTCGAAACGGCGCTCTCCGCGCGGGACGTGGCCGCTGTCTTGGCCGAGCCCGTCATGACCAACATCGGCATCATTCACCCTGAGCCTGGCTACCACGAGGCGCTGCGTGAGCTAACCCGCAAATACGGCACCTATCTCATCATCGATGAGACGCATACCATTTGCGCAGGCCCTGGCGGATACACCGCCGCCCACGGACTTCGGCCCGATTTCCTGACCCTCGGCAAGCCCTTGGCTGGCGGCGTTCCTGCGGCGATTTACGGGTTTACCGAGGAAGTCTCGCGGGCATTCTCCGAACGCCTCAGCCTCGATGACGCCGACGTGGGCGGAATCGGTGGGACGCTCTCGGGCAACGCCCTGTCCATTGCGGCGATGAAAGCCACGCTGCAAAATGTCCTGACGGATGATTTCTATGCCAAGGCCACCAGGTTGCAGGAGCAATTCACCGCAGGCGTCGAGTCGGTCATCCAGGAATTCAACCTGCCGTGGATCGTCAAACGGCTGGGCAATCGCTCCGAGTACTGGTTCCGCCCCAGGCCGCCGAAGAACGGCAGCGAGGCCCACGCGGCCATCGACCCCGAGTTGGACCGCTACATGCACCTGTACGCGCTCAACCGAGGCATCCTGATGACCCCGTTCCATAACATGGCGCTCATCTCGCCCGAGACCACCCAAACCGAGGTGGATTATCACACACAGGTCTTCCGCGAGGCGGTGCAAAGTTTGTTCGATTGATCCATGGTGAGGGCGTCAACCCAAGGCCATGACGGAATGGAGAGAATTCATGACGGAAAGTCGATCCCAGATCTGGCGAGTCAACGTTCGCACCCAGGAACTGAAACGCGAAGCCGTCCCTGAGGCCTGGTCCCGTTTAGGCGGGCGCGGACTGCTCGACCACATCCTGCTCGACGAGGTCGACCCGACCTGCGACCCGCTCGGCCCTGGCAACAAGCTCATCTTTGCCCCAGGCCTGCTGGTGGGACACATGCTCTCGTCCACGGACCGCATCTCGATCGGCGGCAAATCCCCGCTGACGGGCGGCATCAAGGAAGCCAACGCGGGCGGACGCACAGGCCTGCACATGGCGACCATGGGCATGCACGCATTGATCCTCGAAGACCAGCCTGCCAAGGAAGGATATTGGGTCCTGCATCTCTCGCTGGGCGGCGCGAAATGGGAAAAGGCTGACGATCTCGCGGGCGTGGGCGTCTACGCCACTGCGCCGAAACTGCTCGAAAAATATGGCGACAAGGTGGCCATCGCGTTGATCGGCCCAGGCGGCGAGATGCGCATGAAATCGGCGGGCATCCAGAATCTCGACAAGGACAAAATCCCCTCACGCATCGCCGCGCGCGGCGGCTTGGGCGCGGTCATGGGCTCGAAGGGGATCAAGGCCATTGTGTTCGATAACACAGGCGGGCAGAAGCCGCCCATCGTCGACCCCGAGGCCTTCAAGATTGCGCAAAAGGATTACACCAAGGCCGTCATGGAACATCCGCAATCGGTTACGTATCGTGACTACGGTACGGCGGCCATGGCACAGATGACCCAGCGTTTTGCGGCACTGCCTTCCCATAACTTCTCGCGCGGGACTTTTGACAACGTGGAAGCCATCAGCGGCGAGACCCTGCGCGAGTTCACGTTGACGCGCGGCAAGCCGTCCGACCCGTCGCATGCCTGCATGGCGGGCTGCACCATCAAGTGCTCGAACGTTTTTGGCGGCGAGGACGGGAAGATCATCGTCTCGCCGCTCGAGTACGAGACCATCGGTCTGATGGGCACCAATGTGGACATTGACTCGCTGGACGCCATCGGCCGCCTGAACTGGCACGTCAACGACCTGGGGCTGGACTCCATCGAAATCGGCGGCTCGTTGGGGGTGGCTGCCGAGGCGGGATTGATGCGCTGGGGCAGCGAAGAGGACGCGCAGAAACTGATCGATGAGATCCGCGCAGGCACGGAATTAGGTCACATCCTTGGCGATGGGGCGGTGACGGTTGGCAAAAAATACAACATCGAGCACGTGCCCGCTGTGAAGGGACAGGCCATGTCGGCTTATGAGCCGCGCTCGATCAAGGGCACGGGCGTGACCTACGCCACCACGCCGCAAGGCGCGGATCACACCTGCGGCCTGACCATCCGCGCGCAAATCAATCACCTTGACCCGAATGCGCAGCGGGACGTCTCGCGCAATGCGCAATTGAACATGGCAGGCTACGATACCATCGGCGCGTGCATCTTTGCGGGCTTCGGCTATGCCGCCACGCCCGACGGCGTGGTCAAACGCCTGCTCAAGGCGCGTTACGGCTGGGACGACCTGCCCGATAACATTTTGCAGGAGTTGGGAAAGCAGGCCATCCGCATGGAACGCGAGTTCAACCGTCGCGCAGGCTTCACCGCCAAGGACGACCGCCTGCCCGAGTGGATGACCCGGGAGGCGCTGCCCGAGAACGGCGCAGTCTTCGACGTGAGCGAGGAGACGCTCGACCACATCTTCGATGGGATCGAATAGAAAAAGAGACGGTCACTTTCAAGGTGGCCGTCTCTTTTTAAGCGCGACTTTCTTTTTTCATGCGGCGCTGATACAGCATCCAGCCTGCCAGACCAAACAGCAGAGAGACAAAGAGTCCTTCATTGGTGGGGGTGAGGATCGTGCCCAGCGGTCCGTTCACTTTGATGAAGCCATTAATCAGCAGCGGCATGCTCAGCGCGTTGATGACGTTGTGCAGAATGAACACAGGCCAGATGGATTTGCTGATGAGCCGCAGCTCGCCGAACAGGACCGCGGTGGGGAACATGACGAGATAGCCCATGAGCAGAAACACAGGCAGACTGGTGGTTAGTGCGCTGTTCAGGGTCTGACGGTCGAGGTAGTAGAAGTAGTAGGGCAGGTGCCAGGTCATCCACAGCAGGCTGACGATGAGATGATTCAGCATCGGGGGGACCCTGGCCGCGTCCAGACGAGGGGTGAGGTAGCCGCGCCAGGCGAATTCTTCGAAGATGTTCTTCATCAACGAGCCGCCCAGCATGACGCCCGCGGCGGAGAGATACGCGCCGAAGCCCTGCGCGGCGAAACCGTCCGTGTGGATGACGCCCAGGAGCGCACCCAGCCCAAAGGTCAGCAGCGCCGCCAGCGGATAGACCAGGATCGACACCAGGTACCAGATCCAGCCTGAGGGCAGAGCCAGCCCGAAGCCCGCATCCTTCCAGCCATCCCCGCCGAAGGCCCGCAGCAGAATCCCCGCCAGCGCGGGCGTGGTCAGCCAGACCAGCACCCCCAGGCTTTGCATGGGCGGCTGGGTGTTGCCTGTGACCTGGTTGAGCCAAATGCCCAGCCAGCCGCCGCCCACGGTGAAGAGCGCGACGATGAGGATGTTGCGGATATTTTTGTTCATGAATTTCCTATGTGGATGGAATAGTCCTTGCGCTGGATGCGTTCGATGGCGGAGGTCAGCCAGGCGGCGATGGACTGATTGTTGACGTAGCCCGCCTCGAGCGTGAGCACCGACAGGAACACCGCGCGTGGATCATCGACCTTGCTGGGCGTCTTCTGCACCGACTGGAAGACCGCCTCATAGACGGCCAGCCGCTCCTGCGTGGCCCTCAGGCGCTGGCGCATCAAATTCAGCAGTTCGTCGTCGGAGAGCTGCCCGCCGAAATAGACCTGGATCAGGAACGGCTCGCGGTCGTCCTGTTCGGGCAGGGGCGTGGACAGCCAGTGGTGCAGCTCGGCGCGGCCCGCCTCGGTGAGGGTGTAGACCTTCATGTCGAGCCGCTCTTCGCGTTCGATGACTTCTTTTTCAACCAGGCCTTCTTCGGTGAGCTCGGCCAGCGTGCGGTAGATCTGACTCTGGTTGGCAGGCCAGAAATGCTGCACCGAGCGGTCGAAGGCTTTTTTCAGGTCATAGCCTGTGAGCGGGGCATAGGAGAGGAATCCGAGGATGGCGTGTTTTAGGGACATAGTTTATAGTACTTATATTATAGTGCTAATACTATATAGAGTCAAGGAGAAAGCAGAAGTCCGATTTTTCACTTAAGGCCTCTAAAATTCCATAGAGGGTAAATCATATGTTTATAACAGAACATGCGGCTTCAAAAAAACGCTTAATGGTAAAATTTTTTTCAGGAGAAGCCATTATGCAAAACCGATCGGGAGTAAAAAAGATGGCCTGAAACTCATAGACCTGTAGCAACGGTAATTGCAGATGATAGAGAACAGATATGCTCCTAAAATTTTGGCTGATAACTTTGGTTTGCCTGAATTGTCTGGTCTTCTCCAAGGTTAAAATTGAAATACTCTTGCTTCACCTCTGTCCATAAACTAATAACCCCCTCGGAGGAAATCAACATGGATAATACAACCCTTACAATCCTTGGCATGATAGCGGCTTTTATTACTGCTTCTGTAACTGCTTTTCTTGCTGAGCCTGTAAAGACTTATTTTGCAGAAAGAGCGAAGTTGCAAAATATAAGACTGTCTCTATATAAAGAAATTGCCCAAAACTTTTTTATGGTTGAATCTAATCTTTCAAAAAATGAATCTATTTCACCTCTAAGTGAGCATGCAATTTCAATAAAGTGT
>CAZGFR010000065.1:0-18274 GCA_964524485.1 uncultured Anaerolineaceae bacterium | reverse complement strand
TGAACGGTCGGTTCTCGATGGCGGCAATGCGACCTACATCGCGGCCATCGCGCACAGCCAGGAAGAACTCCACGTCGGAGTGTTCGTAGAATGGATGCTTCCTGGGGTTGAGCTGGTTGTAGGCGTCCACGTTGAGCGGCGGCACCCATTGCGGGCAATCCTTGTACAGACGGTACGGAAGTTCCACAAAGCGGCGGACCTGGGCCTTGTTGCTGGTCTCCACCTTTTCGATGCTGAGCATGAGACGGCTCCTTGGAGCGGGAATACGTTCGGGGTTAAGTATATAACAGAAAAGGGGTGGATGGGTTGCTCTGCTGTTTAAGCGATTCGTCCTGAAACAGATTGTTTCGCATCATCTAGCTTTAAGCAGACTTCCACCCTATGTCGCCCATTCATTAAAAGTTCATGTGTTCACATTGTACCCGCAGAGTATTCGTGGATGGCTGTCCCCGCCAGGGACATTCCCACCGTTACCCCATGCGCCGTCATCCGTTCAAATCTAAAGGACTTCCATGTACTAAGGCACGAATTAATTTCGCCGAACACTGAGATAGTAGCGGGTACAATGAGGCTGATTAATGCTATACTTGCAGGAATTATTACTTGGGCAATCAAGAGGCATAGCATGATCGATGAAAAACCTCGTAAAGATGACATGAGAAATATTACGCCAATGGAATATGAGCGTAAGGACAAAGGTGGTCAAACACGCGGATGGTGGGTAAGAGTAAAGCGTGGGAATAATCGATTCTCCCGTCTCTTTAGTTACAACAAATATGGTGGGAAAGAAAATGCCTTGGTAGAAGCAAAACGATTCCGTGACAAAATCGAAGAAGAGTATGGAGAATTTCAAGATTTAGGTTATCAGACTTACAAAACGGGACGAAATAAAAGTGGGATTGTTGGAATACACAAAGAGCCAAAAATCACTAAGAGGTCAAGTGGACGCGTCTATATTTACGATAACTGGATTGCGAGTTGGATAGATCCCGTAACCAAAAAAAGAAAAATGAAGCCTTTTGCTATTTCCAAATATGGAGAGGCTGGTGCATTAATGTTGGCAATTAAAGCACGCGAAGAGGCACTTGCACAAATTTCAGGAGTACGACAGGCAAGCACTCTATCAATTGAAGAAATCTCTTTACCTCAACTTATTGAAGTTGTAGAAACTACACAAACCGCGAATGAAAAAGGTCGTGCGCTTGAGGTACTGGCATATCGATTGTTTGAGACTATTCCTGGCTTTTCGATTAACGATATAAACAAAGAAACAGAAACCGAAGAAATTGACATCATTATTTTGAATAACAGTAAAGACCCGCGTTTTGAGAGAGAATCTGTTTACTTGCTTGTGGAGTGCAAGAATTGGTCAGGCAAATGTGGAAAAGATGAATTTGTGCTTTTCAAACAAAAAATTGAAAATCGAGGCAGTCGGTGTAAGTTGGGGTTTCTTATTTCGTGGAATGGCTTTGCTGGAACAATCTCAAAAGAAATGTTGCGAGGTAGTCGTGGTGAACCACAGATTGTTTTGCTTGAAGGAAAAGATATAAAGCAAGCAGTCAAAAGTGGAGACTTTTTCAAGGTTCTAATAACCGCCTATGATAAAACATTCGCTGTCTAAATTGACACAGAATGAAAAAGGACTCTCAAGGTTATCTTGAGAGTCCTTTTATTTCTAAGAAACCTCACCTCCCCGTCGGCACCCAGATATTCTTCACCTGCGTCGTCTTGTACAAAAACACATACCCTTCGCCCTGTTATCCTTGCACGGCCTCCCCAAACCGTTGCAATCGCCTTCTCATTGAAAAAACAAAGACTTCTAAATGTCTTTGGCAAAACATTTAGAAGTCTTGGGAAACACATTTAGAAGTGTTTTAGGCCTTCTCGAACTCCATGGTGTCCAAAACCTTCTTGAATTCCTTGCCAGGAATAAAACGCGGCAGGACGGTGTTGATCTGGCTTGCGCGCACGGCTTCGGCGCTATCCACGCCTTCCGAATTGCTTTTCAGCCAGAAATTGCCAAAATCGCCCAACTCCACGATGTTGCCCGCCGCCAATTCCTCTGGAATGGTGGTCAGCAGGGCTTCCAGCACCGCCATCGTATCGGCGCTGGAAACTGTGGAAATTTCCGAAATTCGCATCGCCATTTGCCGCAAGGTCTTGCGTCCGCTGGACGTGATGGACGGGTAGAACTTCTTGGGCGCGGCAAGGTTGGATGGATTCCCACGCTCGACGACATTGTATTTCACGGTCATTTTTGCCTCCTGAAGCTATGAAATAGGATGGACGGTTTTGGGAAATGGTTTCTTCCAATGGTTTTCCCACGATAAATAAGAGTATAGCATGAAAAATCGTAACTGTTCAGGCATGTCATTGCGAGGGTTGAGGCGCAACACTTGCACCGCACACAAGTGCGGGTGTAGCGCCGAAATCCCGAAGCAATCCCCTGTAAAACGGGGGATTGCTTCGGGCGGAAGAGCGCCGCCCTCGCAATGACATCGTTGTCCATGCTATACTTGCCGTATCTCCCTTAAAAGGATACTCCATGTCCTCTTTTGACGAACTCCTGAACCAGTACGCCAAGTTGATCATCCACGTGGGCCTGAACCTGCGCCAGGGTCAGCGCCTGGTCATCAACAACGCTTCCACGCGCGGGGTACCGCTGCACGCCGCCCCGCTGGTGCGCGCGGTGGCGCGCGAGGCCTATCAGGCGGGCGCCCGTTACGTGGACGTGCTGTGGAACGACGAGGAATTGATCCGCACGCGTGTGCAGTACGCGCCCGAAGGCAGCTTCGGCGAGTACTCTGATTCGCACGTCAGCGCCCTGCTGGATGTGATGGACAAGGGCGACGCCATGCTGACCATCCGCTCGAACAACCCCGACCTGTTGAGCGACCTGGACCCCGAGCGGGTCGGCGCGATGCAGAAGACCCACCTCGAAAAGTTCGCCCCCGTCAGCCTGGGCGTGACGGGCAACAGAATCAACTGGCTGGTGGTGGCCGCCTCCTCGCCCGACTGGGCCGTCAAGGTCTTCCCCGACCTGCCGCGCGACCAGGCCTACGACAAACTGTGGGACGCCATCTTCCAGATCACCCGCTCCGACCGTCCCGACCCCGTGGCGGCCTGGGAGGAGCACGTCCAGAACCTGCTCAAGCACGCCAATTATTTGACCGCCAAGAAGTACAGCGCCCTGCACTACCAGGCCCCAGGCACCGACCTGACCGTCGGCCTGCCGCGCGGTCACAAGTGGATCAGCGCCCGCGAGCATGCCCAGAACGGCATCGAGTTCATCGCCAACCTGCCGACCGAGGAGGTCTTCACCCTGCCCCACCGCGACCAGGTGGACGGCGTGGTGAGCGCCTCGATCCCGCTCAGCTACAGCGGCACCCTGCTGGAGGATTTCAGCCTGACCTTCGAGAAGGGCCGTGTGACCAAGGTCAGCGCGCGGAAGGGCGAGGCCACGCTCAAGAAGCTGGTCGAGACCGACGAAGGCGCATCCCACCTCGGCGAGGTGGCGCTGGTGCCGTTCTCGTCGCCCATCTCCCAGCGCGGACATCTCTTCTACGACCCGCTGATCGACGAGAACGCCTCCTGTCACCTGGCGCTGGGACGCGCCTACCGCATCAACCTGGACGGCGCGCAGGACATCAGCGACGAGGAGTTCATGCAGCGCGGCGGCAACGTCAGCCTGACGCACGTCGACTTCATGATCGGCTCGAACCAGATGGACATCGACGGCATCCAGGAGGACGGCTCGCGCGAGCCCGTCATGCGCAAGGGCGAGTGGGCGTTCGAGGTGTAGAACCAACCGCCCTTCGACTGCGCTCGACTATGGTCTCGGTATGGTCGGAAGAACACCGCCCTACTCGACCACCGCACCTCGCTCCGCTCAGGTCGGAGAAAAATGGATTTGAATGACGGCCTCCAGAACTTTCTGGAGGCCATTTTTTTATGTCGTTGCGAGGGTTGAGGCTGCGGTCGCGCCGAAATCCCGAAGCAACCTCCTGTTATTAGCCAAAATGAGGTTGCCGCGCCGCCAAGAACAAGAGCGGCGGCTCGCAACGACATACTCCTTTAAGTTTGGGCGGCAGTTGAACTGCCGCCCAAACCATTTAAACCATTTTTATTGAAAACCTCCGTTTGTGATGCTATACTCAATACATCCCATTTCACTCATCGCCAGGAGGCGGTATGAAATCCACTGAGTTCCAGCAGTCCCTTGAGAAATATGCGGACGTCATTGTCAAAGTCGGCCTGAACCTGCGCGAAGGTCAGCGCCTGATCATCAATGCAGGTATCACCGATTATCCGCTGGTGCGCGCCGTGACCAAGAGCGCCTACCAGGCGGGCGCGCGCGTGGTCACCGTGATGTACGGCGACGAAGAGATCGGCCACATCCGCCTGAAGATGAGTTCGCGCGAGGCGCTGAAGGAAGTCCCCAACTGGCTGCTCCAGGCCTACCTGGACCACGCCAAGAAGGGCGACGCTTACCTGGCCATCAGCTCCGATAACCCCGACCTGCTCGGGGACGTGGACCCCGAAGCCATCGCCATCCAGCGCAAGGCGGCGGGCAAGAAGATGATGAAGGTCGCCGAATACATCATGCGCGACGCCATCAACTGGTGCGTGATCTCGTACCCCGCCGAGGATTGGGCGAAGAAGGTCTTCCCGGGCGTCTCGGGCAAACAGGCCCAGGAGAAGTTGTGGGAGGCCATCTTCCAGACCTGCCGAATCGACCAGCCCGACCCCGTGGCGGCCTGGCAGGAACACATCGTCAACCTGCAGAAACGCAGCGAATACCTGAACAACAAGCGCTACACTGCCCTGCATTACTCCGCCCCGGGCACCGATCTGACCGTGGGCCTGCCGCGCGGACATCAATGGCTGGCTGCCCAGAGCCATGCTGAGAACGGCATTAAGTTCACTGCCAACCTGCCCACCGAGGAGGTCTTCACCATGCCGCACAAGGACAAGGTGGAGGGCATGGTCCGCTCGTCAAGGCCCTTGGTCATCATGGGCACCACGGTGGAGGATTTCACGCTGACCTTCAAGAAGGGCAAGGTGGTGGACATCAAAGCGAAGAAGAACGAGGAAACCCTGCGCAAGTTGATCGAGACCGACGAGGGCGGGTCACGCATCGGCGAGGTGGCGCTGGTGCCCGTCAGTTCGCCCATCTCCAAACGCGGACACCTTTTCTACAACACGCTCTTCGACGAGAACGCCGCCAGCCACATCGCGCTGGGACGCGCCTACCGCTTCACGATGAAGGGCGGCCCGAAGATGAGCGAGGAAGAATTCAACAAGCGCGGCGGGAACTACAGCCTGATCCACACCGACTTCATGGTCGGCTCGGACAAGATGAACATCGACGGCATCCTGTCCGACGGATCGAGCGAGCCCGTCATGCGCAAGGGCGAGTGGGCCTTCAAAGTGTAGAGTCAGCTCGCAAACGGAAACAGGCAAAAGGTCCCGCCCCAGCGCGGGGCCCTTTTTATGAAGTTGTGCGATAATTATCCTAATCCAACCCGAGGAGAACATCCCATGGCCCTGAAACCGAAGATGAATCCCGAAGACCTGTTGAAGGCGGAATACGAATACATCGCCCAGACCGCCTATCAAGCCAACGAGGACCGCGCCCGAGGCGCGTCGTTCTACTTTGTCTCGGTCGGCTCGATCGTGGCCGCCATCCTGGGCACACAGCTGACCGAGGACAACCTGCAAGGCGTGGCGCTGGCGTTCTTCATCCTGTTCACGGTGATGACAGGCCTGGGCGCGCTGACCCTGGCGCAACTGGCCCGCCTGCGCTCCGCCTGGCACGAGTCGGTACAGGCCATGAACGTGGTGAAGGACTTTTACCTTCAGCATTACCCCGAGTTCGAGCCCGCCTTCAAATGGCGCGTGAAATCCATCCCACCCACTGACAAGCCTTACAGCATCGCCAACCTGACCGCCGTGGAAGTGACCCTGCTCGGCGGGCTGACGGCGGGCGCGGCGGTGTATTTCCTGCTGCTGTGGATGGGGGCAGTGAACTGGCTGGGCTACATCGCGGTGGCTGTCTCGGCGATCCTTGGCGCGGGCAGCCTATGGGCCTTCTACAAGAAATTGCTGGTTGACGACTAACATGAAGGATTCCCTGCTTCACATCCTGCGAGTCATCGCAGCGGGCTTCGTCGCGGGATTGGTCTTCGGTGTAGTGGTCGGCTTGTTCGGCTGGGTCTCGGGCTGGAAATCGGCCCTGGAATTCAGCAACGGGCTCTTCGTGGTGGGCAGCGCCATCATCATCTTTGGACTGCTCAGCGCCTGGGGCGGATTCACCTCGCGCGGCAGCTTCGCCCTGACCTATACTCAGACCGCCAGCGACATGTCCCTGGCCGAGCGCGCCAAGTGGACCGCCGTTGAGGTCATGCGCGGCTACAACGTGGTCGGCACGGGTACAGTGGTCGGCCTGGTGCTGATCGGCCTTTCGATCCTTGCCTACACCCTTTTCGGATAAGACCATGCCCCGCGAATACATTGGACAACCGCCAACCGCCTTTCAACGCCGACCCCACCTGACCCGCGACGAGGCCTGGATCCGCGCCTTTCTGAAGGAGGCGCAGATCGGGCACATCGCCACCTCGGACGGCGGCCAGCCCTTCGTCACGCCCAGCACCTTCTGGTTCGACGAGGAGCATCACCAGATCGCCTTCCACTCGAACATCGCAGGCCGCATCCGCTCGAACATCGAGGCCAACCCCAAAGTCTGCCTGGAAGCCAGCGAACTGGGCAAGCTCCTGCCCTCCAACGTGGCGCTGGAGTTCTCGCTCCAGTATCGCAGCGTGATGGTCTACGGGACGGCGCGCCTTGTGACCGATCCCGCCGAGGCCAAACGCCTGCTGTACGGCCTGATCACCAAATACTTCCCGAAGATGCAGGCGGGGCGGGAATATCGCGAGATCACCGACAAGGAATTGCGCGCCACCTCGGTCTACGTCATCGACATCAAGGCGTGGAGCGGCAAGGAAAACTGGGACGAGCGCGCCGAGCAATCGGACGAGTGGCCCGCGCTGGACGAGAAGTGGTTTGAATAAAACCATTCATCACCCTCCTGTTCAGTCGCTGGCCATTTTGTTCGTATAAAAGGAGAAAACCATGTCTGAAAAAATCCACACTGAAGAATTCCGCGTCAACGGCGAGGAACTGCTCGCCAAGGTCAAGCAAATATTGCACGAAGGCAAGATCCGCCGCGTCATCATCAAGGACAAGGATGGCAAGGTCGTGATGGAGATTCCCATGACGCTGGGCGTGGTCGGCGCGTTGATCGCGCCCCAGCTGGCGGCCATCGGCGCCATCGCCGCGCTGGTGACCGAGGCCACCGTGGTGGTCGAAAAGGTGGAGTAGCAACGCCCCAAAAAGCGGACTCGGCCCTCGGGCTGGGTCCGCTTTTTTGACGGGATTAGATGGACGGTCCACGCAAGGGGATTGTAAGGATGTTCACGGACGGGAAGTGATGTTTTTCCCTGTGCAAAATTCGGGGGTTCTGGAATAATAAGGCCAGCCATAACATTTTGAAAAGGCAAGCCTTATGTCTCTCCCGCAACTGAGCGAAAGCACGGAAATGTATCTCAAGGCCATGGTGGAACTCGGCCTGAGCAACGTCGTATCCATCGGCCGCCTGGCAGAGCGCCTGAATGTGACGCCCGTCTCGGCCAACGAGATGGTACGTCGGCTCGGGGATCAGGGTCTGCTGACCCACACACCCTACAAGGGCGTCTCGCTGACCGACAGGGGCCGCGAGGCCGCCTGCGACGTGGTGCGCCGTCAACGCTTGTGGGAGGTCTTCCTGTACGAACATTTGCACATCGAGTGGGCCAAACTGTACGAGCTGGCCTGCTCGCTTGAACACGCCACCGCCCCCGAAGTGACCGAGGCCCTGGCGGCCTTCCTCGGCGACCCAAAGTTTTGCCCGCGCGGGAACCCCATCCCCGCCGCCGACGGGAGTTTCCAGCCGCTGGACGGGCGTCCGCTCAGCACGGCCTCGGTCGGCGAGACCATGGAAGTGCTGGCCGTCAATGCCACGACCACGGATGTGCTCAAGTATTTGCAGGAACGCGGAATCCTGCCCGGGCAGACGATCCGCGTGATCGAGGCTGCCCCGCTCCAGGGTCCGCTGACGCTCAAGGTCGGCGAAAAGGAAGTGGCGCTTGGCCTGTCGTTGGCTGAATTTGTGATCGTGAAAAATAGTTGATATTTCGGTGGTCGAGTAGGCGGCGTTCGTCCGCCGTACCGAGACCACTTGTTACAAAAAATCTTTCAACAATGGGTGGTCTCGATACGCTGCTCGCTAAGGCTCGCAGCCACTCGACCACCGAATCAACCGAGGACTCATCATGACCGAACCCACCCAACTCCATCTGCTCCGCCCGGGCCAGAAGGCCACCATCACACGCATCGGCGGGAACACCGCCCTGCGCCGCCGCTTCGCCGAAATGGGCATCGTGCGCGGCGAGACCATTTTGATCGAACGCCACGCGCCGCTGGGCGACCCCGTGGAATATTTCATCAAGGGCTATCACCTGGCCCTGCGTAAAGAGGAAGCCGCGCAGATCGAAGTGCTGCTGCTCGGAGTGGACCATCATGGCTGACCTGACCATCGCGCTGGCGGGCAATCCCAACGCGGGCAAGACCACCATCTTCAACGCACTGACGGGCCTGCACCAGCACACGGGCAACTGGCCTGGCAAGACGGTCGAGAAGAAGGAAGGCGAGATCGAACTGGGCGACCTGACCATCAACGTGGTGGACCTGCCTGGAACCTACAGTCTCACCGCCTACTCGCCCGAGGAGATCATCGCCCGCGATTACATCATCGAGGAACGGCCCGACGTGGTCGTCAACGTCCTGGATGCCACCAACCTCGAACGCAACCTGTACCTGACCGTGCAAATCCTCGAACTGGACGTGCCCGTGGTGCTGGCCCTCAACATGACCGATGACCTGCACAAGGATGGCGCCCGCATCGACTCGGGCGAACTCTCGCGCCTGCTGGGCGGCATCCCCATCGTTTCCACCACCGCCAACCAGGGCAAGGGCATCGACGAACTGATCAACACCGCCGTCAAAGCCGCAGGAAAGAATTGACATGACCGTTGCTTCCCGTGAAATTTTCCGCCTCGATTATGGAGGCAAACTCGAACGCCAGATCGCCAGCCTCATGGCGGCCTTCGAGGAAATCCAGTTCGACACAGGCCGTTATCCCAAACGCTGGCTGGCCATCAAACTGCTCGAAGCCGACCCCGACATCCTGGCGCGTGTCCAGGCCATGCCCAACGGAGAGCAGGTCATCGCGCGCGCGCAGCAGGGCGCGGAACACATCAAGTCCATGCTGGGCGACGAAGTGGACCTGATCACCGCCGACCACCGCTACGGCTTCATCAACGGCGTGGTGCGTCAGTCGCTGCAGCGTCCGCTCATCGACCGCATTACCCTCACCGACCGCATCGACAACATCGTCACGCACAAGTGGCTGGGACTGCCCGTCTTCTTCGCCGTGATGTACGTCATCTTCCGCCTGGTGATCGACGTCTCCTCGCCCTTCCTGGATTGGACCGACGCCATCATCACGGGACCACTCTCGCACTGGACCTCAGCCCTTCTGGACCTGATGCTGGCTCCGTTATGGCTGCGTTCCCTGCTCGTGGACGGAATCGTGGCGGGCGTGGGCGGTGTGCTGGTCTTCGTGCCAGGACTGTTGATCCTGTACTTCTTCCTGGCCCTGCTCGAAGACTCAGGCTATATGTCGCGCGCCGCCTTCGTCATGGACCGTTTCATGCGCGTGGTCGGCCTGCACGGCAAGTCCTTCATTCCGATGATCCTCGGCTTCGGCTGCGCCGTGCCTGCGGTGTACGCCACGCGCACCATCGCCTCGCGCCGTGACCGCATCCTGACCGCGCTGCTGGTGCCGCTCATGTCCTGCTCGGCGCGCCTGCCCGTGTACGTGGTCTTCGGGCTGGCTTTCTTCGGCTCGCGCGCAGGGACGGTCATTTGGGCCATGTATGCGCTGGGCATCGTGGTGGCCATGCTGGCGGGCATGGTCTTCACCCGCACCATCCTCAAGCCCGACGTCTCGTCCGCGTTCGTGCTGGAGCTGCCGCCCTACCGTCAGCCCGCGCTCAAGAGCGTGCTGATCCACATGTGGGAGAACACGCGCGAGTTCGTCCGCAAGGCAGGGACCACCATCCTGTTCGCGTCCATCATCATGTGGATTCTGCTCAACCTGCCCTGGGGCGTGACCAACCAGCGCGACTCGTACTTTGGCCGTTTCAGCGCCTCGCTTTCGCCCATCTTCGCCCCGCTCGGATTCGGCAACTGGGAAACGGGCGGCGCGCTGGTCTCGGGTTTCATGGCCAAGGAGATCGTGGTCAGCACCATGAGCCAGATCTACGTCGGCGGGGAAAATGCCACGGCAACGGAACCCACCACGGTCACGGAAGACCTGGTCGGCATCGGCAAAGGCTTCGTCGACGCGGTGGTTCGATCCGCGAAAATCGCCGCGGACATTATCCCAGGCGTGCACCTCGTGGACGAGAACGCCGCCAGCGAGGATACCGCCTTGAGCGCGGAACTCCGTGATCATTTCACGCCGCTCAGCGCCGCGTCGCTGCTGGTCTTCGTGCTGCTCTATGTGCCCTGTGTAGCCACCCTAGGCGCGATCAAACAGGAATTTGGGGCTTCCTGGGCAGTGACCTCGGCTGTGTATCAGACCGTCGTGGCCTGGATTGCCGCCTTCCTCGTCTACCAGGGCGGCCGTCTGCTGGGACTGGGTTAATACGCCCTGAGCGCAGTCGAAGGGCGAACCAGGACTTTTGAAAAATGCTGACACAACTCACTGAACTATTAGCCTCCAAAGAGAGCGGCCTGAGCCTGGCCGAGATCAGCCGCACACTGCATGCCCAGCCGTCAGCGGTGCTGGCCATGCTGACCCTGCTCGTGCAAAAAGGCCGCCTGATCGAGATCGGTCCCGACGGCGGCTACTGCGCGAGCTGTGGCTCGCAATCCGATTGCAATCTGCTGGCCGCGCGCGGAAAACGCTATGCGCTGGCGATGCAATGGCGCCCAGAGACTCCCGTCGTCGGATGCCAAAAATCGGTCGACTTATGACTTCAGACTCAAATTTGTTAACATTGTCTAAACATCTACCTTTTGGCTTTGACAAATCCTCCCTGCCCTGCTATACTCATCGCGTTTAAGTTGACTTTCACTGCCATTCGGCAGTTTGTTTGAAACAATCGCATGTGGAGTGGCCCTCGCGAGTAAGTCGGCAGGGGCTTTTTTTGTGTAACGATACTTGAACCTTTCCGCCATTGGGCGGTTATTATCCTTTTTAACTGAGGTTAGAAAAACAAATGAGCAAGAAAGAAAAACTGAAGATCATTCCCCTGGGCGGACTCGGGGAAGTGGGCAAGAACATGATGGCCTACGAGTACGGCCGCGACATCATCGTGGTCGACGCGGGCATCATGTTCCCGCAGAATGACATGCTGGGCGTGGACTACATCATCCCAGACTACAGCTATCTGATGGACAAGGTCGATCACGTCCGGGCCCTGGTCATCACCCACGGCCATGAGGACCACATCGGCGCCATCCAGCACTTCCTGGACGATGTACCCGCCCCCGTCTATGCCACACCCCTCACGCGCGGATTGATCGAGGGCAAACTGGCCCGCAACGGCGCCAGCAGCAAAGCCGTCATCCATACCATGCAGGCGGGTGACACGCTCAACCTCGGCCCGTTCAAGGTCGAGACCTTCCACGTCTGTCACTCCATCCCCGACGCGGTCGGGCTGGGAATCACCACGCCCGCGGGCCTGGTCGTCCACATGAGCGACTTCAAGTTCGACCACACCCCCGTGGACGGTTGGCCTACTGACTACGCGAAACTCGCAGACTTCGCCCAGCGCGGCGTGGACCTGCTCCTCTCCGACTCGACCAACGCCGAACGCCCAGGCTGGACCCCGTCCGAGATGGTGATCGGCCCCGCCTTCGACAAGGTCATCAGCGAGGCGCAGGGACGAGTCATCGTGGCGACCTTCGCCTCGCTCATCTCGCGCGTCCAACAGGTGGCAGACTCGGCCAAGAAGTTCGGGCGCAAGATGACGCTGGCGGGTCCCAGCATGGTGGACAACGTCAAGATCGCCCGCAAACTCGGCTACCTCGACATCCCCGACGACCTGATCGTGCCCATCGATCAGGCCTTGCAGATGCAGAACCACAAGGTGGTCATCATGTGCACGGGCTCGCAGGGCGAACCCTCGTCCATCGTGGGACGCCTCTCGGCGGGCACCAACCGTCAGTTCGACCTGAAGACAGGCGACACGGTGGTGTTGTCCTCACATCCCATCCCTGGCAACGAAGAGACCATCAGCAAGACCATCAACCGCCTGCTGCGCCGCGGCGCAAAAGTGGTGTACGACTCCATCGCCCCCGTGCACGTCTCGGGTCACGCCAGCCAGGAGGAGCAGAAACTGCTGCTCAACCTGGTGCGCCCCAAGCACTTCATGCCCATCCACGGCGAGTTGCGTCAGCTGATGCGCCACGCCGAACTGGCCAAGATGGTCGGCGTTCAAGCCGAAAACATCATCGTGACCGAGAACGGCCAGGTGGTGGAGCTCCACGGCGGCAGCATCAAGCTCGGGCAGCGCATCCCTGGCGGATACATCTTCGTGGACGGCGAGTCCATCGGCGACGTGGACCACGGCGTGATGCGCGAGCGCGAACAACTGGCCCGCGCGGGCATCCTGCTGATCGACCTGAACGTGGATAAGTATTCAGGCCGCCTGCTGCAAGACCCCGAGATCATCACGCGCGGCTTCCTCTCCCCCGAGGATGCGGGACAATTGATCCCCGAGGTGCGCCAGCGGGTGATGGACATTGTCAACCACAACGGCCTCGACAGCGAAAAGGACATCGCCAGCGCGGTCAAGTCCTACCTGCACGAACAAACAGGCCGCAAGCCGATGGTGTTCGTGACGTTGAGCAAATCCTAATTTTACATAAAGGCGACCCGTGGGGTCGCCTCTACAGTTTCCTGGCGATCTGTCGATCGACCTTGCCCATCGGGTAATTTTCCAGTTCGGCGATGGGAATCCATTGGAGGTTGGGACGACGAGGAACGCGGGCCACCTCCGCGCGAAAGGCGTGGACCGTGATCTTGAAATGGGTGTACGCATGTTGGACGACGCCCATCCCCTCCCCCGCCTGGACCTGAAGCCCGTATCCCGTTTCGACGGCCTGCGCCAACCCCTCGGCGGGATTGCTCTCCACAGGCCCGTTGGGGAATTCCCACATCCCACCCAGCAGCCCCTCGGGCGGACGCTGCGCCAGCAAGACCTTCCCACCCCTGACGATCACCGCCGCCGCATGGACGACATGCGGCGTTTCCTTTTTCGGCTTGAGCACAGGACGCAGTTCCTGCGCGCCCGCCTCACGCGCCGCACATAGCTCCGTCAACGGGCAGAGCAGGCAGCGCGGATTCTTCGGCAGGCAAATCGTGGCGCCCAGGTCCATGAGAGCCTGGTTGTAATCGCCCGCCTGCCCCTTGGGCAGATGCTCCGCCGCCAGCCCCCACAGGATTTTTTCTCCCGCAGGCGAGTCGGCAGGCTCGGTCACATCGAAGAGACGGGCGAAGACGCGCCGCAGGTTGCCGTCGAGGGTCGGCTCATCCATGCCGAACGCGATGGATGCAATCGCGCCGACGGTGTAGCGCCCGATGCCAGGCAGGCTCCGCAAGGCATCCAGGTCACGCGGCAATTCACCGTTGAATTTCTCGGCTACGATCTTCGCCGCCTTGTGCAAGTTGCGGGCACGGCTGTAATAACCCAATCCCTCCCACTGATTCAAAACCTCCTGCTCCGAAGCCTCGGCCAAGGCAGTGACCGTCGGGAAGCGCGCCATCCATTTTTCGAAATATGGGACGACCGTCTCGACACGAGTCTGCTGGAGCATGATCTCCGAGACCCACACGGCGTATGGGTCAGAATGTCCGCGCCAGGGCATGGAACGGGCATTTAAACGGTACCAGGCTAAAAGTCGGGAGGAGAGGGAATCGGTCATCGGTCAGAAAACAAACATCCCGCCTCGCGACGGGATGAGACACAAACTCGGTCGGGCATCAGAATTGGAATCCACCGCGGGCAGGGACGACCTTGCAGGAATAATTCTTGACATAGGTGAAGAGACGATCCTGCAAGAGACTCCAGTCGCTGGAGCCCAACATGCGGTGAGCATGCGCAACGCTCTCGGCCAGCAAGACCACCTGAATCTGCGGGTAGGTCCCGTACAGGGTGGCCCAGGCCTCGGTGGGTTGAAATCCCAGCCGTTGAACGCCTGGCACGAACTCGCCGATCACGAACTCGAAGTATTCCTGTTCGTGTTCGGGCGCGATATCCCAGGTCATCAGAACTTTGACAGGCGTGGACACATCAACTCTTCTGATATTCGAGCGCGACCACGTGGGTCTCGGCAGGCAGGCCCGTGCGCGTGACCTTGAGCGAAGGCTGGGCTTCGAGCTTGCCAAGGCCCATTTCCTTGAGGAACTTGTTGAGCGAGTCGAGCGAGACCTTCACATCGGGCGTGGCGTAGTGCATCGGGATGACGATGTTCGGCTCGATCAGGCTGACAACCTCCGCCGCCTTGGCCGCGTTGAGCCCACCGCCGCCGCCCACCGGGACGAGCGCCACGTTGACCGTGCCAAGCGCCTCGATCTCAGCCTGCGTGGGGACCTGCTGCAGGTCACCGAGGTGCGCCACCGTGATGCCGTCGTAATCGAAGACGTACAGGGTGTTGCGCGCGCCGTTGGAATTCTTCTTCTTGGTCGAAGCGCCGCCGTCGGTCTGGACGCCCGTGATGAACACGCCGCCGATCTCGAACTCGCCAGGCCCCGTGATGGTGTGCGTGACGCCCTTGACCGCGTCGACGTTGTTATGGCCAGGCGCGGCGTGGCTGACCGTGACGATCTCCGCCTTGAGTTTGAGCGGTTCGTAGCCGATGGCCTTGCTGTCGAATGGATCGGTCACCAGCGTGGCAAAATTGCGCTCCGTGAGCCGAAAGCAGGAATGTCCGTACCAGGTAATTTCCATGAAAGAGCCTCCGAAGGGCATATTATACCCGAGAGTGGAAAGTGGGAATTGGGGAGTGGGAGTGACGTATAATCAGGCAAATTTTCCCCGAGGAAACAGCCATGCAGAAATCCCGCCTTGTCCCCTATCTGGAAGCGCTTTTCGCCGTCGTCGTGTGGGGCGGATCGTTCATCGCCACCAAGATCGCCGTAGGACAGATGTCCCCTGTCGCCGTGGTCTGGCTCCGTTTCGCCATGGGAATCCCCATCCTGGGCGCGGCCGTGTTCCTGCGCAGGCAGTTCGCCTGGCCCAAGCCCGCCGAGTGGGGTTACTTCGCCCTGCTGGGATTTATCGGCATCTCGTTCCACCAGTGGCTGCAATCGAACGGACTGCAAACCGCGCAGGCCACCACCACTGCGTGGATCGTCTCGACCGCGCCCGTGTTCATCGCCCTGCTGGCCTGGATGGTGCTAAAGGAAAGAATCACCCTCGTGCAGGGATTCGGCGTGGGCGTGGCGCTGCTGGGTGTGATCGTGGTGGTCAGCAAGGGCAATCTGGGGAATTTCTTCGCGGGCCAATTCGGCGTGATCGGCGACTTCCTGATCTTCATCAGCGCCATCAACTGGGCAGTCTTCTCGATCCTCTCGCGGCGCGGGTTGAAGGAGCACCCGTCCACGCGGATGACGTTCTGGGTGATGACCCTCGGTTGGCTGATCACATCGGTCGCATTTTTCGCCCAGGGCGGTCCCGCCCAACTTCCGCGACTCGACTCGCGCGGCTGGACTGCGATGATCTTTTTGGGAATCTTCACCACGGGCCTGGCCTACATCGCCTGGTTCGACGCGCTGGCCAGCCTGCCCGCCACGCAGACGGGCGCGTTCCTCTACATCGAGCCGCTGACCAGCATGGTGGTGGCCGCGTTCATCCTGGGTGAACAGGTCACCTGGGCCTCGCTGGTGGGCGGAGCGGTCATTTTGCTGGGCGTGTGGCTGGTGAACCGGGAATAGCCAAAGCCGAAAATAATGCTACACTTGAATTAGAAACGTCCAAAGACCTCCACCCATGCCTGAGAAAAAATGACGGAACCCGCACGAACCAGACAGCGCCCATCCCAACACCACGCGCAGCGCGCAGTTGCGGCCCTTTTCATATGCACAGCCTTGCTGGCCTGGTTCCAATGGGAGTCGGCTGCCGCTTCCGCGGCGGGACAGCCACTGCTGATCCTGACCGACGATCAACAGGAATATCTCCTGGGCGCCTACGTGGACTACCTGGAAGACCCCCAGGGAAGCCTGAGCCTGGACCAGGTCCGCTCGGCGGAATACGAGGCAAAATTCATACGGGGGACACAGGACATCCTGAACTTCGGGATGACCGACTCGGTCTACTGGCTGCGGTTGCGCGTCCGCAATGACGCGTCCGTCGCGACCAAATGGCGGCTGGAACTGAACCGCCCGTCGATGAACACCGTGGTCCTGTATCTTCCCACACAGGACAATTCCCAATACAGCGAAAAGAAAACAGGGTACATCTATCCGTTCTCCACGCGGGACGTGCAGGAGGAGTCCTTCGTGTTCCGCCTGCCGCTGCCGCCCCACACGGAACAGGTCATTTACCTGCAAGTCCGCGATCAGGTCATGGAACTGCCGCTCCGCATCTGGGATACCGAGGCCATGGAGCAATACGATCAGGATAGCCGCCTGCTGATCGGACTGTCCTTCGGCGCGTTGGTCATCATGCTCGTCTATAACCTGGTGTTGACCGTCATGGTCAAGGACAAGAGCTTCGTCCTTTACTCGTTCTTCCAGGTCTCGGTGCTGCTCTTCCTGGCGAACGTCCAGTCGTATGCCCAGCATTATCTGTGGCCCGGGCAGACCTATTTCAACACCTTCAGCATCCCGTTGTTCGCGGAATTGATCATGATCAGCACGCTTTTATTTGGGGCCACCTTCCTCAAGATCGAGGAGGCGCCAAAGGTCTGGAAACTCCCCTACTTCATCCTGCTGGGCGCCATGACGCTGTGCCTCCTCCCCACCCCGTTCATCGGGGCGAAGATCCTGGAGGTGGTCCTGCCCATTGGGTTGGTCGTGCTGGTGTACATTCCCGTCCTGGCGGTGCGCGCCTGGCTGCAGGGATATAAACCCGCCCGCTTCTACCTGCTCTCGTGGACCGTCTTCTTCGTGGCGGGGTTCGTCGTCATCCTGGAGCGGATGGGCGCTTTCACCATCGGGCAGCTCATCCCCGAGCAGACCCTGCAATTGGGAGCCATCTACATCGTGGCGTTCCAGTCCGTGGCGCTGGCGGACCGCTTCAACCTGTACAAACAGGAGACCATCAATGCCCAGGCGGCGCTGATGGAGAAACAGCAGGAGACGTTGAAGCTGCAAAACGCCCTGACCGAGACGCTCGAATCCGCCCGCGCGGAGTTGGAGCAGAAGGTCCAGGAACGCACCCAGGCCGTCACGGAGATCAACAAGCAACTGGAGTTGGAGGTTCGGGAGCGCAAGCGCGCGCAACACGCGGCGGAGCTGCTGGCGCGCATCGACCCGCTGACAGGGCTGTTCAACCGTCGGCATTTTTCGCACCTGGCTGAGATAGAATTCAAGAAGGCGATCCGCTACAACCTGCCGCTGTCGATCCTGATCTTCGACATCGACCACTTCAAGGACGTCAACGACACCTTCGGGCACCAGATCGGCGACAAGGCGCTCATCCACGTGTCGCAGCTCTTCGAGCAGAACGCCCGCAAATCGGACGTGCTGGCCCGCTACGGCGGCGAGGAGTTCATCGCCCTGCTGCCCAACACGGATTTCCACGAAGCGGAGCACACCGCCGAACGCCTTCGCCAGACGATTGAGGACGCGGTCATGTTGATCGACGGCCAAAGCGTGCGCCTGACCATCTCCATCGGCGTGGCCAGCAACGTGATCTCGGGCGAGGTCGAGGACCTGGGCCTGCTGCTCAAACAGGCGGACGCGGCCCTGTACGAGGCCAAGAACCACGGGCGGAATCGGGTCATCGCCTTCGAAAGCAAGTAAAGTCAACAGGCGAAAAAGTCACCACGCTCATTGACATGACATTTGTTATAGATTGAAAACTGATTCAGTCGTAAAATTACCCCGTCATTGGAGACCGAATGGCGATCAGGGGAGATGCCAGGCTCGCTACCCAAGATC